>CANJDH010000007.1 GCA_947473125.1 Burkholderiales bacterium
CCGTCGCAGCCGACCAGATAGCGCGCGGTGATGTTCCTTGAGGCGTCGCCGCGTTTCAGCGTAACGGTGACCTGCTCGGCATCCTGCGTGAACGACACCAGCTCTTCGCCGAGCGACATGGTCACGCCCGGCGTGGCGCAAACCCGCTCGCGCAGGGCCTCCTCAAGAGGCGGCTGGCGAAACACCATCGACGGAATCCAGCCCTGCGGATACGGCGGGTCGATCATGGTGAGGCGGCGAATCAGCTGGCCGTCGACACCGTAGTGCTCGGACGCGGTGAACGGCGCGATGTGCGGCGCGATCGCGTCGGCCAGACCGATGTTCTGGAACACGCGCATGATCTCGTGGTCCATGGCAAAGGCGCGCGGCTTGTCGTAGACCCCGGTGAGGCGGTCGACCACGAAGGTGCGGATGCCCTGCGCGCCGAGCAGGCAGGCAAGCGTGGCCCCGGCCGGGCCGAAGCCGGCAATGGCGACATCAAAATCGGCGACATCAAAATCGGTCGCTGCAATGTTTTTGTTCATGCGTTCAATTCGGGCGCGCCGGCGACAGCGCCAGCACAATCAGATTTTCAGGGTGGCGGCAAAGCCGATCTTGCGTTGCGCGGCCTTGAGCTCGGCGCTGGGCATGGCACTGATGCCCCAATGGTCGATGCGCCCGGGCGGCCATTTCCAGTCGTCGGGCATGCCGGTGCGGTAGCTGTCATCCACCTGCGAGACCTCGGCGGTGTATTCGATCGCAAAGTCGAACGGCCCCAGAAAATAGTTGAACAGGTTGTTGCCCGGGCCGTGGCGCCCCGGGCCCCACTGGATCGCATGGCCCGCGTCTTTCATGCGGCCGCCGCCCTTCATCACTGAATCCAGGTCGGGCATCACAAAGGCGATGTGGTTCAGGCAGTCGTTGTCGGCATCGGCCAGCGCGATGTTGTGGTGGTCGGTATTGCAACGCATGAAGGCCATGATGCGGGTGCGGTCCGAGAGCTTGAAGCCGAGCGCCTTCTCGTAAAACGCCTGGGCCGCCGGCGTGTCGTGGCTGTTCATCACTACATGGGCGAGGCGCTCGGGGCGCTCGCGCACCACGGCGGCGTCGGCATGGCGCGCGTCTTCGCACACGGCGCGGAGGATGCGGCCCTGCGGATCCTTAAACGTGATGCCGTAGCCGCCGCCGGGCTCGGTGATCGCGCCGGGTGCGCGCAGGATGCTGCCGCCGTGGGCCGGCACCGACTGTGCGAGCGCATCGACTTCCTTGCGCGAGGGGCTGTTGAGCGTGACCGCGAGCAGCTCGGGCTGCTCGGTGCGCGTCAGCGACAGCAGGTGGTGCGCCGCACCGGTGCCGCGCAGGTACACGGTGTTGGCGCTGCGCGCGGCCACCGTGAGCAGCCAGGTGTCGGTGTAAAACTTCTCGGCGGCGGCGACATCGGGCACGCCGATCTCGACGCTGCGCAGGCCTGAAACAAGGGGTGAGGTCATGGTGGGTCGGGCTCCTGGTCGGTTGGCAGGCGGCCGCTGCCGGGGGTGCGGCGCGGCCAAAACTGGACGAATGCTACGCAGTGACTGATAATTCTCCTAGTGGATTTTGCAAATACTCTCCATCCATGCCATGGATATCCAATCGATTGACCTGAATTTGCTGGTGGTGTTCGACGCCCTGGCCCGGCACCAGAGCGTGACGCGCGCGGCCGAAGCGGTGGGCCTGAGCCAGCCCGCCACCAGCGCAGCGCTGGCGCGCCTGCGTGCGGTGTTCGGCGACCCGCTGTTCGTGCGCGCCGGGCAGGAGATGAAGCCGACCCCGCGCGCACTGGCGCTCGCCGACCCGGTGCGCCTGGTGATGGAAACGGTGAGCGCCGAGATCCTGCACCTGTCGGCATTCGATGCCGCGACTTCGGAACGCACCTTCACCATCGTCACGCCGGACATCGGCGAGGTCACGCTGGTGCCGCAGGTCGCCGAGGAGTGCGCCCTCCTCGCGCCCGGCATCAACCTGCGCTCACGCTCGATGCCGCGCGACCAGGCCGGCGCAGCGCTCGAATCCGGCCAGGCCGATCTGGCGCTGGGTTTTTTTCCCGATTTGCGGCGCGCCGGCTTTTTCCAGCAGCGCCTGTTCCGGATGCGCTACGTGTGCATCGTGTGCCAGTCGCGCGAACTGGCCGGCGAGCGCCTCACGGTGAAGGAATTCCTCGCCGCCAAGCACGTGGTGATCCGCCCGGAAGGCCGCGACCACCAGTTCGAGCAGTTCCTGCAACAACGCCGCCTCGACCGGCGCGTGGCGATCGAGGTTTCGCATTTCATGAGCCTGCTGGCGATCCTGCCCGGCACCGACCTGGTCGCGACGATCCCGCAGGACATCGCCGAGGTGATCGCGCGCCATGTCGACATTCGCATTCTCGAGGTGCCCCTGCACCCGCCGACCATCGAGGTGCAGCAATTCTGGCACCGGCGCTTCCACAAGGACCCGGGCAACGCCTGGCTGCGCGGCTGCATCCACAGGCTGTTGCGGCGCTGAACTCAGACCTACAGCCCGAGCCTTTGCCATAGCGTCGTCGTCAATCCGGCGGCGTTCAGCGTGTAGAAGTGTAGCCCGGGAGCGCCTTGTTCGAGCAGGCGGTCGCACATGTCGGTGACAACATCGAGGCCGAACGAGCGGATCGAGGCGCGGTCGTCACCGTAGCTGGCGAGCTTGAGGCGCATCCAGCGCGGAATCTCGGCGCCGCACATCTCGGAAAAGCGCGCCAGTTGGGTGAACGTGGCGATCGGCATGATGCCCGGGACAATGGGGATACTGATTCCTGCACCGCACACCTCGTCGACAAAGCGGAAGTAGGCGTCGGCATTGTAGAAATACTGGGTGATCGCGCCGCTGGCGCCGGCATCGACCTTGCGCTTGAAGGCGTTGAGATCGTCCTGCGGCGAGCGCGCCTGCGGGTGCATCTCGGGGTAACACGCCACTTCAATGTGGAACCAGTCGCCGGTTTCCTTGCGGATGAATTCGACCAGCTCGCTGGCGTAGCGCAGCTCACCGAAATCGACCAGGCCCGAGGGCAGGTCGCCGCGCAGCGCCACGGTGTGGCGGATGCCGTTGGCCTTGTACAGCTGCAGCGTTTCGAGCAGGTTGGCACGGGTCGAGCCGATGCACGACAGGTGCGGCGCGGCCTCAAAGCCGTCTTTCTGGATTTCGAGCACGGTGTCGAGGGTGCGGTCGCGCGTCGAGCCGCCGGCGCCGTAGGTGACCGAGAAAAAACGCGGCTTCAACTGCTCGAGCTGCGCCTTGGTGGCACGCAGTTTTTGCATGCCCTCATCGGTCTTGGGCGGGAAAAACTCGAAGCTGAAATCACCTTTTCTCATGGTGCTTTGCCGGGCAGCAGGGTCGACAAGGCCCACGAAAAGACGCTGTACAGCACCGCGCCGAGCACCGCCACCCAGTAGCCTTCGACCACGAAGCCCTTGAGCACCGAGCCGACGAACCAGAAACAAAAGCCGTTGATGAGCAGGATGAACAGGCCGAGCGTCACCACCGTGATCGGCAGGGTGAGCAACACCAGCAAGGGCCGGATCAGCGTATTGACCAGGCCCAGCACCAGCGCCGCGATCAGGGCCGAGCCGAAGCCGTCGACCTTGATGCCCGGCAAAAAGTAGGCGACGGCGATCAGCGCCATCGCGTTGAATATCCAGATCAGCAAGAGACGCATCATGACTCCCGGGGAGAAACGTCGGAGACCCGCTCCCACCAACGGTTTCAGGCCGCCTGGTGGATGCCCGGAATGGGCGTCGCGCAAGCGCACGCCCGATGCCGGGCTTTATTCCGGCATCGCAGGTCCTGCCGCAAAACGGCAGCGCCCGTGATGTCCGGAACAAGGTTTAGTAGCGGTACTGGTCAGCCTTGTACGGGCCGTCCTGGGTGACGCCGATGTAGGCCGCCTGCTTCGGAGTCAGCTTGGACAGCTGCGCGTTGAGTTTCTTCAACTGCAGGCGCGCCACTTTCTCGTCGAGGTGCTTGGGCAAGGTGTAAACCCCGACCGGATACTTCTTGGTCTGGGTGAACAGCTCGATCTGCGCAATCGTCTGGTTGGCGAACGACGACGACATCACGTAACTCGGGTGCCCCGTGCCGCAGCCCAGGTTCACCAGGCGGCCCTTGGCGAGCAGGATGATGCGCTTGCCTTCCTTGCCCGACTTTTTTCCGCCGGGGCCATAGCCCTTGCCCGGGAAGATGACATGGTCGACCTGCGGCTTGATCTCGTCCCACTTGTATTTTTCGAGCGAGGCGACGTCGATCTCGTTGTCGAAGTGGCCGATGTTGCAGACGATGGCCTGGTCTTTCATCTTCTTCATGTGGTCGTGGGTGATCACATGGTAGTTGCCGGTGGCCGAGACAAAAATGTCGGCCTTGTCGGCAGCGTAATCCATGGTGACGACGCGATAACCTTCCATCGCCGCCTGCAATGCGCAGATCGGGTCGATTTCGGTGACCCACACTTGGGCGGAGAGCGCACGCAGGGCTTGCGCCGAACCTTTGCCCACATCGCCATAGCCGGCCACCACCGCCACCTTGCCGGCGATCATCACGTCGGTGGCGCGCTTGATCGCATCGACCAGCGACTCGCGGCAACCGTAGAGGTTGTCGAATTTCGATTTGGTCACCGAATCGTTGACGTTGATCGCCGGGAAGGCAAGCTTGCCTTCCTTGTGCATCTGGTACAGGCGATGCACACCGGTGGTGGTTTCTTCGGTCACGCCCTTGACGGCGGCGAGGCGCTTCGAATACCAGTTCTTGTCTTTTTTCAGGGTTTTCCTGATCGACGCGTAGAGGCAGGTTTCTTCTTCGCTGGTCGGCTTGGCGATCACCGAAATGTCGGACTCGGCGCGCGTGCCCAGATGCAGCAGCAAGGTGGCGTCGCCACCGTCGTCGAGGATCATGTTGGTGAATTCGTCCTCATTTCCCTTGCGCGGCCATTCAAAAATGCGATGGGTGTAGTCCCAGTAGTCAACCAAGGTCTCACCCTTGACCGCGAACACCGGCGTGCCGTTGGCGGCAATCGCAGCGGCGGCGTGGTCCTGTGTCGAGAAAATGTTGCACGAGGCCCAACGCACCTTGGCGCCGAGGGCTTCGAGGGTTTCGATCAGCACGGCGGTCTGGATCGTCATGTGCAGCGACCCGGTAATGCGTGCACCCTTGAGCGGCTGCTTTTTGGCAAACTCTTCGCGAATCGCCATCAGGCCGGGCATTTCGGTCTCGGCAATCGCAATTTCCTTGCGGCCCCATGCGGCGAGCTTCAGGTCGGCAATGACGTAATCTTTTTTGGCGGGGAATTTAAGTACGGCGCTCATCTCGCGCCCTCCTTTCAGTGGTTTGAAGTGGAAGTGGGCGAGCGCCGTTGCATGAACATCCCAAGCCTGACCGCCTCGTGGTGACTTGCTGATCTGGTCAGCTCGGGTCACCGATGGGCGGCTGCAACGCTCCTTGGGAGAACAGAATTATAGCGTGATTGTCGTGGTGATGGTGCGGTGCAACCCACTCCGGCAGCCTGCCTGTCGGCTGCGCCGCGGAGGCGATTGTTGCGGCGCCATGGTGCAAAATGCCGAATCCGCCCGGGCCCTGCCCCGGGACCGGTTACAGGACATCGACATGAATTTCGACCAGATCCGTTTTGGCGACGGGCGCCCCGGCGACCACGACGAAATCGCCGCCTTTGTGCAGGGTAGCGGCACCTATACCAGCGACATCGACCTGCCCGACCAGGCGCATGCCTGCTTCGTGCGCGCAACCCTGGCCCATGCGGCCATCAACGGCATTGATGCCGCCGCTGCACTGGCCGTACCCGGCGTACGCGCCGTCATTACCGGCGCGCAGATGCAGGCCGCAGGCATGGGCGTGATCCCGCCAATGGCGGTGTTCAACGGCCGCGACGGCAAACCGATGCACGCGGCCGGCATTCCGCCGCTCGCCTATGGCACGGTGCGCTATGTGGGGGAGGCGATTGCCGTCGTGGTCGCCGACACTCTGGCCTTGGCCCAGGACGCAGCGGACCTGGTGCAGGCCGACCTCACGCCGCTCGCGGTGGCGGGCAGCATAGCCGCCGCACTGGCGCCGGGCGCACCCGCGATCTGGCCGGGCGCGCCGGACAACATCGCGCTCGATTGGGAAGATGGCGACGCCGCAGCATCCGACGCGGCCTTTGCGAACGCGTTTCACATTGAATCGGTCGAACTCGACGACCCGCCGATGGCGGCATGCCCGATGGAGCCGCGCGCCGCCATTGCGCAATGGCAGGCCGATGACGGCAGCGCCGACCCGGCGCACCAGGAAGCGGCGCAACCATCGGGGCAGTACACGCTGATCGCCTCGACGCAGGGCGTGATGATCGTGCGCAAGCTGCTGGCCGAAGGCGTGCTCAAGGTCGCGCCCGACAAGCTGCGCGTGATCACGCCGGATGTCGGCGGCGGCTTCGGCGCAAAAGTGCAGGCCTATGCCGAATACGCGGCGATCCTGTTCGCGGCGAAACAGGTGCGCCGGCCGGTCAAGTGGACCGCCACCCGGCTCGAGAGCTTTCTGGCCGACACCCCGGGCCGCCACTCGAAGCTCCAGGCCGACATGGCGTTCGACCGCGACGGCCGCATTCTCGGCATCCGCGCCGACGTGCTCGTGGGCATCGGCGCCTACACCACCGCCTACTCCGCGATCTTCGCCACCAACAACACCAAGAACTGCCTGTCGAGCGTGTACCGGATCGCGTCGATCCGGCTGCGCTCGCGCATGGTGTTCAGCAACCAGGCCCCGCTCGGCCCGTATCGCGGCGCCGGCCGGCCCGAGGCGATCTACCTGATCGAGCGCCTGCTTGACGGCGCGAGCGCGAAGTTCGGCCTGGACCGCGCGCAGATGCGCCGGCAAAACCTGATTCCCGCCGCCGCCATGCCCTACAGCGCGCCCAACGGACAGGTGTACGACAGCGGCGAGTTTGAAGCCGTGATGGACCAGGCGCTGATGCTGGCCGACTGGAACGGTTTTGCCGCGCGCCGCGCCGCATCGGAACGCGCCGGCTTGCTGCGCGGCATCGGCATGTGCTGCTTTCTCGAGGTGGCCGGCGGCATCCTCGAAGAACCGGTGAAGCTGCAGTTCAGCCCCGGCGGCACGGTCAGCCTGCATACCGGCGCGCAGGCGATCGGCCAGGGGCACCTGCGTACCTTCCCGCAACTGATCGCCAAACAACTGGGGGTCGACATATCGAAGGTCAGGCTGGTCGCAGGCGACAGTGCGCAGACCCCGGGGCTGGTCGCCACGGTGGCGTCGCGCTCGGTGATGATGGCGGGCAGCGCCCTGACGCTGGCCTGCGACGAGGCGATCCGCCGCGGCAAGCTGATTGCGGCGGAGCTGCTCGAAGCGGCTGCCGCCGACATCGAGTTTGCCGACGGCGGCTTTCGCGTTGCGGGCACCGACATGGCGATCCCGATCCTGGACATGACGGCGCGGCTGCAGAACGCACCGGCGCTGCCCGAGGGTGTGCCCACCGAATTGAGCAACCTCGCCAAGTTCACCTCGCCGGCGATGACGTTTCCGAACGGCTGCCACATCAGCGAAGTCGAGATCGACCCGGCGACCGGCCACACCCGCGTGCTGCGCTATGCCGCGGTCGACGACGTCGGCGTGGTGCTCAACGAAGACGTGGTCGAAGGCCAGGTGACCGGCGGCGTGGTGCAGGGACTGGGCCAGGTGTTCGGCGAGCGCCTCGTGTACGACGACAGCGGCCAATTGCTCAACGCCTCGTTCATGGATTACCCGATGCCGCATGCCGGCCTGCTGCCCGCGCCGGCCATCGCCCACCACGTGACGCCGTGCCGCACCAATCCGCTCGGCGTCAAGGGTGCGGGTGAGTCGGGCGTGACCGGCGCGCTGCCCTCGACCGTAAGCGCGATTCTCGATGCCCTGGCAGGGCGCGGCGTGACGAGCCTCGACCTGCCGTTCACGCCCGGGCGGGTGTGGAGCGCGCTGCGCAGCGCGGCGTAGCGGGCCTTGCGCAGATGCACGCCTGGCTCCGGCGCTCGCGCATAACCGATACCCGGGGTAGCGCCTGCCGGCACGCGACCCGGCGCGCTGGTCGCGACGGGGTTTGCGCTGCACAGCGCAGCCTTCACCGCCACGAGGACCTGTCATGAAATCCCTGACCCGCCGCGAAACCGTGCTCGCCGCCATCGTGCTGCTGGTGCTGCTGGCGCAGCCGTTCTTGCCGCACCTGCCGCAGAGCCAGGACTACCACCACTTTGTCGACACGCGCACGCTGTTCGGCATGGCCAATGCGCTCGACACCCTCTCCAACCTGCCTTTCATGATCGCCGGTACGGTCGGCATCGCGCTGGTGCTGCGCGGCCGCCTGCCGGCACCGACGAGCGCGCTTGGGGCGATGGCACTGCTCACCTTTGCCGGGCTGGTTGCCACCGGACTGGGCTCGGCCTGGTACCACGGCCAGGTGCCGCCGAATGATGCAGGCCTGGCGGTTGACCGCTACGGCATGGTGATCGCGTTCGCCGGCATTCTCGGCCTCGCCGCCGCGCACAAGGCCAGCGAACGCGCCGGCTGGTGGCTGGGCTGGCTGGTGCTGGTGGCCGGGCCGTTCTCGGTGTGGTGGTGGACGGCGAGCGGCAGCATCGCACCGTACGCGGTGCTGCAGTTCGGTGGCATGGCGCTGCTGGTGCTGATCCTGTTCTGGCGCACGCCGGAGGGGCACGCCACACCGGGGCCCAACTGGGGCTTGCTGATCGGTGCCTATGCGCTGGCCAAGGTGTTCGAGGCAGCCGACGCCCAGATCTGGGAATTGACGCTGCACATGGTGTCAGGCCACTCGCTCAAGCACCTGGCTGCAGCCTGCGTGGCCATCGCCGTGATTGCGCCGCTGTACCGGCGCCGCGATGCTTAGCCGCCCTTGAGCTTGGCGAACGCCGAGGCCATTGCATTGTTGGCCGGCGGCGCCGATTGCGCCGGTGCCCTGCCCTGAGAAGACCGATCCATGCGCTTGTCCGGCCGACCGCCCCTGGAATCCGCTCCAGGAGCACCGCTTGGCGCCCCCCGGTTGGCGGGTCCGCTTCTGTCCGTCGGCGCATCACTCATGCGCATGGTCAGCGCAATGCGCTGGCGCTTCGGGTCGACCTCCAGCACCTTGACCTTGACGATCTGCCCTGCCTTGACGACTTCGCGCGGATCTTTCACAAATTTTTCGGACAGCGCCGAGATGTGCACCAGGCCGTCCTGATGTACGCCGATGTCGACAAAGGCGCCGAAGTTGGCCACGTTGGTCACCGTGCCTTCGAGCACCATGCCGGGTTTGAGATGCGCGATTTCACTCACTCCCTCAACGAATGACGCCGTCTTGAACTCGGGCCGCGGGTCGCGCCCGGGTTTCTCCAGTTCCTTGAGGATGTCGGCAATCGTCGGCACGCCGAAACGCGCGTCGGCGTATTTGGCCGGCTGCAGTTTCCTGAGCACGTCGGGCGCGCCGAGCACGCTGGCGATGTCGCGGTCGAGATCCTTGAGAATGCGCTGCACCACCGCGTAAGCCTCGGGGTGCACGGCGGAAGCGTCGAGCGGATTCTCACCACCCATCACCCGCAAGAATCCTGCGGCTTGCTCGAAGGCCTTGTCGCCCAGGCGCGGCACCTTCTTCAGTTGCTCGCGCGTGGTGAAACGGCCATTGGCATCGCGGTAAGTGACGATGCCCGCAGCGATGCCCGCGCTCAAACCAGCAACACGCGACAGCAGCGGCGCCGATGCGGTGTTGACGTCAACGCCGACGCCGTTGACGCAATCCTCGACGACGCCGTCAAGGGCGCGCTGCAGTTGCGTCTGGTTGACGTCATGCTGGTACTGGCCGACGCCGATGGATTTGGGGTCAATCTTCACCAACTCGGCGAGCGGGTCTTGCAGGCGCCGCGCAATCGACACGGCACCGCGAATCGAAACGTCAAGGTCGGGAAATTCCTTCGCAGCAAATGCGGACGCCGAATACACCGAAGCACCGGCCTCGGACACGGTGACCTTGGCAATGCGTGTGGCGGGCGAATCTGCCGGTGCGTGCTTGCGGATCATCTCGATCAAGTCGCCCGCCAGCTTGTCTGTTTCGCGCGAAGCCGTGCCGTTGCCGATGGCGATCAGCTGCACATTGTGTTTGACGCACAGCGTGCCGAGTGTCGCAATCGAGCCATCCCAGTCACGCCGCGGTTCGTGCGGGTAGATGGTGGCGGTGTCGAGCAGCTTGCCGGTGACGTCGATCACTGCGACCTTGCAGCCGGTGCGCAAGCCGGGGTCGAGGCCGAGCACCGATTTGGGACCGGCCGGCGCCGCGAGCAGCAGGTCTTTGAGGTTGGCACCAAACACGCGGATTGCTTCGGTCTCGGCACGTTCGCGCAGACCGCCCATCAGGTCGGTATCGAGATGCAATGAAATCTTGACGCGCCAGGCCCAGCGCACGGTATCGAGCAACCAGCGATCCGCCGGGCGGTTCTGCGCCGCAATCCGGAAGCGCTGCGCGATGCGCCCTTCGCAGGCGTTGTGCGGCGCATCCCAGCCGGGCTTTTCTTCCTCACCCGGCAACACCAGCGAAACGTTGAGCATCTCTTCGCGGCGGCCGCGAAACAGCGCGAGGGCGCGGTGGGACGGAATCGTCTTGTAGGTTTCCGAATAATCGAAGTAGTCGGAAAACTTCGCGCCGACCTCTTCCTTGCCCTTGGCTACCGTCGAGCACACAATGCCGTTGTCGATCAGATGCGTGCGCAGCGCCTGCAACAGATCGGCGTCTTCGGCGAAGCGTTCCATCAAAATCTGGCGCGCGCCGTCGAGTGCTGCCTTGATGTCGGGCACGCCCGGGTTGTTCACGCCTTCGATCTCGAAGGGTTCGCGCAGGTATTTGGCGGCTTCGGTGTCGGGCGTGAGCGTGGCATCGCCAAGAAGCGCATCCGCCAACGGTTCCAGGCCGGCTTCCTTGGCAATCTGCGCCTTGGTGCGGCGCTTTTGCTTGTAAGGCAGGTACAAGTCTTCGAGGCGCGCCTTGTCGGCGGCAAGCTCGATGGCGGCGCGCAACTCCGGCGTGAGTTTGCCCTGCTCGTCGATGTTGGCGAGGATCGCAGCGCGCCGGTCTTCGAGCTCACGCAGGTAAGCCAGGCGCTCTTCGAGCAGACGCAACTGGTTGTCGTCGAGGCCGCCGGTGACCTCCTTGCGATAGCGGGCGATGAAGGGCACGGTGGCGCCTTCATCGAGCAGCGCGACGGCCGCGGCCACTTGTTCAGGGCGCGCGGCGAGTTCGACGGCAAGGCGTTGTTGGATCGAAGGCAGGGGCATGAGGTGACGTCAAAAGCGAAAGGGGATAAAACAAAGGCCGCCACGGTCGGACCGGGCGGCCTTGAGATGGGTCTTTTGGCTACGGCCGGACGCCTTGCGGCGCCCTTGACTTCGTATCCACGAAGTCAGCCTTCGCCGAAGAACCGATAGCCCGCATGGCGGGCCGGCGTCATACGCCGGCTGCAGCCTTCAAGGCTGCAGCTTTATCGGTTCTTTCCCACGTGAATTCCGGCTCTTCACGGCCGAAGTGGCCGTACGCAGCGGTCTTCTTGTAGATCGGACGCAGCAGGTCGAGCATCTGGATGATGCCTTTCGGGCGCAGGTCAAAATGCTCGCTCACCAATTGCGCGAGCTTTTCGTCCGACACCTTGCCGGTACCGCCGGTGGTGACGAATACGCTGGTCGGCTTGGCAACGCCGATCGCATACGACACCTGCACCGTGCAGCGGCTGGCAAGGCCGGCCTTGACGATGTTTTTGGCGACGTAGCGCGCGGCGTAGGCGGCCGAGCGGTCAACCTTGGACGGGTCCTTGCCAGAGAATGCGCCGCCGCCGTGCGGGGCCGAACCGCCGTAGCTGTCGACAATGATCTTGCGCCCGGTCAGGCCGCAGTCGCCTTTCGGGCCGCCGATTTCGAATGCGCCGGTCGGGTTGACCAGGTACTGGATCTGGCCCTTGATCAGCTCTTTCGGCAGCACCGGCTTGATGATCTGCTCGATCACTGCCTCTTCGATCTGCTTGTGGGTCACGCCCGGCTTGTGCTGGGTCGAGAGCACCACGGTGTCGATCGAGACCGGCCGGCCGTCCACATAGCGCAGCGTGACCTGCGATTTGGCGTCGGGGCGCAGCCAGGAAAGGCGGCCGTCGCGGCGCAATTCGGACTGGCGCTCCACCAGGCGATGCGACAGGTGGATCGCCAGCGGCATCAGTTCCGGGGTTTCGTCGCAGGCGTAGCCGAACATCAGGCCCTGGTCGCCGGCGCCCTGGTCGAGGTTCAGGCCCTTGCCTTCGGTGACGCCCTGCGAAATGTCCTGCGACTGCTCGCCATACTGCACCAGCACCGTGCAGGTGTCGGCATCGAAGCCGATGGCGGGGTCGGTGTAGCCGATGCCGCGAATCGTGTCGCGCGCGACCTGCACGTAATCGACCTTGGCGCCGGTGGTGATTTCACCCGCCAGTACCACGAGGTTGTCCTTGACCAGGGTTTCGGCGGCAACGCGCGAGCGGGGGTCCTGGGCTAAAATGGCGTCAAGTACGGCATCCGAAATCTGGTCGGCTACCTTGTCCGGGTGACCTTCGGAAACGGATTCGGATGTAAAAAGAAATTCACTCATGGCGGATTGGTTGTCAGAGAAGGTGAATCGGGTTTAAGTCAAGCCCGACATTCTAACAAAAGCGTTCCACCCAAAGCGCACCAATCCATCCAAGTGCTCAAAGCCCTGTTCGAACTCGCGTCGCGATTGCCGCTGCCTTTGCTGCACGGCGCCGGCATCGTGCTCGGCTGGTGCGCTTATGCCTGCTCTTGGCGGTTTCGCCGGGCGCTCAACGCCAACCTGGCACAGGCCGGCTATACCTCGGGGCGCCTGAAACGCATGGCGATTGGCGAAATCGGCAAGTCCTTCATGGAGTTGCCGGTGGTGTGGATGCGCCCCCTGCGTCTGGTGGCCGACCTGGTGCGCGAAACCAACGGCTGGGAGCACATCACCCGGGCGCATGAGACGGGCCGGCCGATCGTGTTCCTGACGCCGCACATGGGCTGCTTCGAAATCACTGCGCAGGTCTACGCATTTCGCGCACCGATCACCAAACCCATCACGGTGCTGTACCGGCGCCCGCGCAAAGCCTCGCTCACGCCGCTGATCGAGGAACGCCAGCGCCAGAAACTGAAACTCGCCCCAGCCGATTTGTCGGGCGTGCGCGCCCTGATGCGCGCGCTCAAGCGCGGCGAAGCCGCCGGCCTGCTGCCGGACCAGACCCCGCGCTTCGGCGAAGGCGTGTGGGCGCCGTTTTTCGGCAAGCCCGCCTTTACAATGACCCTGCCGGGCCGGCTGGTGCGCTCGAGCGGCGCACAATTGCTGCTGGCCCACGCAGAACGCCTGCCCTGGGGACGCGGCTATCGGCTGGTGGTGCAGCCCTTCGATGGCACGATGTCGGAAGATCTCGACACAGCGGCCGCGCAACTCAATGCCGCGCTAGAGACGCTGATCCGTGAATGCCCGGCCCAGTACCTGTGGAACTACGAGCGCTACCGTGCGCCGCCGGGCACCGAGGCGCCGCCGCAGCCATGACCCGGCTTGCGCTGCTGCTGCTGCGCGCCCTGCACTGGCTGCCGCTGGCGGTGTTGCGCGGTGCCGGTGCCGCGCTGGGCGCATTGCTGTATCTGGTCGCGCGCGAGCGCCGCATGGTGGCCACGACCAACCTGGCCCTGTGTTTTCCCGACATGGACACCGCGTGCCGCGCGGCACTGGTACGCGCCACGTTTCGCGCGTTTTGCCAGAGCGTGATCGACCGCGCGATTCTTTGGCACAGCCCGGCGGCGCGAATCCGCGCCCTGGTGCGGCTCGACGGCATTGAACACCTGCGCAAGGCGGCCGGGCAGCCGGTGATCCTGCTGGCGCCGCATTTTGTCGGGCTCGACGCGGCCTGGGCACGCCTCACGATCGAGCAGCGCATGGTGTCGATGTATGCGCGCCAGAAGAATGCCGCGTTCAATCAGGCCCTCAAGGCCGGACGCACGCGCTTCAACGCGCCGGTGCTGGTGTCGCGCCAGGACGGGGTGCGCGCGGTGCTGCGCGAGCTCTCGAACGGCCTGCCGCTCTACTACCTGCCCGACATGGACTTTGGCCCGCGCGAAACCGTGTTTACGCCGTTCTTCGGCGTGCCGGCCGCCACTGTCACCGCGGTGTCGCGCCTCGCGCGCCTCGCCAACGCCGCCGTGTTGCCGGTGGTAACGCGCATGACGCCAAACGGCTACGACGTCACGATCCATCCACCGTGGGAGCATTACCCGGGCGCGTCGGATGAAGCCGACGCGCGCCGCATGAACGCCTTCATCGAAGCCGAGGTTCGCTCCAGCCTCGCGCAATACCACTGGCTGCACAAGCGCTTCAAGACCCGGCCGCCGGGCGAAGCACGATTTTATTGAGCCGGCGCGCCGGTGCGAAAATAGCCGCATGAGACTCGCCTTCACCAAAATGCACGGCCTGGGCAACGACTTCGTCGTGCTCGACGGCATTCACCAAACGCTCGACCTGACGCGCGCGCAGTGGAAAGCGCTCGCCGACCGGCACTTCGGCGTTGGCGCCGACCAGATACTCATCGTGGAAAAGCCGCAAGGCGATGCCGACTTTCGCTACCGCATATTCAACAGCGACGGCGGCGAGGTCGAGCAATGCGGCAACGGCGCGCGCTGCTTTGTGCGCTTCGTGCACGACAAGGGCCTCACGACCAAGCGCGCGATCCGCGTCGAAACCCTGGGCGGCGTGATCGAACCACGCCTTGAAGACAACGGCCTGGTCACGGTCGACATGGGCTTGCCGCATTTCGCCCCGGCCGACCTGCCGTTCCTCGACGGCATCGCGCAACGGGCCGAAGAACCGCATGGATACTGGCTTTCCGCGGGGTCGGAGCGCATCAACATCGGCATCGTGTCGATGGGCAACCCGCATGCAGTGCAGGTGGTGGCCAATACCGAGCGCGCGCCGGTCGCGACCCAGGGCCCCCTGATCGAGGGCCACGCCGCGTTTCCGAAACGGGTCAACGCGGGTTACATGCAGATCGTGTCGCCGGCCCACGTCCGGCTGCGCGTGTATGAGCGCGGCGCCGGCGAGACCCTGGCCTGCGGCACCGGCGCCTGCGCCGCGGTGGTCACCGGCATCGCGCGCGGCCTGCTCGTCAGAGACACGCCGGTGCGCGTCACCACGCGCGGCGGCGACCTGCAGATCCGCTGGGCCGCCGACAGCGCACCCGTGCTCATGACCGGCCCTGCGGTCACGGTGTTTGAAGGCGTGGTCGACCTGTGAACGCAGGCCGATGAAAGCCGGATCATGAAAGTCCGGCAATACAAGACCCGCCAGTTGCGCAAGCCGCGCAACCCGGTGGCGGTCGCGCTTCGGGCCAGGCGCGGCGGTGAACACAAGAAAAGCAACAAGGCCCTGCGGCGCGCCGCCAACGCGCGCGCCAAAGCCGTCCAAGAGTAACGCCAGGGGCAGGCCGGCCAGGTCGATACGGCCAAGGCGGTCGACTCGACCAGGGCAACTGGTGTAGCGGGTGCTACACTAAAGGATGCGGTTGCCCCGATGTGCCAGGCCGACCGCATTTTTATTGCCCTCGAATCCGCCTGCCGCCTCCTTCCCGGACGACACCCATGACACGCTTCTCCCCGTTTAGCCATGCCCTGGTCCTTGCTGCGGCGGCCGTACTGGCCGCCTCCAACAACCCCGAGCCGCCGCCAGCGCCGCCGCCGGTACCAGTGACCATTCTCGAGGTCATGCCGCGCCCAACCCCGATCCTGGTCGAGGCGGTCGGGCGCACCGAAGGCTCGAAAGAAGTCGAGGTGCGGGCGCGTGTCTCCGGCATCCTCGACAAGGTCCTGTATGCCGAGGGCACCTCGGTACGCGCCGGCGCGCCCTTGTTCCAGATCGACCGTGCGCCCTTTGAAATCGCCCTGTCCCAGGCGCGTGCCGCGCTCGCGCAGGAACGCTCGCGCAATGAACAGACCTCGCGTGAAGCCGAGCGCCTCAAGGATCTGGTGGCCAAGCGCGCCATCAGCCAGCGCGAAGCCGACGATGCCGGCTCCAATTTCAAGACATCGAACGCCTCGCTGCAGGCGGCCGATGCAAAAATCCGCGAGGCCGAACTCAATCTGTCGTATACGCACGTGGCGGCGCCGATCGCCGGTGTGACGGGGCGTGCGCTGCGCTCGCAAGGCAGCCTGGTGACGGCCGGCGGCGATTCGAGCCTGCTCACCACGGTGTCGCAGACCGATCCGATCTGGGTGCGCTTTGCCCTGGCCGAATCCGAGCAACAGATCCTGCGCGAAGCGGCCGGCAACGCGCCCGGTCGCGCCGGCGGCAAAGGCAACGAAGTGCGCCTGGTGCTACCCGACGGCAAGGTCCATGCGGTAAGCGGGCGCCTCAATTTTGCCGGCTCCACCGTTGACACACGCCTGGGCACGGTCCAGCTGCGCGCCGAGTTTCCGAATCCCGACCTTTCCATCCTGCCCGGGCAGTTCGTGCGCGCGCAGGTGGTGGCCGGCATGCAGGAAGCGATTGTCGTGCCGCAGACGGCCGTCCTGCAGGGCGACCAGGGCCGCTTCGTGTGGACCCTGGGCGCCGACAACAAGGCAGCGCCGCGCGTGGTCGACACCGGCGCCTGGATCGGGCCGGACTGGATCATCACCAAAGGGCTCAAGGGCGGCGACAAGGTGATCCTCGACAACCTGCTCAAGCTGCGCCCGGGTACCGCCGTGCAAGTGCAGGCCGCGGGTGCCGCCCCGGGTGCAGCCCCGGGCGCGGCCAGGCCACCCGCCGACGTGAAGGGCAATGACAAGGCCCCGCCCAAGACCGGCACCCCGGCCGACACCCCGGCCGACGCCAAGAAGCCCGGGTAAGCGCATATGTCGAAATTCTTCATCTATCGGCCGGTATTTGCCGGCGTGATCGCGATCCTGATCGTGATCGCAGGCCTGGTGGCCTCGTTCGTCCTGCCGGTGGCGCAGTACCCGGAGATCGCACCGCCCACCGTCACCATCACCACCGCCTACCCGGGGGCCAGCGCCGAAACCCTGGCGCGCACCGTGGCCGCCCCCATCGAGGAGCAGTTGTCCGGGGTCGAGCGCCTGTCGTTCTTCAACTCGAGCTCGTCTTCCAACGGATCCGTCACCATCACGGCCACGTTCGAGCCCGGCACCAATGTCGACCAGGCGGTGTTCAACGTCAACAACCGCGTACAACTGGCCTTGCCGCGCCTGCCGGACGACGTCCGCCGCAACGGCGTGACGGTGCAGAAGCGCTCCACCGACATCCTGCTGGTGGTATCGCTGATTTCGCCCAAGGCGAAATTCGGCACCCTGTACCTGTCGAATTACGCGTCGCTGTCGGTGGTCGACGAACTCAAGCGCGTGCCGGGCATTTCCGACGTAACGGTATTCGGCGCGCGCGACTACTCGATGCGCGTCTGGTTGCGCCCCGACCGCATGGCGATGCTGGGGGTCACGCCGAGCGACGTGGCCAGCGCGCTGCGTGCGCAAAACGCCCAGTTCGCCGCCGGCAAGATCGGTGCCGAGCCGGCGGTGCCCGGGCAAAACCTGGTTTACACGGTTACCGCCACCGGGCGCCTGATCGACCCCGAGCAGTTCGGCGACGTCGTGATTCGCGGTGACGGCCCGGGCGGCGTACTGCGGCTCAAGGACATCGCGCGCCTCGAACTGGGCGCGCAGAACTACGACACCTTCAACACCCTCGACGGCAAGCCGACCATCGGCATTGCCACCTACCTGCAGCCCGGATCGAATGCGCTCGACGTCGCCAAATCGGTAAAGAAGCGCATGCTTGAGCTCAAGGCCAACTTCCCCGAAGACGTCGATTACGTGGTCCCGTTCGACACCACGCGCTTTGTCGACGCCTCGATCAACGAAGTGGTGAAAACCATTTTTGAAGCCGCAATCCTGGTGATCCTGGTGGTGTACCTGTTCCTGCAGACCTGGCGCGCCACGCTGATCCCGGTGATCGCCGTGCCGGTGTCGCTGATCGGCACCTTCGCCGGGTTGTGGATCGTCGGCTTCTCGATCAACACGCTCACCCTGTTTGCCATGGTGCTGGCGATCGGCATCGTGGTCGATGACGCGATCGTGGTACTCGAAAACGTCGAGCGCCTGATGCGCGAAGACAAGATGAAGCCTTTCGAAGCGTCGCTGCAGGCGATGCGCGAAGTGTCGGGTGCGGTGGTGGCGATCGTGTTGGTGTTGTGCGCGGTGTTCGTGCCGGTGGCTTTCCTGGGCGGCATTGCCGGCCAGCTCTACCGCCAGTTCGCCGTGACCGTCGCAATCGCGGTGGTGATCTCGGGCTTCACCGCCCTCACGCTCACGCCGGCGCTGTGCGCGATTCTGATGAAGGCCGGCGAACACCACGAGTCGAAGTGGTTCCATCCGTTCAACGTCGGCTTCGACTGGGTCACGAAGCGCTTCCTCGGCCTGGTCGGGGCGGCGCTGCGCCATCGCTTCGTGTCGCTGCTGATCTTTATCGGCGTGGTCGCGGCCACCGTCACCATGTTCGTCCGCGTACCCGGCAGCTTCGTGCCGCCCGAAGACCAGGGCTACGTATTCGGCCTGGTGCAATTGCCCGACGGTGCGACCCTGGAGCGCACCGGCAAGCTCTCGGCCAAGATGCAGGAGCTGGTGTCGGCCAACCCCGCGGTGCAAAACGTGCTCGCCATCAACGGCTTCGACCTGATCGGCGGCGGCAACAAGACCAATGCCGCCACCATGTTCATCCCCTTGATCGAGTGGGACAAGCGCAGCGCCAACGCGCAGCAGGTGGCCGGCGACATCATTCGCAAGGGGTCGGGATTCCGCGAGGGCCTGGCGCTGGCGTTCCCGCCGCCGGCGATTCGCGGCCTGGGCACGGCAGGCGGCCTCGAGGTCTACCTGCAGGCACGTACCAACGCCGATCCGAAAGCGCTGTTCACCGTGCTGCAGGATTTCCTGACGGCACTGCGCGCCCATCCGCAACTGACCGGCGTGAATTCGTTTTTTCGTCCGACCGTGCCGCAGCTGCGGGTCGAGGTCGATCGTGAAAAGGCGCTTGCCCTGGGTGTGCCGATCACCGACGTATTCGATGCCCTGCAAAGCACCATGGGGGCGTTGTACGTCAACGATTTCAACAAGTTCGGCCGCACCTATCGCGTCCAGCTCCAGGCCGATGCACCGTATCGCGCGCGGCCCGAAGACCTCGGCAACGTGTTTGTACGTTCCACCGCGTCGGCCGAAATGATTCCCCTCAAGGCGCTGCTGCGGGTGTCGAACGTGGTCGGGCCCGAGCAGCTGGAGCGCTTCAACGGCTTCCTCGCCGCCAAGGCGCTCGCCTCGGGCAAGCCTGGGGTCTCCTCGGGCGAAGCGATTCGCGCCGTCGAAGAAGTGGCTGCCAGAACCCTGCCCGAAGGCTATCAGGTGGCCTGGACCGGCCAGGCGTTTCAGGAAAAACGCACCGGCAACGCCTCGGCCCTCGCGTTTGGGCTGGCGCTGGTGATGGTGTTCCTGATCCTCGCGGCCCTGTATGAGCGCTGGAAGCTGCCCTGGGCAGTTTTGCTGTCGGTGCCGTTTGCGGTCGGCGGCGCCCTTACTTTCGTGATGCTGCGCGGCATGGAAAACGACATTTACTTCCAGATCGGGCTGGTGGTGTTGATCGGCCTTGCGGCCAAAAATGCCATCCTGATCGTCGAGTTCGCCCAGCAGGGCTTTCTTGAAGGCATGACGCCGATTGACGCCGCCATGAAGGCTGCGCGCCTGCGCTTCCGGCCGATCGTGATGACCTCGCTGGCGTTCGTGCTCGGGGTCGCGCCGCTGGTGATTTCGACCGGCGCCGGCGCGGCGGCACGGCGCTCGATGGGTACCGGCGTGTTCGGCGGCATGCTCGCTGCCACCTTCATCGCGACGATCTTTGTGCCGCTGTTTTTCACCCTCACGGCCACGCGCCGCAAGCCGCGCGACATCGAAGAGCATGCCAGCCCGGCCACGCCGGCCGCGACGCCTGCGGCAACGCCTGCCCCATCCGGAGAGGCTCCATGACTACCCGCCCGACCTTGACCAGACCGACAATGCGTCTGATCACCCTGCTTGCGCCACTGCTGACTCCCTGGCTGGCCGCCCTGCTAAGCGCCGGCTGCGCCCCGCTGGGGCCCGACTATCAGCGCCCGACGCTCGACCTGCCGGCGGATTACCCTGACAACAGCGCCGCCGTCACGGCGGCACAATTGCGCGCCGACTGGTGGGCCCTGTATCAGGATGCCACGCTCACCACCCTGGTCGGCGCCGCGCAGAGCCGCAACGCCGACATGCGCCTGGCGAGCGCGCAACTTGACGAAGCCGAAGCGGCGCTGCGCGAAGTCGATGCCAACTTTTTTCCGCAGGTCGACGGCAACTTCGCCAACAGCCGATCGCAGGTGAGCCGCCTGACGGCCCTGCCCAACGTGCAACCGCTGATTCGCCCCGAGCGGCGCCTGGCGGCGTCGACGTCATTTGAAATCGACTTCTGGGGCCGCCTGCGGCGCACCACCGAAGCTGCGCGCGCGCAGGCGCTGTCGAGCCGCTACGCGCGCGATGTCGTGGCCCTGACCCTGGCCGGCACCACGGCGCAGGTGTATTTCGCGCTGCGCTCGACCGATGCGCAACTGGCGGTGTCACGCACCACCTACAAGGCGCGCGAAGAGTCCTTGCAGCTGACGCGCGCACGCGTGGGCGGCGGCATTGCCTCGCCGCTCGAAACCGCCCAGGCCCAGGGCGCCCTCGCAGACGTATCGATTCAGGTCAAGGAGCTCGAACGCCAGCGCCGGCTGCTGGAACACCAGTTGGGTCAGCTGACCGGCCAGCTCAGCCTCAAGCTCGCGCCCGGCAGCCTCGACACGCTGCCGGTGCCGCCGGTGCCGCCGGCCGGGCTGCCCTCGGCGCTGCTCGAGCGTCGCCCCGACGTGCAGGTGGCCGAACAAAACCTGGTGGCGAACAATGCGCGCATCGGCGTGGCCAAGGCGGCGATGTTTCCGTCCATCTCGCTCACCGGCAGCCTCGGCAGCCAGAGCGGTGCGTTCTCCAACCTGCTGCTCGCTGGGTCGAGCATCTGGACGCTCGGCTTCGGGCTGGCACTGCCGATCTTTGATGCCGGGCGCCTGGCGGCACGCGCCGAGCAGGCCGAGGCACGCCAGCGCCAGTCGCTGGCCGGTTACCAGAAAGCCGTCGAGAACGCGTTTCGCGAAACCGCCGATGCTCTGAGCAACCTCGACCTGACCACGGCCACCGAAACCGACCTGCAGGTGCGCGTCGCCGCAGCGCGCGATGCTCTGGACATTGCGCGCACGCGCTTTGGCGCCGGTTACTCGGGCTTTCTCGAAGTGCTCGACGCGCAGCGCAGCACCAACGATGCCGAGCTCGCGCTGGTGCGCAACCGCCAGGCGCGCCTCGCCTACAGCGTCGATTTGATGAAGGCCCTGGGCGGCGGGTGGGTGCCGCAGGCAAAGCCATGAGCGCCGCGGCCCCGCGGCCGGCGAAAGCCGCCAACCAGCGCAGCCAGCAACGCGACGAACGGCGCCAGAAAATCATCGCGGCCGCCGAAAGCCTGTTCCTGGCGCACGGTTACGCCGGTGCCAGCGTGAACCAGATCATGCGTGTCGCCGGCGGCTCGCTTGCGACCCTTTATGCCGAATTCGGCACCAAGGAAAAATTGTTTGAAGCGGTGATGACGCGCCGCGTGCGCGCCGCCTTTGACGGCGCCCAGCAGACCATGCAGGGCGCGCCGAGCGTGAGCGCCGAGTTGCAAGCCCTGGCGGCGCGCATCCAGGAGCGCACGCTGTCCGTCGATGGCCTGGCCATCTACCGGCTCGCCGTGTCCGAGGGACCGCGCTTCGCCGATCTGCGCAAGGCCGTGCTGACCTCGGGCATGCGGGGCTTCCTGACGCGTCTGGCCGACTACTTCGGCCAGCTCGCAGCGGCGGGCCGCATGCGTATCGACCAACCGCAGCTGGCAGCGGAGCGCTTTCTGGCGCTGGTCCAGGGGCAACGCCAATTCATCGCCGGCTGCGGCGACGTCAAGCGCTACACCGCCCGGCTGCGCGCGCAGCATGTCGCCGAGGCGGTGGAGGCGTTTATGTGCATTTACCCGGCAGGGCGCCGTACCGCACGCCGCTAGGGCGGCAGCCGCGGTGGCGCCATCTCAATCGAGCTTGGCGCCCGACTCCTTGACGATCCTGGCCCACTTGGGCAGCTCGTCCTTCACCATGTTGCCGAACTGCACCGGCGTGCCCTTGAGGATTTCGCAGCCTTGTGCGGCCAGCTTGTCCTGCACGTCCCTGGTGTCGAGCGCCTTGTCGACGGCGGCATGCAGGGTCGCAATCACGTCTTTGGGCGTGCCGGCCGGCGCGAAAATGCCGTACCAGGGGGTCGAGCCAAAACCCTTGATGGTCTCGCCAATGGTCGGCGTGTTGGGCATGTTGGCGAGGCGCTTCTCGTTGACCACGCCGAGCACCTTGAGGCGCCCGGCGTTGATGAAGGCCAGCGACGACGGCACACTTTGCACCGATATCGGCACCTGACCCGAGACCACGTCGGTCGCTGCGGCAGCCGCGCCCTTGTAGGGCACGTGCACGAGTTCGATGCCGGCGGCCTTTTGCAGCATTTCGCCGATCAGGTGATTGAGGGTGCCGTTGCCGGCAGAAGCGATCGTGATCGCACCCGGCTTGGCCTTGGCCGCTTCGATCAGCTCTGCAATGTTCTTGGCCGGGAACGCCGGATTTGCCACCAGCACGTAACCGGCGGTGGCCACCGGGCTGACCGGTTCGAAATCCTTGACCGGATCAAAGCCGGTGCTCTTGTACAACCAGGGGTTGATCACCTGCACGCTGTTGGTGGTGAGCATCAGCGTGTAGCCATCGGGCTTGGCCCGCGCCGCGGCAACGGTGCCAATATTGCCGCCGGCACCGGCGCGGTTTTCAATATTGAATTGCTGCCCGAGCAGTTCGCCGACCTTTTGCGCAACGATGCGTGCGATGGCGTCGTTGGCGCCGCCCGGCGCCTGCGGCACGATCACCGTCACCGGGCGCGACGGATATTTTTCCTGGGCGAATGAGACAGGCGCAACGGCAGCAAGGCTGGCACCGGCGATCAGTTTGCGGCGGATATGGTTGGTCATGTTCTTGTCTCCTTGAAATCATTCACGCGGGCTCAGCCCATCAGTTCGTTCCTGGCCGCCTTGTCGCGCAGCAGTTGCGGCACGGCGAAGCGCTCGCCATATTTGGCGGCCAGCGCGTCGGCGTTCTTCACAAACGCGGCCGCGCCTTCATTGTTGATGTACTGCAGCGCGCCGCCGGTCCAGGCCGGAAAGCCGATGCCGAAGATCGAGCCGATATTGGCGTCGTGGAATGTCGTCAGCACACCTTCGGCGAGGCAACGCGCGGTCTCGATGGATTGGCGGTACAGGAAGCGGCGCTTGAGTTCGGCGACGTCGTAGGCAACATCAGGCTTCTCGAACTGCTTGAGGCCCGCCCACAGATGCTTTTTCGCATCCTTGGGATACTCGTAAAAGCCGCCACCGGCCGCACGGCCGGGGCGCTTGAGGTCGCGGACCATCTTGTAGAACATCGATTCGCCGGGTTGCGCGGTATAGGGTTTGCCTTCTGCTTCGAGGTCTGCGCGCGCCTGGTCCATTACGCTGACGGAGAGGCTCATCGAGGTCTCATCAATCACCGCAAGCGGCCCGACCGGCATGCCGCACTGGCGCGCGGCGTTTTCGATCACCGCTGCGGGAATGCCCTCTTCAAGCATGCACATGCCTTCGCGCACGAAGGTGCCAAAGGTGCGGCTGGTGTAGAAGCCGCGCGAATCATTGACCACGATCGGCGTCTTGCCGATCTGCAGCACGTAGTCGTAGGCCTTTGCCAGGGTATCGGCATCGGTCTTCTCGCCCTTGATGATCTCGACCAGCGCCATCTTGTCGACCGGCGAGAAGAAATGCAGTCCGATGAATTTTTCCGGATGGGCCGACGCCTTGGCAAGGCCCGAGATCGGCAGCGTCGAGGTGTTGGAAGCGTAGATGCCGCCGGCTTTCAGCAGCGGCTCGCTCTCCTTGGTTACCGCGGCCTTGAGGTCGCGTTTTTCGAACACGGCTTCGATGATCAGGTCGCAATCCTTGATCTCCATCATGTTCGCCGTCGGCGTGATCAGGTTCAGGGTCAGCGCCGCACGCGTCGGGTCCATGCGCCCCTGCTTGATGCGTTTTTCCAGCAACGCGGCGCTGTAGGCCTTGCCCTTGTCGGCAGCCTCCTGCGAAACGTCCTTGAGCACGCAAGGCACACCGCGATTCGCGTTGGCCCAGGCAATGCCGGAGCCCATCATGCCGGCGCCGAGGATGCCGACCTTGGTGGCCTTCCATTTCGGAATTTCTTTCGGCCCGCGGGATGCACCGGACTTGATCGCGTTCTGGTTGAAAAACAGCGTGATCAGGTTCTTCGCTACCTGGCTCACCATCAACTCGGCCAGATAGCGGCTTTCGATGCGCAAGGCGGTGTCCATGTCGACCTGCGCGCCCTCGACGATGCAGGCCATGATGGCCTCGGGCGCCGGCAGCAGGCCGCGGGTTTTCTCGATGGTGATCGCCGGGGCAATGGCGAGCATTTGCGCGATTTTCGGGTTGGACGGCCCGCCACCAGGCATGCGGTATTTAGGGTCGTCATAGGGCTGCACCGGCGCCGGGTTGGCGGCGATCCAGGTGCGCGCCTTGGCGAACATCTCTTCCGGCGTGGCCGCGATCTCGTCGATCAGCCCGGCGTCGAGTGCCGTGGCGGGCGAAAAGGTCTTGCCTTCCATCAGGATCGGAAACGCCGCTTCAAGGCCGAGCAGGCGCACCAGCTTGGTCAGGCCCGAGGCGCCGGGCAACAGGCCCAACGTGACCTCGGGCAGGCCCAGCAGGGTCTTGGGGTTGTCGAGCGCAATGCGATGATGCGCAGCCAGCGTGATCTCGAAGCCGCCGCCGAGGGCCGCGCCGTTGATGCACGCGACCACCGGTTTGCCGAGCTTGTCGAGGGCGCGCAACTGGCTCTTGACGCGCTCGACGAACTCAAAACAATGCGGCGCATCGGACGCCTGGTACTCGAGCACGCCCTTCAACTCGGCGCCGGCAAAAAAGGTGCTCTTGGCCGACGCCAGGATTACACCCTTGATGCTGTCGTTTTGCGCCACCACCTGCGCCACCGCTTCGCCGAATTCGCGCCGCCAGGTGTCGGACATGGTGTTGACCGGCGCGCCGGGCGCATCAAAGGTTATGGTCAGGATGCCTTCGGCATCCTTCTCGAGTCGAATCGTCTCCATTATTTTCCCTGTATGAAAAGAAACGCCGCTCGTTCCAAGCGGCGCTGCGGTATCGAGTGCAAAGAGTTTACGCCGCCTGCGCCGCCATCTTGGCCGCATCGGGCGCAGACCCGCGCGCGCCAAATACCCGATGCATGGTGTCACGGAACGTGCGCACCTCGGCCCCCTCGAAGATGCCGCGTTCCTTGAGCAACACATGCAGTTCGGCGAGCCGGTAGTGCGGCACGGCAGGGTAAAGGTGGTGTTCGAGGTGATAGTTGACGCAGTGCGGAAACAGCGCCATGCGCACCAGCGCCGGAATCTCGACATTGGTACGCGCCGCGCCCAGGGCAGTGCGCGTATCCGACGGCGCGCCATGCTCGGCCACCGCACGCAGCCGCAAGATGAAGGCCTGCACCGTGATGGCCGGCAGCACCCACAACACCAGGTATTCGACACCGTAGCCGCGCACAAACATCACCAGCGGCATCGCCACGTGAAACGCGACCACGACCCAGCGGTCTGACAGGGCGAGCTTGCGCAGGTGCGCCGTGGTGTCGGCGAGCGGATCCTGCTTTTGCCCGGTGGCGGCATTGGCCGCAGGCGCACCGAAAAAATACAGGTAGTTGCGCCAGGCCGTGAAGCCGGCGATGTCCTTGAGCAGCTTCTTCCACAGATACCCCTTGCCGCGCGGATAGCCCGCCATCAACGCCATGTCCGGGTCGATCTCTTCGTACAGGTGGTTGTGGTGCAAGCGGTGCACGATGCGATAGGCAAACGTCGAGACGCCGATCGACATGCCGGCAATGCGCCCGACCCAGTCGTTGGCGGCGCGCGATTCGAACAGGCGATAGTGCGTGGATTCATGCGAAATGATCGCCAGCCAATGCTGCCAGCAACCCATCAACACGACGGCAATCACGAGGAGAGGCGCTCCCACCAAGGGTTTCGGGCCGATGATCGAGAACGCGTAGAGGCCTAGCGCCGTGGTAAGAGCCAGCAGCCCGGCGGTCTGCGCGAGACTCCACGTGCTTTGCAAGAACGAGAGCTTGGTGAAGTACGCCAGCTCGTCGCGCGTCAGCGCCTTGCGCGCGCCCTGGGTGGTGAGCTTGTCGCGAAATTCCTCACCGCGCTCGACCGGCGCTTCAAGCGCGGTTTCCGTCGTGGGGATGGCGTTGGCTGGTACCGACATGACAGCTAGGATGGGGAATGGCCGAAAAAGCGATGATTTATCGTATCACGCAAGACTATGCGTCACGCGCCAATTCCGCAAGGAAGGCGGCGATCATCAAGACCCGGACGCCACCCGTCTTGCCTGGCAAATCCAGCCAAGGGCCGAAATCGCGTTTGTCGCCTGTCAGCAATATCTGGCAGCGAGCAGCAACCGCGGAAGCCAGAATCGGACGATCTTTTTCGCGCAGCGGTATCGGGCAGTGTTGCGGGTCGGCCGTTTCCACGACAGTGATGCTGCTCAATAACCGATCAAGTGCAGGCAGACGGTTGGGCACTTTGGCTTCGATATTTCGATGCGCTTCGCCCGCCGCATAAGCACAGGTCAGGAGGGAGAGCTTCCACGCGGGCGCCACTTCAATGAGCAGGTCAACATTGCTGCCTGAGCGGTAGGCTCCTGCGAACAGCAAGTTGGCGTCGAGAAAAACCCGCACAAATCAGGCTGCGCGCTTGCGGCTTTTCGCCTTCTTGCGCAACGTGGCGGCAAGAGATGGGTCGGGCTCAGTTGCAGCGAGCACCCGCTTGACCTTCGCCTCATCGTAGACCGTGTAACGCACCACTTGAGCGGGATGCAGAATCAGCATTCCGTCACGTGCTTCCGCCTGTAACAGACTGCCAGACTTGAGCCCCAGCGCCTTGCGCAGCTTGGCCGGCACAGTCAACGTGCCGCGATCAGAAAGAATCAGAGCATCCATGGTTTTCTCCGTATTGCTGCAATCCTGCAATACGGCAATTATAAGCAATCCTGCCTGCCATCACCACTTTTCCATATAGGGCCGCAGGTCCAGCTCGAAGGTCCAGGCGTCGCGCGGCTGGCTATGCAGCATCCAGTAATTCTCGGCAATGTGGTCCGGATTGAGGATGCCGTCCTGCGCCTTGAGTGCATAACGCTCCGGAAAGGTCTCGCGAATGAATTCGGTATCGATGGCACCATCGATGATGACGTGCCCAACGTGAATGCCCTGCGGCCCGAGCTCGCGCGCCATGCTCTGCGCCAGTGCACGCAGCGCATGCTTGCCGCCCGCGAACGACGCAAACCCGGCCCCGCCGCGCAAACTGGCAGTCGCGCCTGTGAACAGGATCGTGCCCTTCTTGCGCGGCAACATCATGCGCGCCGCCTCCCGGCCAGCGAGAAACCCGCCGAATGCGCACATCTCCCACACCTTGCGATACACCCGCGCGGTGGTCTCGGTGATGCCGAAGCGCACGTTGCCGCCGATGTTGAACACGCACACCTCGATCGGGCCGATGTTGGCTTCGATGTGGGCGAAGAGCTTGATGACTTCCTCTTCCTCGCGTGCGTCCGAGCCGAAGGCGTGGCAGGTGCCGCCGGCGGATTCGACCTCGGTCTTGAGGGCATCGAGCTTGTCGGCGTGGCGGCGCGTCACGCAGGTGGTGAAGCCTTCGCGGGCGAAACGTTTGGCGATGGCGCCGCCGAGGGCGTCGCCTGCGCCGATTACGAGGGCAACTGGTTTCATGGTCTCATCCCGAAAGTACTTGGCCCGACGACTCGCAACGGCGCCGCCAGATTCGCAAACTCGCACAACAACTCACGCGTCTCGCGCGGATCGATGATTTCTTCCACGAGAAATTGCTCCGCTGTTCTGAAAGGTGACGTGAATTGCTTCAATCTCGTTTCGATCTCGGCTAGCTTGGCGGCCGGGTCGGCTGATGCTTCAAGTTCCCCCTTGTACGCCGCTTCCAAGCCGCCGGCTATTGGCAACGATCCCCACTCACCCGATGGCCAGGCGTAGCGAATGTTGAAGCGCCCGGTGCTCTGGTGCGCGGCACCCGCCACGCCGAACACGCGGCGCACGAGGATCGAACACCACGGTACCGTCGCCTGATACACCGCCGCCATGGCGCGCGCACCGTAGCGAATCGTCGCGGCCTCTTCGGCTTCGACGCCGATCTGGAAACCCGGAATGTCGACCAGATGCACCACCGGCAAATGGAAGGTCTGCACCATGTCAACGAAGCGCACCAGCTTTTCGGAGGCGCGTGCAGTCCAGCCGCCGCCGTAGTGATATGGGTCGCTTGCCACCACTGCGACGGGCCAGCCGTCGAGCCGGGCAAAGCCGGTGATGATGGCGCGGCCCCACATCTTGCCGATTTCAAAGAAGGAATCCTGGTCGACCAGTGCGTTGACGATCGGGCGCATCTGGTAGACCTTCTTCGGGTCGCGCGGTACGGCGGAGAGCAGTTTTTCTTCGCGGCGCTTGGGGTCGTCGGTGGGTGTGGTCCGGGCAGGTAGCTCGTACACCGAAGACGGCAGGTAGGAGAGGAAGCGACGGGTGCGCGCGAATGCCTCAGTCTCACTCTCGACGACGTCATCGACGGTACCGTTACGGCCATGGATGTCGCTGCCGCCCAGTTCTTCCTTGGTGACGTTCTGGCCGGGTTTGGCAAATGCGCGCGCAACCACCGGCGGGCCGGCAGCAAAAATCTGCGAGGTACCTTGGACCATCAGCGAGTAATGGCTGCTGGCTACGCGCGCCGCACCGAGGCCGGCGACTGAGCCCAGCGCCAGGCCCACCACCGGTACGGTGGCGAGATTCATCACCGCGTATTCCCAGCCATGCACTTCGGGCACGTAGGCGCGGCCGATCACCTCGATGGTCTTGACCGAGCCGCCACCGCCGGTGCCGTCGACCAGGCGCACCAGGGGGATGCGCAACTGGAGGGCCATCTTTTCGACGTAGACAAGTTTTTCGCGCACGCCGCCATCGTTGGCGCCGCCACGTACGGTGAAGTCGTCGGCGGAGACCGCCACGGTGCGCCCTTCAATGGTGCCGCGGCCGATGAGCTGGTTGGTGGGGGTAAAGGAGGTCAGGCTGTTGTCTACGTCATAGGCCGCAAAGCCGCTCGCAGAGCCGATCTCCCGGAAGCTGCCTGCATCAAGCAGGGCGGCGATGCGCTCGCGCACCGGTAATTTGCCGTTGGCGACGTGGCGCGCCACCTTCTCGGGCCCACCCATCTGCCGGGCCAGTTGCTGGCGCTTCTTGAGTTCGTCGAGCTCGGGTTGCCAGGTCATGTTGCCTCCTTGGCGACGATGCTAGCGCATTTGCTGCGCTGCCTGCCCGCCGCATTCTTTTTGCTGCACTGCCTGATTGACGCGCCCTGCCATGCCCGGTAGGCTTCGCGTCTGCTGCCCCGTCGCACCACACCGAACACATAAAGAGAGGCAGAGGAGACAATTTGGCGCAGTTCCTGCAATTGACGTTCAGCGGCATCGCGATCGGCTGTGTTTACGCACTGGTTGCGCTCGGCTTCGTGCTGATCTACAAGGCCACCGAGACCGTCAATTTCGCCCAGGGCGACCTGATGATGCTGGGCGGGTTTTTCGCCTACACCGCCACCACGCTGATCGGCCTGCCCTACTGGGTCGGCATCATCCTCGCGCTGATTGCCATGGCGCTATTCGGCATGCTCACCGAGCGCATCGTGCTGCGCCCGGTGCTGGGCCAGGCGCAGTTCACCGTGGTGATGGTGACCATCGGCGTGGGCTACGTGGCGCGCGGCGTCGTGACCATGATGCCCGGCTGGGGCACCGACACCTTCAAGATCGTGACGCCGTTCGCCGAGCAGGTGGTGCACATCGGCGGCGCAGCGCTGGCGCTGGACCAGTTGATGATCATCGTCGACACCGCCGTACTGTGCCTGATCCTGTTCCTGTTTTTCCGCTACAGCCGCATCGGCATCGCGATGCAGGCAACCTCGCAAAACCAGCTCGCGGCCTATTACATGGGCATTCCGGTGCGGCGCATCAACACCCTGATCTGGGGCCTGTCGGCGGCGGTGGCGGCGTTTGCCGGCATCCTGCTCGCGCCGATCACCTTCGTACACGCCAACATGGGTTTCATCGGGCTCAAAGCCTTTCCGGCTGCGGTGGTGGGCGGCTTTGGCAGCATCCCCGGGGCGATTGTCGGCGGCCTGATCATCGGGCTGGTCGAGTCGTTTGCGGGTTTCTACCTGCCGGAAGGCTTCAAGGACATCGCGGCCTACATCGTGGTGCTGCTGGTGCTGATGTTCAAACCTTCCGGCTTGTTCGGCGAGAAGCTGCGGAAGAAGGTGTAGCCACATGCGCTTTTTGTTCAAGACCGATTACGACCAGGACATTCGCCTCTTCAAGGACGGCGTGCAGATGTTCTGGTACGCGCTGCTAGGCATCGTGCTGCTGGCGCTGCCCGCCGTGCTGCCCGAGTATCTGATGGGGCAGATGGTGTTCATCCTGATCTACGCCATCATCGGCCTGGGGCTGATGTTGCTGATCGGCTTCACCGGGCAGATCTCGCTGGGCCATGCGGCCTTCCTCGCGGTGGGCGCCTATACCGAGGCGATCATGCAGGCCAAGGGCATGCCGTTTGTGGTGTCGATCGTGCTGTCGGCGGTATTTGCCGGTGCTGCCGGGCTGATCGTCGGGCTGCCGGCGCTGCGCCTCAAGGGCATTTACCTGGCGATCGCCACGATGGCGTTTGGCTTCATCGCCGAAGAGGTGATCACCCGTTGGGAGCATGTGACCGGCGGCAACTCGGGCAAGCAACTCAAGCAGATCGACTTTTTCGGCATCATCATCGACAACGACACCAAGTTTTACTACCTGGCACTGGGGCTGGTGGTGATCATCCTGCTCGGCATGATCAACCTGATGCGCAGCCCCACCGGCCGCGCGTTTGTGGCGATCCGCGATTCCGAGATTTCGGCGCAGAGCATGGGCATTCACCTGGCCAAATACAAGACCATTGCCTTTACCTTCTCGGCGGCGCTCACCGGCGTGGCCGGCGCTCTGTACGGCCACAAGCTGCAGTTCATCTCGCCCGAGCAGTTCAACCTTTTGGTGTCGATCGAAATGACGACGCTGGTGTTCATCGGGGGTTTGGGCTCATTCCATGGCGCAATTTTCGGCGCGGCTTTCATCATCGCGCTGCCGCAACTGATCGTGTTTGCCAAAGATGTGCTGCCGCCGGCGATCGGCCAGCAGACCGGATTGCAGCCGACTGTCTTTGGGCTGATCCTGATCGGCTTTTTGATTTTTGAACCCCTCGGCATCTACGGGCGCTGGGTCAAGATTCGTACCTATTTCTCGCTCTTCCCGTTTTACCGGCGCGGCATGTTCAAGCGACAAAAGTCCTACATGAAGTCGGACCGGCTGAAATGACGGGGATGCGATGAGTTTTTTCAAAGCCACGTTTGGGCAATCCCCCCCGCCCCCCTTTGGAAGAGGGGGCAACTTATGAGCTTTTTCAAAGCCGAGAACCTTTCGATCCAGTTCGGCGGCGTAAAGGCCGTCACCAACGTCTCGTTCGAGGTGCAGCAGGGCGAGGTGTTCACCATCATCGGCCCGAACGGCGCGGGCAAGACCACGATTTTCAATTTGATCAGCCTGATCTACCCGCCCACCTCGGGCCGCATCACCTTCGAGGGTCGCGAGATCACCGGCATGACGCCGCACAGGGTGGCCAACCTCGGCATTGCGCGCACTTTCCAGAACATCGAGCTGTTCGAGCATGCGTCGGTGTTGCAAAACCTGCTCATCGGCCGGCACAACCACACCGCCACCAGGCTGTGGCAGGAATTGCTGTTCATGCCGTCGGTGCGCCGCGCCGAGATCGAGCATCGCGAGGCGGTGGAAAAGGTGATCGACTTCCTCGACCTGCAACACCATCGCGACAGCATGGTGGCAGGTCTGCCCTACGGCGTGCGCAAGGTGGTCGAGCTTGGGCGCGCCCTGTGCATCGGCCCGAAATTGCTGCTGCTCGACGAGCCCTCGTCCGGGCTCAACCCGGAAGAAACCGACGACATGGCCTTCTGGATCGAAGACATCAAGAAAGACCTAGGCGTCACCGTGCTGATGGTCGAACACGACATGAGCCTGGTATCGCGCGTGTCGGACCGAGTGCTAGCCCTGGCACAGGGTGAAATGCTGTCGATCGGCACCTCGCGCGAAGTGCAGAGCGATCCGAAGGTGATTGAAGCGTATCTGGGGAAGCCGGAATGAGCATCGAGACCCTCACCCCCACACCGATCCTGGAACTCCTGAACGTCGAGAGCAGCTACGGCCCGGTACAGGCCCTGCGCGGCGTCAGCCTCACGGTGATGGAAGGCAAGATCGCCACCGTGCTGGGCGGCAATGGCGCCGGCAAAAGCACCATCCTCAAGACCATCTCGGGCATCATCGACCCCTCGAAAGGGCAAATCAGGTTCAACGGCGCCGAGATCGGCGGCTGGGAGCCGGATCGCATCGTGCGCGCCGGCATCAGCCACGTGCCGGAAGGGCGCGAGGTGTTCCCCCTGCTCTCGGTCGAAGACAACCTCAAGATGGGCGCCTACACGCGTGCCGATCGCGATGGCGTGGCGCGCGACACAGAAACGGTCTACAACTACTTCCCGATCCTGCGCGAGCGCGCCAAACAGGATGCCGGCCTGCTCTCGGGCGGCCAGCAGCAGATGCTCGCCATCGCGCGCGCGCTGCTCTCGTCGCCCAAGGTGATGCTGCTCGACGAGCCCTCGCTAGGGCTCTCGCCGCTGCTCACCAAGGAAATCTTCGAGATCATCGTGCGCATCAACCGCGAACGCGGCACAACGATTCTGCTGGTCGAGCAAAACGCGCAAATGGCCCTGAAGACGGCCGACTTCGGCTACGTCCTCGAAGTCGGCCGCATCGTCATGGAAGATACCTGTGCCGCCCTGATGGAAAAGGAAGACATCAAGGAGTTTTACCTCGGCATCAAGGAAGAAGGCGCGCGCGGCCACCGGCGCTGGAAGAAGAAGAAAACCTGGCGCTGACCGCCTGGTTGGCGCTGCGGCAGATCGGCGCCGTCTACATCATCGCGCCCTTGGCTGCCTGCGCATTCTCTTCCTGCTGCAGCGAAAAAATCGAGGTGTAACCGCCCGACCAATCGGGCGGGATCAGGCAGGGGCGCGGATCGTGATGGGCGAATGATGCGCGCTTGCCGCGCAGGATCATCTGGTCGTGCTTGGGCTTGATCGGGTTGACGGTGTAGGGGAATGCATCGGCCGACGTCAACGTGTACAGCAGCAAGGGGCGCCCGAGGTCGGAGTCGTTGCGCGGCGAGCCGTGCACGGTGCGGCAGTTGTGCAGGGTAAGCGAACCGGCCGGGCCGGTCAGGTAGACCGCGCGCGCAGTGTCGAGGCGTGCCACGTCGCGCTCGGAGAGGCAGCCGACCCATTTGCCATCGTCGTCGTACTGGCTGAGCATCGGATCGTCGAGCAGGTGGCTCTTGGGAATCACCCCCAGCGGCCCCTGCTCCATGGTGCAGTCGTAGATGTAGGTGCCGACGGTGAGCGGTGAATAGTTGGTATGCGGCCAGAATGAAATGTCGTAATGCCATTTCACCTCTTCACCACCCTGCTTCCACTTGAAGTTGAGTTTGGAGTGATGGAATTTCACATCCGGCCCGACCAGGTCGGCCACTGCGTCGGGCATCACCGATTTGTTGACGTATTCCCAGAACACCGGGTGGTGCTCGGTCGGGTTGGACACGCGGCGCAGGCGCGGGCTATCGGGGCGGTGGTCCGGCTCCAAGTCGAATATGGTGTCCGACTTGCTGACCTTGCGGCTGCGCTCGACCATTTCTTCGGTGGCGTCGCGCAGCTTTTTGATCCATTCGTCGCCAATGATTTTTTCGAGCAGGATGTAGCCTTCGGAAAAATAGAACTCGCGCTGTGCCTGGGTCAGCACGCGCGGCGGGATGGCGAGAATCTGGTCGGGCGTCATGGCGACTTCTCCTTCACTTGAAATTGAGCATCACGCTCGGCAGCCAGGTCACCAGTTGCGGAAACACCATGGCAATCACCAGCGTCACGCACTGCAAGATGATGAACGGCACCACACCTTTGTACATGTGGCTGATGGTGATGTCGATCGGCGCCACTGCGCGCAGATAGAAGATGGCCGGCGCCATTGGTGGCGTGAGGTACGAGGTCTGGATCATGATCAGGAACAGGATGCAGAACCATACCGGGTCGAACCCGGCGGCCTTGATCAGCGGCGTGAACAACGGCACGAAGATCAGCACAATCGAGATCCAGTCAAGGAAGAAGCCGGCAATGAAGATGATGAACATCATCAGTCCGAGCAGCATCCACGGCGACAGCGCCATCTTGTTGATCAGGATGCTCGCGGTGTTGATGCCGCCGCCGCCGATGAAGACGCCGGTGAACAGGGTGCCAGCCAGCAGCACCGTCATGATCATGGTGGTGATCTTGAGGGTCTTGATCAGCGCGTCGTACATGCCGGCCCATTTGAAGCGGCCATAGAGAATCGTCAAGCCGACCGACGCGAGCGCGCCGATGGCGGCGGCTTCGGTGGGCGAAGCCCAGCCGAACAGAATCGAGCCGAGCACTGCAAAGATCATGAACAGTGGCGGTACCAGATTGCGGGTGCTGATCCAGAGTTTTTCGGTGAAGCTCGGGTCGCCCGGCTCCGGTGGTATGCGCGGCCCCATCTCGGGTTTGATGGTGCAGAGCACGAAGATGTAGATCAGATACAGACCCGCCATGATGAGGCCGGGGAACACCATGCCGTAGAGCAGGTCGCCGACCGACACGTTGGCGAGCGGCCCCATCACTACCGCGACCACCGAGGGCGGGATGATGGTGCCCAGGGAACCGCCAGCGCAAATGGACCCCGAGATCAAGGGCTTGTCATACTTGTAACGCAGCATGATGGGAATGGTGAGCAACCCCACCACCGACTCGGTCGCGCCGATCACGCCGCTGGATGCCGCGAAAATGATGCACATGCAGATGGTCGCGAGCGCGAGGCCGCCGGGCAGGCGCCGGGTCCAAATGTGGATCGCCTCAAACAGTTTGTCGGCAATGCCCGATTTCTCCAGCATCGACCCCATGAACACAAACAGGGGCACCGCGGCGAACACGAAGTTGGACGAGATGTCTTCGATCTTCTCGATGAACTGGAAGATCACCTTGTCACCGAAGATGACGAGGCCAAACAGCACGGCCGTCATCATCATCGCGAAGGCGACGTGAATGCCGAGGAACATCAACGTGAACGCGACCGGCAGCATGAAAAAGGGCAGGATGTCGATCATGCCGTTCCCCCGCCGGCGTTGGACACTTTCTGGCTGGCAGATGCATCCGACCCGCCCGTCGTCTCGCCACGAATCTTGCGAATGGTCTTGATGATCTCGGCCACGATCTGCAACGCCAGCAGCGTGAACGCCACCAGAAACACAATGCGAAACGGCCACACCGGCAGATTCATCGCCGACTGGCCACTGTGTTCATTGCGTGTGTAGCCGGTGACCAGATGTCCGAACAAGGCATAGGTGAGCCACAGCATCAGCGGCAGAATGATGGTGTAGGCCGCCAGATCAATGATCGCGCGCGTGCGCCCGGAGAACTTGGCGCTGAAGATGTCAATACGGATGTGCTCGCCGCATTGCAGGGTGTAAGCCATGCCAAGCAGGAAGTGCGAACCGGTCAGGATGTAACCCACCTCATAGGCCCAGATGGTGGGCGCGTCCATGACGTAACGCGCGACCACTTCGTAGCAGGTAGCCAGCACCAGCGGTACGAGTGCGAACGACGCCAGAATGCCGAGGCTGCCGGTGACCCGTTCGATGTTTTTGATGAAGCCGTCCAAGGTGCTTGTCTCCGGTGATGGCTACGCAGGCCAAAAAAGAAGATGGGACGCGCAAGCGCCCCATCTTGGGTCATTGCCGGGGTCAGGATTTGATTTTGACAGTGCGCCAGCCTGATGCGCCCTTCCACAGCGCGTCCAGTTCCTTCTGGCTTTCGAACACCTTGGCAAAGTGCGGGTACTTGCCCTCCTTGGCCGTCTTTTCGGCCCAGTCGAGCCCGATCTTGCGGCCCGCGTACTGCACTTCGGGCGCCAGCTCGATGATGGTATTGCCGGCCTTGCGATAGAACTCGAGGGCCTTGGCGTCTTCCTGCCCGACCTTGAGCCAGCTTTCGAACGTGACCAGCTTGGCCACCGTCTCCATGAGCTTCTTGTCGGCATCGGAGAGCTTGGCCCACGCATCCTTGTTGACGCATAGCTCGAACGGCGCGGTCGGCTGGTGCACGCCGGGGTAGATGATGTACTTGGCGACCTTGTGGAAGCCCATCGAGATGTTTTCGTAGAGCGTGCCCCACTCGGTGGCATCGATCGCGCCGCGCTCGAGCATCGGGTAAACGTCGCCGCCGGCGGTGGTGACCGGCGCCGCGCCCAGGCCCTTGGCCATCTCCAGCCAGGCGCCTGCAGTGCGCAGCTTGAGGCCCTTCAGGTCGGCCAGGGTCTTGACCGGCTTGCGCGAGTGAAGGAAGGCTTCCGCAGTGCGAATGAACAGCGGCAGAGAGACAATGCCTTCGGTTTCATCGCGAAACTTGCGCTGCATGTCCATGCCGCCGGCTTCGTAAATCCAGTGCAGCATGCGCTCGGTGTCGAACGAGCCAGCATAGCCTCCGAACAGCACGGTGGTCGGGTCCTTGCCCCAGTCGTAACCCATCCAGGTGTGGCCCAGTTCGGCAACGCCGTTCTTGACCGTTTCGGGCACCTTGAGCGCGTTGCCCAGCGCCCCTCCCGGAAACACCTGGATCTTGATGCGCCCGCCGGAAAACTGCTCCATTTTTTCGGCGAAGGCCTTCGAGCCGATGTCCATCAGCGGCCCGCCGCCCCACCCGGTAGCCATCTTCCAGTTGACGCTGGCGCCCTGCGCGTTGGCGGCCGCCGGCACCGCGAGCGCCGCGGCTGCGGCACTGATCTTGAGGAAGTCTCGTTTTTGCATGGTCATTGTCTGGTCTCCTGGGTCCTTGGGTGGGAATACCTTTTTGGTCCGGCTGCTTTTTGTGCTTTCAGGCCGGCTGCTGGCCAAGCTGCAGTTCTTTTTCCGAGTGTCGTGCGATGGCCTCTTTGAGTTCGGGCTTGATGAATTTTTCGCTGTAGCCGTTGAACACGTGCCCGAGCAGCCCGCGATTGAGGTCGCTGGTGCCCATCACCCAGTCGGCGATCGGGAAGGTCAGGTTCATGTTGATGTCCATCATGATGCCCTTGTTGTGGTGGGCGGTATGGTGGCGCCGGATCGTGTTGACGAAGGGCAGGTTGCGCACAAACCAGTTTTCATGGACGTGACAGCAGTAATGGAAGGTTTCGTAGATCAGGTACTGCCCGACCATCGTTACGAGCAGGATGTAGCCGGCGTTCGGGTTGACAAGCTGGGCGAGAATCAGGCCGAAGGGGATGCCCATGCCGATGAAGGTGAACAGCGCGCGCCAGGGAAAAAAGATGATGCGAAATTCGCGCGAGGAATCGACCGTCATCACCCCGTCGGTGAAATACTGGTGGTGCTGGCGGGTGTGCCTGTCGTAGATCGCGCGCAGGGCCCAGACGTCAATCAGGCGGTGCATCACATATTTGTGGATCCACCATTCAAACAGGTTGGAGACGAAAAACACCGGGATGACCAGCAGCCACTCCCAGCTGGCGCCCTGCAACTGCGAGACGCAAAAGGCAATCGTCGCCAGACCGACCGCGTAGATCACGCCGATATGGACAAACCCGTTGTAGAGCGGGTGGATTTGCGCCTGGTAGTCGGCGCGAAACTGGCGTTGCCGTTCCTGCATGTGAGTCCTCCTGTCAAGCCCACGGGTTGCGCACGGCAGCGGCAGCCGGTACCAACCGAATAGGGGATTCTGATATATCAACAGTATATTTGTCAAGGCAACCCTGTGCCGCACGGCACAAGAAAGGGCGCGGGCCGGCGCCGCTAAAAATCGGTGCTGACGGTGGCGCGCGTAAACGCCTCGATGTTGTCGAGCAAGCGGTCCATGGCGGCGGCGGCGGCGGCTTCATCGCCGCCCGCAATGGCGCGCGCAATGTCGGCATGCAACTTGGCGGTCTGCGGCATGTCGGCCGCCTGCTTGTAGTGCAGGTACCAGAAGCGGCGCGACAACGCGTGCATCAGGCCCATTGCGCCCGCGGCAAACTCGTTGTGCGCCGCTTCGGCCGACAACTCGTTGAATTCACGATCGACGCGGATGAACGCTACCTCGTCGTTGCCGCGCGCGCTCTTGACGAAATCGCGTGCGATGCCGGCGAAACGTTCGCGTTCCTCAGGGGTGGCACGTCGCGCCGCGCTGCGCGCCACCAGCCGCTCCACCTCGCGGCGCACCTCGAGCAGGCGCAGCTGCCCCTTGACGTTGATCTCGGAGACGATGATGCCGCGCCGCGGCAATATGGTGACCAGCCGTTCGCGCGCAAGGCGCTGCAAGGCTTCGCGGATCGGCGTGCGGCCAATGTCGAGGCGTTGCGACAACTCGGCTTCCGATACGGCGCTCCCCGGTTTGAGGCGCAGCGTGACGATCAGCTCTTCGAGTTCGCCATAGGCGCGGTCGGTCAGGCTTGGAGCGGTTGGCGCGAGGGCCGGTTGGCTGCGGCGTTCCTTGGCTGGCTTTGAAGGCATAGGTTGTTGTCGCGCGATGCAGTGCGCAAACATCAAATGGGCTGATGGGTCCGTTGATCGCCAAACTGATATGCAATTAGTATATCAATGGCCCCACGCTTTTCGCGCACCGCATCCAGCGGCCGGGGCGCGCGGGGCGGGGCGCAAGAATCGCACTTGCTACAATTGACGTTAACGTAAACGTCAACCAACATCACGCCTGCAGGCATCGCCATGGCCACCCTTGAATCGAAGCTCAACACCCGCAGCCCGGAATTCACGGCGAACGTTGCCGCACTCAAGGCGGCCGTGGAAGACCTCAAAACCCAGGTTGCGAAGACCGCGGTGGGCGGTTCTGAAGACGCGCGCAACAAGCATACGGGACGCGGCAAGCTCCTGCCGCGCGAGCGGGTGGAGCAGTTGGTGGATGCCGGCTCGCCGTTCCTCGAGTTTTCACAACTGGCGGCACACGGCATGTACGCCAATGCCGCGCCTGGCGCCGGTGTCATCACCGGCATCGGCCGCGTGGCGGGCCGCGAGTGCGTGATCGTCTGCAACGACGCCACCGTCAAGGGCGGCACCTATTTTCCGATGACGGTCAAAAAGCACGTGCGTGCACAGGAGATCGCCGAGCAGAACCGCCTGCCCTGCATCTACCTGGTCGATTCGGGTGGCGGCAACCTGCCGACGCAGGACGACGTGTTCCCGGATCGCGACCACTTTGGCCGCATCTTCTACAACCAGGCCAATCTCTCGGCCAAAGGCATCCCGCAGATCGCGGTGGTGATGGGGTCGTGCACCGCCGGCGGCGCCTATGTGCCGGCGATGTCGGATGAAACCATCATCGTCAAGAACCAGGGCACGATTTTTCTGGGCGGCCCGCCCTTGGTCAAGGCGGCCACCGGCGAAGTGGTCAGCGCGGAAGAACTAGGCGGTGGCGACGTGCATACGCGCCTTTCCGGCGTGGCCGACCACCTGGCGCAGAACGACACCCACGCGCTGCAACTGGCACGCCGCATCGTCGGCAACCTCGGAGCGAAATACACGGCAAATATCGGCCAGCTGACCGGCAGCGCTGCGCTGCGCGAACCGCTCTATGCGGCCGACGAACTGTATGGCGTGATTCCGCACGACGTGAAGAAGCCTTACGACGCCCGCGAGGTGATCGCGCGCATCGTTGATGGCTCCGAACTGGATGAATTCAAGGCGCGCTACGGCACCACGCTGGTCACCGGCTTTGCGCGCATCTACGGCATGCCGGTCGGCATCATCGCCAACAACGGCATCCTGTATTCGGAGTCGGCGCTCAAAGCCGCGCACTTCATCGAACTGTGCTGCCAGCGCAACGTGCCGCTGGTGTTTTTGCAGAACATCACCGGCTTCATGGTCGGCAAGAAGTACGAGTCGTCCGGCATTGCGCGCGACGGCGCCAAGATGGTCACGGCGGTTTCCACCGCCAGGGTGCCCAAGTTCACCGTGATCATCGGCGGCAGTTTTGGCGCCGGCAACTACGGCATGTGCGGCCGCGCGTTCTCGCCGCGCATGCTCTGGATGTGGCCGAATGCGCGTATCTCGATCATGGGCGGCGCCCAGGCGGCAAGCGTGCTGGCAACGGTCAAGCGTGACGGCATCGAACTCAAGGGCGGCAAGTGGAGTGCCGAAGAAGAAGCCGCGTTCAAGCAACCGATTCTTGAACAATACGAGCACCAGGGCCATCCTTACTACGCCAGTGCGCGCCTCTGGGATGACGGCGTGATCGACCCGGCCGACACGCGTCGCGTCTTGGGGCTCGGGCTGGCCGCATCGCTTAACGCACCCATCGAGAAAACGCAGTTCGGCGTGTTCCGGATGTAAGGCCGGGCATGCTGCGTTTGCTCGTCCTGATGTCAATGGCCGCTGCCGCCTGTAGCATGGCTTTTGCGGCATCGCAGGACATCGTGGTTGACGCCGTCGACGCCAACGGCGCCGCCGTCAACGAAGCCGTGTGCGACATCGTCAACCGCGGCGGCACCTGGCGCATCGTCACCCCGGCTGTCGCGCAGATCATCCCGACCGGAGACTGGCTGCAGGTCAAGTGCGCGAAGGGTTTTGAGCTCGCCGGCACCTCGACTACGATCGACACCAACGGGCTTGCGCCGCGCCGCGCTGCGGCGCCCGGTTTCGCTCGAGAGGTGGGTGGTGCGCCGCAGGCGGCAAGGGTGCGCGTGGTTCTGCGCGACATGACCGGCGCGCCGCCCAAGCCGGCGGCGCAGACCCAGATTGCGCAGGCAGCGGCCCTGCCCGCATTCGTGCCCAAACCGCAGGTACGCGCAGAACCACTCGCGCCGGTCGCCGAGCCCGTCGTCATCGCAGTCAAACCGGCCGATGCTCCGGCCAAGGCCGCCGCGTCGCCTGCGCTGGTTGCCGGGGCAGCCGCACCACTGACACCACTGACACCACTGACACCACCAACACCACCGGCGTCGCCAGTGCCAACAGTGGCGGCAATCTCCGTGGTTGCTGCACTCGCGCCAGCGCGCGAGCAGACTGTCGTTGTCGCCACAACCGCCAGAGACTTCTACGATGTCAAGGCGGTCCCGTTCCTGGGAGCGGAAGGGCGTACCGCCTACGCCAACTTTCTCGTCTATCCGTTGCCGCGCGCGTTCGCCATTTCAAGGGCAGGCGGATGGGGCTGGGGAGTGCGCGGCGCCGACGCGCGCAGGCTCGCGCTCGACAATTGCGAACGGCGCGGCGGCCCGTGCGAAATTTATGCCGCAGACAAGCTCGTTGTCTGGGCTGGCAGCCCCTGAACGCCAACACTGGAGACCACCATGAAATACCAGACCCTTGAACTCGAAGTCATGAACCATGTGGGCATCATCTGGTTCAACCGGCCGGAAATCCGCAATGCGCTCAACGACACCGTCCTCAAGGAAATCAGCATCGCGCTCAAGGCGATGGAAAAGGATGCCGGCGTGCGCGCCGTCTGTCTGGCCGGGCGCGGCCCGGCCTTCTGCGCCGGCGCCGACCTCAACTGGATGAAAAAGGCGTCCGGCTACTCGAAGGCGCAAAACCTGAAAGATGCCAAGGTGGGCCTCGCCGACATGCTGTACCAGCTGCACACCTTGAAGAAACCCACTGTTGCGCGCATCCACGGCCCGGCCTATGCGGGCGGCATGGGCTTTGTCGCGGCATGCGACATCGCGGTTGCCTCGATGGATGCAAGCTTTTGCCTCTCCGAGACCAAACTTGGCCTGATCCCGGCGACCATCAGCCCCTATGTGATCCGTGCCATGGGTGAGCGCATGGCATCGCGCTACTTCCTGACGGCAGAACGCTTCGATGCCGCCGAGGCTTACCGCATCGGCTTCGTCCACGAACTGGTTCCGCCGGTCGAACTTGATGCCAAGGTCAACGAAATACTTGGCTACCTGATCCAGGCCGGCCCGCGCGCGCTGGCGGAATCGAAGAAGCTCATCACCTTGTCGGGCGGCACCAAACTCACGCCGGCGGTGCGCACCGAAACCGCCAAGCGCATCGCCGAGACGCGCGCCTCGGCCGAAGGCCGCGAAGGCATCGCGTCGTTTCTGGAAAAGCGCAAGCCGAAATGGGTCACCGACCTGAAACTGGACCAGACCTGAAGGTTGACAAACCATGTTCAAGAAAATCCTCATCGCCAACCGCGGAGAAATCGCTTGCAGGGTTGCGGCCACCGCGCGCGGCATGGGCATCCGCACCGTGGCGGTGTACTCCGACGCCGATGCGCACGCCAAGCACGTCGCTGCCTGCGACGAGGCCTATCGCCTCGGCCCGCCTGCCGCCAGGGAAAGCTATTTGCTCGGCGACAAGATCATCGCCATCGCCAGGCAGTGCGGCGCCGAAGCGATCCACCCGGGTTATGGCTTTCTGTCGGAGAATGCGGACTTCGCCGAAGCCTGCGCCACGGCGGGCCTGGTGTTCATTGGCCCACCGTCCTCGGCAATCCGCGCCATGGGCCTCAAGGCTGAGTCGAAGCGCCTGATGGCCGAAGCCGGCGTGCCGCTGGTACCCGGCTACCACGGCGGCCAGCAGGACCCCACCCTGTTGCACAAGGAAGCGGACCACATAGGCTACCCGGTGTTGATCAAGGCCTCCGCCGGCGGCGGCGGCAAGGGCATGCGCATCGTCGAGACATCTGCCAATTTTCTTGCGGCGCTGGCCTCGTGCCAGCGTGAAGCGGCGGCGTCATTTGGCAACGACGCGGTGCTGATCGAAAAGTACCTGACGCGGCCGCGCCACATCGAGATCCAGGTGTTCGCCGATACCCAGGGCAACTGCGTCTACCTGTTCGAGCGCGATTGCTCGGTGCAGCGCCGCCATCAGAAGGTGCTCGAGGAAGCCCCGGCGCCCGGCATGACCGAAGAGCGCCGCGCCGCGATGGGCAAGGCCGCCGTCGACGCCGCGCTGGCGGTCGGCTATGTCGGCGCCGGCACGGTCGAGTTCATCGCCAACCAGGACGGCTCGTTCTACTTCATGGAGATGAATACGCGCCTGCAGGTCGAGCACCCGGTCACCGAAGAGATCACCGGCCAGGACCTGGTCGAGTGGCAGTTGCGCGTTGCCAACGGCGAACCGCTGCCACTCACCCAGGAAGAACTGGCGATCAACGGCCATGCCATCGAGGCGCGCATCTACGCCGAGAACCCCGCTAAGAACTTTTTGCCGTCGATCGGCACCCTGCACCATCTGGTGATGCCGCTCGAGGACGGCCCGGTGCGCGTCGACAGCGGCGTGCGTGAGGGCGACGCCATCAGCCCCTACTACGATCCGATGATCGCCAAGCTGATCTGCTGGGGCGAGACCCGCGATGCGGCGTTGCGCGCCATGGCGGCAGCGTTGCGCGAGTGCGAGATCGCTGGAGTGCACACGAATGTCGAATTCCTGGTGCGCACCGTCGAGTCGAACGATTTTGCGTCGGGCAACCTCGACACCGGCCTGATCGAGCGCAATCGCAGCCAATTGCTGTCTACCGAACCGGCCATCGCCCCGGAGGCCTTGGTGGCAGCGGCTTTCGCGATTGCCTCCTCCAAAACCCTTGGTGCAAGCGCTTCTTCAGCCGCCTCGCCGTGGGACATCGCCGACGGCTGGCGCACCAACCTCACCTCGCAGCGTACGCTGGCGCTGCAACTGGGGGACCAAACCCACCAGGTGCGGATCGACTACACCCGTGGAGGCCTGGTGATCGCACACGCCGGCATCGCGTCGCTTGCCAGTGGCAGCGTGGACGGCAAGAAGGTGCGCATGCACTGGAATGGCGCCGGCATTGTGGCCAACGTGGCGCGGGTGCGCGTAACCCAGGCGAACACCCGCCACGAGAAGCTCCATACCTTCGTCGCGGGCCAGCGCTTCGACATTGAGCTGCATGACCCGCTGGTCGAATCCGAAAGCGGCGAAGATGACGCCGGCGGGCTGACAGCGCCCATGCCCGGCAAAATCCTCGCCGTGCTGGTGAAGGCCGGTGACAGCGTCGAGAAAGGCGCGCCGCTGGTCGTGATGGAAGCGATGAAGATGGAACACACGATTGCGGCGCCAGGCAGGGGCCGCGTCACCGACGTGCTGCACGAGGTGGGTGAGCAGGTCGCGGAAGGCGCCGCGCTGATCGGCTTTGAACTCGCCGGGGCCAAGGCGACGTGAACATCCTGTTCTATACGATCGACCCCGACCCGCCGCGCTGGGTCGAAGTGCTGCAGCAGGCCTTGCCCGGCGCGACCATTGCCACTTACCCGGACGGTGCCGGCATGCAGGCCGATTACGCGGTGTGCTGGAAACCGCCGGCCGATTTTTTCAACGGGCAGCAACGCATCAGGGCCGTCTTCAATGTTGCGGCGGGCGTGGATTTCATTCTGGCGCACCCGGCGCTGCAGCAAGGCTACTTGCGCGACGTGCCGATCAGTCGCCTGGGCGACGCCGGCATGGCGGCGCAAATGGAGGAATATGTGCTGGCGGCCGCGTTGCGCTGGCAGCGCAAGCTTGACACCTACGCGACGCAGCAATGCAACGGCGTCTGGAAGATGTTGGGCCCGAAGAAGCGGGACCGCGTCACCGTCGGCGTGCTCGGGCTCGGCGTGCTCGGCACCCATGTGGCCCAGGGCATGCATCGTTTTGGCTACCGGGCCGCGGGCTGGAGCCGCAGCGCCAGGCTGGTCGACGGAGTCGATTGCCATCACGGCGCCCAGGGCCTGCGCGATTTCCTGGCAGGCACCGATGTACTGGTGTGCCTGCTACCCCTGACCGAGGACACGCGCGGCATCCTCAATCGCACCAACCTCACACAATTGCCGCAGGGCGCCCACGTGGTCAACATCGGCCGTGGCGCACACTTGGTCGAGGCGGATTTGCTGGCCCTGCTGGACGCAGGCCATCTCGGCGGCGCCACGCTCGACGTCTTTCCGGAGGAGCCCTTGCCGGCGACGAGCGCGCTGTGGGCGCATCCGCGCGTGCTGATCACCCCGCATGTGTCGGCCAGCACGCTGCGCGAGGAATCGATGCTGCAAATCGCCGAGAAGATCCGCGCCTTCGAGCGCGGTGCGGCGCTGACCGATCTGGTTGATCGCCAGCGCGGCTATTGAGGAGCAGGCCATGACACTCCCATCCAAAGTGCGCATTGTCGATGTCGGCCCGCGCGACGGGCTGCAAAACGAAGCCCTGGTCGGCGGCGTACCGGTTGCCACGGCGGTCAAGATCGAGCTGATCGAGCGTCTTGCCGCCGCCGGCTTGCCGGCGGTCGAGGCGACCGCTTTCGTGAGCCCGAAGTGGATCCCGCAGATGGCCGACCAGAGCGAGGTACTCAAGGGCATCCGCCGCAGGGCCGGCACGCGCTACCCGGTGCTGACGCCGAACCTCAAGGGCCTCGAAGCCGCGCTTGAGGCCGGCGCCGACGAGGTGGCGGTGTTCGGCGCGGCGTCGGAATCGTTTTCCCAACGCAATATCAACTGCTCGATCGCCGAAAGCCTGGAGCGCTTTGCGCCGGTGGTGCGGATGGCACAGCGCCACAACGTGGCAGTGCGCGGCTATGTGTCCTGCGTGGTCGCCTGCCCCTACGAAGGGGCGATCGCGCCGGCAGCCGTGGCAACGGTGGCCAGGGCCCTGTACGACCTGGGTTGCTATGAAGTATCCCTCGGCGACACCATTGGCGCGGGTACGCCGGGCAATGTGGCGCGCATGTTCGAAGCGGTGGCACGAGAGGTGCCGGTGCGACATCTGGCCGGGCACTTTCACGACACCTTCGGGATGGCGATCGCCAACATCCACGCATCGCTCGAGTTGGGCGTGGCGACCTTTGATGCGTCGGTGGCGGGCCTGGGCGGCTGCCCCTACGCCAAAGGCGCATCGGGCAACGTTGCCACCGAGGACGTGCTGTACCTCCTGCACGGGCTCGGCATCGACACCGGCGTAGACCTCGACATGGTGGTCGACGCGGGCCAGTTCATCTGCAAGGTCCTCGGCAAACTGCCGCAATCGAAAGTCGCTTTGGCCACGCTCGCCAAACGACCGCCCATCGAGGTACACGGCGCATGACCCAGCGCGATGCCCAGGCCTGGATCGACGTCGCCGCGCAGGCCAAAGTCGAGGACCCGACCCTGTCGCCGTGCATCGGCGTGTGTGCCATGGATGCCGCATCCGGCCTGTGCAAGGGTTGCCTGCGCTCGCTCGACGAGATCGCCGCCTGGTCGTCTGCGAGCGAAACGCAACGACGCGCCATCAAGGCCACGCTGCCGCAGCGCCGCAGCCTGATCCTTGACGTCCCATGAGCGTTGCCGAGCTACCCGCTACGCTCAAGGTGCTCGAGCGCGGCTGGGTTTCGTCCAACAACATCGTGTTCCTGGGCCGCGAGCAGAGCGCCGTGGTCGACACCGGCTATGGCCGCCACGCCGCGCAAACCGTCGACCTGGTTGGCCGCATGCTGGCGGGGCGTTCGCTTGATCGCATCGTCAACACTCATACCCATTCGGACCACATCGGCGGCAATGCCGCCCTGCGGCGCGCCCACCCCGGGGTGCAGATCGCGATTCCGGAGGGCGACCGCGGGGTGATCGGCGCCTGGGATGAAGCGGCCCTGCACCTCTCCACCATGGGCCAGGAGTGCGAGCGCTTCGACTTCGACGCCAGCTTCACGGCCGGGGATACGCTGGTGCTGGGCGAGATGGCGTGGCGCGTGGTGGCGTCGCCCGGACACCACATGGCTTCGCTGATGCTGTATTGCGACCAGGCGCGCATCCTGATCTCGGCAGACGCACTCTGGGAGAACGGTTTTGGCGTGATCTTCCCCGAGGTGGACGGCGATCACGTTTCCCAGGGGGAAGCGTTCGCGGCGCAACAGGCGACGCTCGAGACGATCGCCGCACTCGATATCGCTACCGTGATTCCCGGACATGGCGCGCCGTTTGGCGGCGTCGATGCGGCGCTTGAGCGCGCCTTTGGCCGCCTCCGTTACTTCATGACGCAGCCGGAGCGCCACGCGCGCAACGGCCTCAAGGTGGCGCTGGCGTTTCTGCTGATGATCGAAGGCCGGATCGAACTTGCGCGCCTGCCGCAACGCCTTGCGGCGCTGCCGCTTGCAGCACGCATCAACGAACAGTACTACCAGCTCGACCCGGCTGCGCTGGCGGCATTCGTGGTAGCTGAGCTCGAAAAAGGGGCGGCGGCACACTGCCGCGAAGGTTGGCTGGTCTCCGGAAAACAAACGGCCGCACCCGATTGAACCGGTTGCGGCCGCAGGTTTCTGCCCGGCTGCAGAGGATGGCCCTGCAGGGCTGGCTCAGGCCTTCTTGCCCTTGCGTTCCTGGTCAATCAGGAAATCCATGACGGCGAGGCATTTTTCCTGGCCGCTGGCAATCGACGGCGAGGTGACGAATTTGCCGTTGACCGCAAGCGTCGGCACCCCTTCGACCTTGTAGTTCGCCACGACCTGGCGCGCACGCTGCAGCTTGCCCGCCACGCCGAACGACTTGAACGCGTCTGAGAATTTCGCCTTGTCGACGCCGTTTTGTGCGGCCCATTCGATCATCTCCGCATCCTTGAGCAGGTCGCGGCGTTCGCCATGAATCGTATCAAAGGCCTTGCGATGCAGGCGCTCGACTTCGCCGAGCGCCTCGATCGTATAGAACAGCTTGGCGTGCTGCACCCATTGCGGGGTGAACTGTGCGTGCACGCGACGGAACAGCACATCGGACGGCAGCTTCTTGGTCCAGGCGTTGAGCGAAGGCTCGAAGGCGTAGCAATGCGGACAGCCGTACCAGAAAAATTCGAGCACCTCGATCTTGCCGCCACCTTCGGTGGGTTGCGGCGGCGTCACTTCCTTGTAGTCAATTCCGGCATCAAATCCTTTGGGCTGCGCGGCACTTTTGCCGGCCGAAAGGGCTAGGCCGGATGCAGCAAAGGCACCAAGGAGGGTTCTGCGCGTTGTATTCATTCCATCTCCCGATCATTGTGTTGCCGCTGGTCACGCCAACGGACGGTTTGCTTGATATGTAACGCAGCTCGCTTCGGTTTGGCTGACCGGCGCTGCTAACGCTATCCCACCTGCCCTACCGGTCCTATTTTTGCCCTGCACGAATCTGGCCGACAAACTGGTTGACCATGCGGATCGCCTCGTAGTGACTGCCGGCCGATCCGCTGGACACGGCAAACCGGCCGCCCACCACCAGGGTCGGCGTGGCGCGAATCGCATAGGCCGCCGTCAGTTTGCGCGCCTCGTCGACCTTGGCCTTGATGTCGTCCGAGTTGTAGACCTCCATGAATCGATTGCGTTCCACGCCGTTACGCGCCAGCCAGTCGATCAATTTGGCTTCCTCGGACAATTGCACACCGTCAAAATTGATCACGTCGTAAATCGGCCGATGCAGGCGACCGCCCTCACCGAGCTTGTCGAGGGCGAAATAGGTCTTGGTCAAGGGTGCCCATTTTTCGTCGCGCAACGCCGGGATGTAACGAAACGAAACATCGTCGGGCTTGCGCGCCAGCCAGTCGTCAATCAGCGGTTGCTGGTCGAAGCAATGCGGGCAGCCATAATAGAAAAACTGGATCACTTCGATCTTGCCCTTGGGGCTGTCGCCCAGCAGGCCCGAGACCGGCGGCAGCGCCGGGTCGATGGTGCGGAACGGCAGGGTCGTGCGCACCTGGGCAAACGCGCTGCCGACGACCAACGTCAGAAGCAAAGCGCCTGCCCACTTCACGATCGAACCAGGATCTCGCATGGTGTACCCCTGCTAAAAACCGGATGCCCCGGCGATGCCATTTCCGACTGCTGCCAGCCGCTACCTGTTTGTGCCTGCCACGCCCTGCCGCCCCGGCCCGTTATTTCTGACCATCCTTGATGCGAATCAGCGCCGCGTCAATGCCGTTGGTCGCCAACGTCGAGCGCACCCGGTTGATGTCATCGAGCCGACCGTATGGACCGAGCCGCACCCGGTGCATGGTGCCCTTGCCCTCGACATCGACGGTTTCGACCTTGGCCTCAAAGCCGAGCAGCGCCAGCTTGGCCTTCTGGTTATCGGCGTCGCCGGCCGAGCCAAAAGCGCCGGCCTGCAGGAAATACTGTTCTTTCGAGACCGACTTGGCGTCATCGGGCTTGGGCGACCCCTTCGGGTCGGCCTTTGGGTCGGCTTTGGCATCCGCCTTGGCCACTTCCTGGGCCTTGCGCGCGTCCACCACCTCTTCCTTGCCGGGCAGGATTTCGTAAAACGAGAAGCGCTTTTCTTCCGTGGGCACCGCAGCCTTAGACGGGTCGCCCGCCTTGGCATCCTTGCCGTACAGCGGTTTGTTGGGGTCGGACGAATCCGCCGCACCCTTGCTGGGCACCTTCGCGGCGCCACTGCCGGTCTTGTCGGCGAACGGCTTGGGACCCTTGTTGAGGTAGAAGGCCACGGCAACCGCGATCACCAGACCCAGCACCAGCCCGATCACGATGCCAAGGAAAGTGCCGCCGCCGCTTTTGGCTTTGGGAGGAGTATTTTTGAATTCGCGTTTGGCCATGGTGTCAGGCGGGATGATCCTGGAAGCGTGCTCTGTTACATCGAGTCCGGTGCCGATACGCCGATCAGGGCAAGCGCATTTTCGATCACCTGCGCGGTCGCCGCATAGAGGGCGAGACGCGCCATTTTAACCGGTTCGGCCGCGCTCAAAACCCGCAACTCGCGCTCGTTGTACAGCGAATGGAACTCACTGGCCAGGTCGCGCAGGTAGAAGGCCAGGTCGTGCGGCGCCAGGTCGCGGGCGGCGTTCTGCAGCAACTCCGGGTATTCGGCAAGTTTCTGCATCAAGGCCAGTTCGCGAACGTGGGACAAGGCCGCCAGATCGGCTCGCGCCATGGCCTGGCGGCCAAAAAACTCGGCCGACGGGCCGCCTGCGGCAGCGCCCGCCGCTTGCCCACCCAACCCTTCGCGCAGGACACTGCAAATGCGTGCGTGTGCGTACTGGACGTAATACACCGGGTTTTCGTCGGTGGTCTTTTGTGCGAGATCGATGTCGAAGACAAACTCGGTGTCGGCCTTGCGCGAGATCAGGAAAAACCTGACGGCATCGCGCCCCTTGACGATCGCGGCCGCATCCGTACCACCACCCGACATCTCGATCAGGTCGCGCAGGGTCACGTAGGAGCCGGCGCGTTTCGAAATCTTGACCTCTTCGCCGCCCTTCATCACCGTGACCATCTTGTGCAGCACGTAATCCGGATAAGCCGCCGGGATGCCGACGTTGGCCGCCTGCAGGCCGGCGCGCACCCGCGCAATCGTGCCGTGGTGGTCGGAGCCCTGCACGTTGACCACCTTGGCAAAGCCGCGCTGCCATTTGCTGATGTGGTAGGCCACGTCCGGCACGAAGTAGGTGTAGGTACCGTCGGACTTTTTCATCACGCGGTCCTTGTCGTCACCGTAATCGGTACTCCTCAACCACAGCGCACCACCCTCTTCGTAGGTCTTGCCCGCAGCCTTCAGGGCGGTGACGGTGGCATCAACCTTGCCATCCTGGTACAGCGACGACTCGAGGTAGTAATTGTCGAAACGCACGCCGAACAGCTTGAGGTCAAGATCCTGCTCGCCACGCAGGTAGGCGACGGCGAAACGGCGAATCGAATCAAGGTCGGTCAGGTCGCCCGAGGCAGTGACGTCCCGGTCGGCCGCCTTGACCGATTTCTTCGCCAGGAAATCGGCCGCGATGTCGGCAATGTAGCTCCCGTTGTAGGCTGCCTCCGGCCAGGCCGCGTCACCGGGCGCCAAGCCCTTGCAGCGCGCCTGCACCGAAATGGCCAGGTTGGCAATCTGCGCCCCGGCATCGTTGTAGTAGAACTCACGCGTCACCGCGAAGCCTTGCGTGTCGAACAGGTTGCACAGCGCGTCGCCCAGCGCCGCCTGGCGCCCGTGGCCGACGTGCAGGGGCCCGGTGGGGTTGGCAGACACGAATTCAACCAGCAGGCGGCCGGCACTGCCGGCTGCGTCGGCGCTGCGGCCAAACGTCACAGCCTGCGCCATGATGTCGTCCAAGACCCGGCGCTTTGCCCGCGGCGCAATACGCAAATTGATGAAGCCGGGCCCGGCAATCTCGGCCGCCGCGATCACCCGCCCTGCAGCGGCGTCGGCACCCAGGGCGGCAACGATCGCCTCGGCGAGCGCGCGCGGGTTCTTTTTGAGCGCCTTCGCCAGTTGCATGGCCACATTGCAGGCCAGATCACCGTGCGCCGCCGCCTTGGGGCGCTCCAGGAGGATCGTTGCAGTAGCTGCGGCGTCGCCGGCATCCGCCCCGAGAGCGTTGGTGAGAGCTGTTCTCAGGGCCGCGACCACTTCTTGTTTGACTGCAGGGAGCATGGGGAAGGCTCGCGCGCGATGGCGCGCGTTGGACAATCGCGAATTATAGCCAACGCGCCCCACGCGCCGCCCAGTGCAGCGCAGGTCTAGTACGCAGGTCTAGTACTTGTGCTGCCTGTCGTCCTTGGCGGCGGCCTTCGGCGCCGCGCCGGTCAGCGAGCGTGCCGCGGCCTTGATTTCCACGGTTTCTCGCTTCTTGTCGCGGCCTTCGAACACCAGCGTCAGCGGCACGCGGTCGTCCGCTTTGACCTGGCCTTTGAGATCCATCAGCATCACGTGGTAGCCACCCGGCTTGAGCTCGACGGCCTTGCCGGCCGGCAGGACAACGCCCTCGACGGCACGCATCTTCATCACGTTGTTCTCCATCTTCATTTCATGGATCTCGACGATGCCGGCGATCGACGATTTGGCTTCGATCAGCTTTGAATCTGCCGGCGCGGTCAGCTGCATGAAGGCGCCGGTGGCGGTCTGCTGCGGCACGGTGGCGCGCACCCAGGCGTCCTTGACGGCGACTTGTGCAAAAGCGGAAGTGCTGCAAACGGTGGCGATGAGAGTGGCGAGAACTGTGTGTTTCATGATGACTCCTTGGCTGAAATGGATGAAGCGGATTCTAGAAGCGTGCGCGGGTCGTCGGCGACCTGGTCCGCTGGGTGCTCGTGGCATCGCACCCACAAGCGGCCTGAAAACCGTTAGCGGGCGCGGCTTTGGAGCCGAACCCGCAGCAAGGCTGGGTCAGGCGCGCGCTGGTGGCCCGGTCGCGGGAGGCGTGTGGTGCGTCAGGCCCGCTTCCGCGCGGGCAAGATGCGTGTTGCTGCCAGCGCGACCGCCCGCAGGGTTTGGCGTGCGCGGCGTTGAAGCTGCGGGCGTGGCCGACCCCGAGCACAGCGGGCAATGCAAACCATGCTGTTCACCGGCATTGGCGGGCGCCTCGACCGGCACTCCATCAGCGCCGAGACTGACGCGCTTGATGCCGCCGCCCGAGAGGCACATCTCGACCAACAGGCCGACGCCACCGGTCGGCTGCGCATACGCGGCGAGCGGCATGGCCGCCTGCGGCAGCGCCAGAAGCAGCGCGAGCCAGACAAAACGGAGGCGGTTGAAGAGGTGCATGGCGGCGCCATTCTAGCGCCAAGCCGCGCGCCTGCGCCATCCAATTGATGCGAAGCGGCAGCCGATGCTACAATTCGCCGATGCACCAGTTCGCAAAATCAAGACGAGTCGCCGCCTGGATCGCCGCTTTGGCGATTATGCTGTCTGCGCTCGCACCGTCGATTTCGCATGCCCTGGTTGCCTACGCGGGCGGACCGGCCGACTCCGTGCTGGTATGTACCTCCGCCGGCTACAAGTGGGTCAATGTATCGACCGGCGAGCAGCCCAATGCGCCGGCTGAAACCGAAAAGGCCGGGAACCACTTCGAGCGTTGCGCGTTTTGCGGCACCCACGCCGACACTTTTGCACTCGCTCCGCTCGATGGCATCACCGCTCCGGTGATCGACGCGGTCCATCTCGCGCCATCCCTGTTCCATCACTCGCCACGCCCGCTGTTCGTGTGGTCCGCATCGCGCTCGCGCGCCCCTCCCGCCCTCTCCTGATCCTCGCAAGAGCGCCCACCTGACTTGTTCGGGCAGGCTTTCGTGTTGCATCCGGAAGGGACGTCATGTCCGACGCTGTTGCCCCGCGCAGCCACGCTGCCAACGGGCATCTCGACAATCAGTCAAGCCTGCCAGGTTCGCTTAGCGCGAATCTGGTTGGTGGCTTTGACGCATTCGACGCGCGCGAATCGCTGGCCGCACGCCTGGCCAAGCTCGCCGGCGTGGTGGCATTGCACGCCGCATTGATTGCGTTGGCCCTGACGATCCAGCCGCGCCTGCTGGACGAACTGTTGCCGAAGCCACTGAATGTGCGCACGATTGTTGAAGAGGTCAAGCCGCCGGAGCCGCGCAAGCCCGAGGTGATTCCGCCGAAACCACTGCCGCAGGCCAGGCAGGTGGCACGGCCGCCGCAGCCGGCGCCGCCGGTGATGACCGGGGCATCAAACGCGGATTCCGCGCCCGCGACATTTGCCGTGACGCCACAACCTGCGCCGGTGCCGCTTGCGCCTCCTGCACCGCCGGCACCCGTCGCCGCTCCGGCTCCGGCGCAGGTCACGGCAGCGCGCTTTGACGCCGACTACCTGAAAAATCCGCCGCCCGCCTACCCCTCGCTGTCGCGCCGCCTGCGCGAGGAAGGTCGCGTGCTGCTGCTGGTGCGCGTTTCCGCGCAGGGCGCGGCCGACAGCGTGCAGTTGCGCCAGAGCAGCGGGTTCTCCCGCCTCGACGAGGCTGCAATCGAGGCGGTCAGGCAATGGCGCTTTATCCCTGCGAAACGCGGTGACGAGGCGATTGCCGCATCCGTCATCGTACCCATCGTTTTTCGTATCGAATAAATCCCAATCTAGGAATTTCCATGAATCGCCACATCAACAAGACACACGCGACAGTACTGCTGGCTGCTTTCGCCGCTCCCGCATTCCCCCAACAAGCTGCAGAACAAACCCTTGCGCCGGTGGTCGTCAGGGAAGCCCCGTCTGCCGCCGACAAGGTACAGAGCCCGGCCACCACCGAGAGCATCACGCGCGAACGCATCAACGACACCACCAACGTGATGAACGCGGAAGACGCCTTCCGGTATATGCCCAGCACGGTCGTTCGCAAGCGGCACATCGGCGACACCCAGGCACCAATATCGACCCGCACCTCCGGCCTCGGCGCCAGCGCGCGCAGCCTGATCTTTGCCGATGGCATGCTGCTCTCGGCGCTGATTGCAAATGACAACAACAACGGCGGCCCGAAGTTCGGCATGATCAATCCCGAAGAGATCGAGCGCATTGACCTGATGTACGGCCCGTTCTCGGCCGCCTATGCCGGCAATTCGATCGGTACAGTTGCCGAGATCACGACACGCATGCCGGACAAGTTCGAGGCGACAGCGAAGTTCTCGGAAAACTGGCAAAACTACAAGCAATACAGCACCAGCGACACCTATGTGTCGAAACAGGGCAGCGCCCTGATCGGCAGCAAGGTCGGGGATTTGTCATTCTGGCTTGGCGCCAACCACCTCGACAGCAACAGCCAGCCCCTCACTTACGTGACCACGCCGGTACGGCCCGCGGCAGCCGCCGGTACCACGGCCACCGGGGCGATCCTCGATGCCAACCGCAACGGCAACCAGATTTTCATTCTCGGTGAGAGCGGCCTCGAACACCATATCCAGGACAACTTCAAGATCAAGGTGGCCTACGACTTCACGCCGACGCTGCGCGCCACCTATACCGGCGGTATTTTCCAGAACAACACCACGTCGTCGGTCAAGACCTACCTGACGGATGCAGCCGGCCGGCCGTTTTACGGCAACGGCACCGTGCTCAATCTCGGCGGCTACAACTCGGCCAACGCCGGCCAGACGGCGAACGCCACGGTGGCCAACACCGCGTTCTCCAGCGGCATGTACAAGTTCATAGAAGAACACACCATGCACAACGTCTCGATCAAGTCGAACACCAGGGGCATCTGGGACTGGGAAGCGACCGCCACCAGCTACAACTACGGCAAGTCCGAAAAACGCACGCCGACCAGCGCGATGCCCAATGCGATGAGCGGCGGCGCCGGCACCATCCTCGACATGGCCGGCACCGGTTGGGGTGCAGCCGATGTGAAGGGTTTCTGGCGGCCGCTGGGCATCAACGGCGCGCACAGCGTGAGCTTTGGCGCGCACTATGACCGGTCGATACTGGACCAGCCGACCTGGAACACCACCTACTGGCTCAGTGGCGACAAGACCACGCTCAATTCCGACTCGCGCGGCAAGACCGAGACCCGCGCGGTGTGGGGCCAGGACGTGTGGAAATTTGCACCCGGCTGGAAAGCCACCCTCGGCGCGCGGGTCGAGCGCTGGCGTGCGTTTGACGGCCGCAACCTCTCCGCCGGCATCAACTCCGTGCAGCCGGGCCTCAATGCCGCGGGCTTTTCGCCCAAGGCATCCGTGTCGTGGGAAGTCAGCAAAGATTGGCTCGTGACCGGCTCGGTCGGGCGCGCCTACCGCTTTCCGACCGTGACCGAGCTGTACAAGGCGGCCACAGTAGGCGGCGTGACCAGCTTCCCCAATCCCAACCTGCAACCTGAACACGCCTTGTCCAGTGAACTGTCGTTCGAGCGCGCCCTCGCCGACGGCCGCTTGCGCGTATCGCTGTTTCAGGAATACGTGCGCGACGCACTGATCTCGCAGAGCACCCTGATCGCGGGCGGGGTAACCAATACCGTCGTGAATGTGGACCAGACGCGTGGACGCGGCGTCGAAGTGGTTTATCAGCAGAACAACGTCTTCATGCGCGGCCTCGAACTGATGGGCAGCGTGACCTACTCGGATACCCGTGTCATCGCCGACACTGCCTACCCGACAGCCGTGGGCAAACAAATACCCAACGTGCCGATGTGGCGTGCCACCGCGACGGCAACTTATCGTCCGAATGACCAGCTGGCCGCAACGCTGGCGGTGCGCTACCTGGGCAAGCAATACGGGACGATTGAAAACTGGGACGGCTACGGGCATACCTACCAGGGATGGGAAGGTTTTTTTGTTGCCGACGTGCGCGTGCGCTACAAGATCGACAGGAACTGGACCGCCTCGGTCGGCATCGACAACCTGAACAACTACAACTACATCATGTTCCACCCGTTCCCGCAACGTTCGCTGAGTGCGGAATTGAAATACACCTACTGATGCGGCAATCCAACGTGAAGGAAGCAACATGAACCAACCCATGGGCCTGGCCCACTTCTGGGCACAGGGCGACGCCGTCACCCACGGCGTTGCCATCATGCTACTGATCATGTCGGCGGCGAGCTGGTACATCACGCTCGGCAAGCTGGTGGCGCACCTGCGTTACAGCGCGTCGATCGACAAGGCGCTGGCGGCATTTTGGGGTGCCGAGTCCCGTCCACTGGCACTCGAGGCAATCCGCAGCGAGGACAAATCCGGAGCCTTCACACGCGTCGCGACCGACGCGCTGCTGGCCGCCGAGACCTACGAACAGCATGCGGCCAAAGGCATCGGCGCCGGCGTCGACAAGAGCGACTTCGTGGCGCGCGTGCTGCAGCAGTCGATCGTGGTGGCGCAGGCGCGCATCGAGCGCGGGTTGACCTTTCTCGCTTCGGTCGGATCGACAGCGCCTTTTGTGGGCCTGTTCGGTACGGTGTGGGGCATCTATCACGCGCTCGTCGGCCTGTCGGGCGCCTCGCAGGTGGTGCTCGACAAGGTAGCAGGGCCGGTGGGCGAGGCGCTGATCATGACCGCGGTGGGATTGTTTGTGGCGATTCCCGCCGTGCTCGCCTACAACGCCTGTGCGCGCGCCAACCGGCTGGTGCTGGCGCGCATCGAAGGCTTTGCGCACAGCCTGCATGCCTATGTGGTTGGCGGCATGCGCATGGGTGGCGAGCGTGGTGCCGCGCCTACCCTGCGCGCGGTCAACGGCAAATAAGGCGGCACATCATGGCATTCACTTCCTTTGACACCCATCGTTCGATGCAGCCGATGGCCGAGATCAATACCACACCGCTGGTCGACGTGATGCTGGTACTGCTGGTGATATTCATCATCACCGCGCCGCTGTTCCATCAGGCGGTGCCGGTGGACCTGCCCAAGGTGGACAGCAGCAAGCTCGACGACAAATCCAAGGTGGTGCAACTGGCGATCGACGGCAGCGGGGGCGTCTTTGTCGACGGCGTTGCCACCCCGCACGAAACGCTTGGTGCAGCGCTCAGGCAACGTGTCATCGCTGGCCAACCCGCGCCGGAGCTGCATTTGCGCGGCGACCGGGCGACGCGCTATGAGCGGGTTACCGAAGTCATGGCCGCCGCGCAAAAGGCCGGCATCACCAAGATTGCCTTCGTGACAGACGGAACCGGGGACCAGAAAAAATAGAGAGTGCCGGCTGAAACCATTGTTTACCAACGGTTTCCGAAGGGTTACAACACGTAACGCGCCAGATCCTCGGATTGCGACAACTCGCCAAGGCGCTCGTCCACATAGACCGCATCGATGCGCAGGGTCTGCCCCGACTGCTTCGACGCGTCGAACGAAACGTCTTCGAGCAGCTTTTCCATCACCGTGTAAAGGCGCCGCGCACCGATGTTTTCGGTTTTTTCGTTGACCGCGAACGCGATCTGGGCGAGCCGGCTGATGCCATCCGGCAGGAATTCGAGCTGCACCTGCTCGGTGTCGAGCAGCGCGTGGTACTGCTTGGTCAACGCGGCGTCGGTCGAGACCAGGATTTTCTCGAAGTCACCCACCGACAGCGAGTCGAGCTCGACCCGGATCGGAAAGCGCCCCTGCAGTTCGGGGATCAGGTCCGAGGGTTTCGAGAAATGGAACGCGCCCGAGCCGATGAACAGGATATGGTCGGTCTTGATCATGCCGTACTTGGTGGTCACCGTGGTGCCTTCGACCAGCGGCAACAGGTCGCGCTGCACGCCCTGGCGCGACACGTCGGCGCCCTGTGATTCCGAGCGGCTCGCGATCTTGTCGATCTCGTCAAGGAACACGATGCCGTTCTGCTCGACATTGCGGATCGCCTGGGTCTTGAGCTCGTCGTCATTGACCAGCTTCGCCGCCTCTTCGTCGCCGAGCAGCTTGAACGCTTCCCTGACCTTGAGCTTCTTCGTCTTCCTGCGCCCGGAGCCGAGGTTCTGGAACATGCCCTGGATCTGCTGGGTCAACTCTTCCATGCCGGGTGGCGCCATCACTTCCATTTGCGCCGCCGGCAGCGCCACCTCGATCTCGATGTCCTTGTCGTCGAGCGCGCCCTCGCGCAGCTTCTTGCGAAATTTCTGGCGCGTGGCGTTCTCGGCTTCCGACGCACCGGCCGGAAAGCCGATGTCGCCCGAAGGCGGCAGCAGCACGTCGAGGATGCGTTCCTCGGCAGCGTCGTCCGCTGCGAGTCGCACGCGCTTGACCGCGGCCTCGCGCGCTTCCTTGACGGCGATCTCGGCGAGGTCGCGGATGATGGTGTCGACATCGCGCCCGACGTAGCCGACTTCGGTGAACTTGGTGGCCTCGACCTTGATGAAGGGCGCATCGGCGAGGCGCGCCAGGCGCCGCGCGATCTCGGTCTTGCCGACACCGGTCGGCCCGATCATGAGAATGTTCTTCGGCGTAATTTCGGTACGCAACGGGTCAGCCACCTGGCTGCGGCGCCAGCGATTGCGCAAGGCAATGGCGACGGCACGCTTGGCACGCGTCTGGCCAACGATGTGTTTGTCGAGCTCGTGGACGATTTCTTGAGGGGTCATTGCGGACATGGCGGGGCGGCACCACCCGCAAGCGGGCGGCGCAATGGCGTTAGGCGAGGGTTTCGATCGTATGGTTTTGATTGGTGTAAATGCAAATCTCACCGGCGATTTCAAGTGCCTTCTTGACCACCTCGGGCGCCGTGAGCTGCGTGTTGTCGAGCAGCGCCCTGGCAGCGGCCTGCGCATACGCGCCGCCGGAGCCGATGGCAACCAGGCCACCCTCGGGCTCAAGCACATCGCCGTTGCCGGTGATGATCAGGGAGTGGTCGCGATCCGCCACGGCGAGCATCGCTTCGAGGCGGCGCAGGATGCGGTCGGTACGCCAGTCCTTGGCGAGCTCGACAGCGGAGCGCATCAGGTTGCCCTGGTGTTTTTCAAGCTTGGCTTCGAAGCGCTCGAACAGCGTAAAAGCATCGGCGGTGCCGCCGGCAAACCCGGCGAGGATCTTCTCGTGGTACAGGCGCCGCACCTTGCGCGCCGACGACTTGACGATGATCTGGCCGAGCGTGACCTGGCCGTCGCCGCCGATCGCAACCGAGGTGCCGCGACGCGCAGAAATGATGGTGGTGCCGTGGTACTGTTCCATAGATTTTCCAGTTGGGGCACGCAAGCGCGATATTCAAGAGTGCGGCGCGAGCAGCGTGCCGCAGCGGCGGCAGCTCACCCGGTGCACAAACCGGACTTCATGCCGCGCGCTGGGTAAAACGCGCCTGCTCGGTAAATCCCAGCGATATCAGCAGCGTGGCAATCAAGGGGCTCGGGCTGCGCAACTCGAGCTCCCTGCCCTGTACGTAGAGAGCCGAGAGCACGTTGATGAATTCGCTCGCCGCCGACGGATCAACCCGGCGCAGGTCGAACATGTCAATCACGACCAGCTTGCGCTTCGCGGCGTAACTGTCGATCGCCGCGAAGCGCGGGTCGACACCTCCTTGCAGCGTACCTTTGAGATAAAACGCGTCCTGCGGCAGTGCGTCCGCTTGCGCAGCGGCGATCCGGGATGGCGGCGGCGATCGGGCCGGTGCCACCCACTGCGGCGGAGAAACCTCATAGGTGATGCAGTAGTTGAGCGCGGCTTCTTCGAAAATGTCCTGCCGCCCCTCAAATTGGTACAGCTCGAGCAGCAGCAGCCAAAACACTTCGGGGTCGCCGCGGCGCTCGGTCTCGACTGATGCTTCGAGCAGCCCGGTCAGATGCGCCGTGTTGGAAAACATCAGTTCGATCCCGGCCTTCCTGAATGTGCGCAGGCGATCGAGGAGTAACGCGCAACCCGCTTCGCCAACCGACTCGATCTTGCGAAACTCGATGCGCATGATCGCGCTGCTCGCCGCAATCGTGGAGAGCCTGTCGAGCTGCTGCGCGATGCTTGCGTCGAGCACCCCATTGATTGCGTAATATTGCCCACCGCCGGTTTTGAGCATGGGATCGATTGGCGTGGCGCCCGAGCGGTCCGTAAACGCCGGGGGCGACGTCTCGAACGCCACCGCAAAATCAATCGCAGCGGCTTCGAAGGCTGCAGCCGCGCCGAGAATTTCGAGCACATCGAAAAGGAGCAGCCACGCCTGATGGGCAGCCGCCTGCTCCATGCGGCCCAGCTTGAGAGCGGCCTCGAGCGCCGCGCGCGCTTCGGTCGATTTCCCTTTTGCATGGAGCAACGCCGCCTGTTCGAGCACCGGCGCGGATTCGAACGGACTCAATGCCAACTCGCGCATCAGCACCGAGCTGACGCCGAGTGCGGTCAGCGCCGGATCTGCTCGTGATGCCGATTTTGACGCGGGTGCCGGTGCCGCAGCGCGCGGCTCGGATTTGGCCGCCTGCAGCGCCTGCGGGTGCACGGGTGCCGCAGCGACTTGCTCTGGCGCGGGAGACGCGGGCCCGGCAGGGTCGAGAGCAAGAACGGGCGTCGGCCGGGCGTACGCCTCGGCCACCGTATGCTCTGCGGCGACAGTCGCCCGCAGGTCCGGGGGTGGAAGGGGTCCCGCCGAGGCCGGCATTTTGGCAAGCGCGGAGAAATCAAGATCGTCCATCTCCGCTTCGATTTTATTGATCTTGCTCGACAGGCCATCAGGCGCGAGAGCAGCGGGCTTGGGCGCCGACGGCACGGCACGTCCCGGCACGGCAGTGCCGTTGACTGCCGCTCCGCCAGGGCTTGCTTGTTTGGCGGATTTGACCGGCGCCGCAGCTGGCTTGGCCGGCGCGCCGTCCTTTTTGCCGAAAATTGAAAATGCCACGTTGGTGAGCGTCTTGTAATGGTTCGAAGGTCAGGTGGTTCGACGAGCCCGTTCCCGGCGAGGCTGCCTTCGTATGCCAGTTAGTTTACCGCGTTGGCAGTGCCCCAAAACCGCGAGCAACCTGCCTTAGGGCGCCTTGATCGGCGCTGCCGCAGGCAACGCCACAAGCTGCGCCTGCCCGGTACCGGGCAGGGGAAATTCCACCGAAAACACAGTGCCCCTGACCAGGGCTGCATCGCGGACCCGCACCTGCGCGCGATGCTGGTAGGCGATCTCGCGCACGATCGCCAGCCCGAGACCGGAGCCATCAAGCGCTTCGCCGTCGGGCCCGCTGCCGAGAACCCGGTAAAAACGCTCGAACACCAGCTCGCGCTCTTCGGGAACGATGCCAATGCCGTTGTCTTCCACCTCCAAGATCACCACGCTGCCGGTGAGCAGGCGTACCGTGATCTCCCCCCCTTGCGGCGTGTAGCGAATCGCGTTGTCGACCAGGTTGTTGACCAGCTCAGAGAGCAACGGTGCGTTGCCTTCGATCATGAGCGGCGTGGCCACGCCCTCGACACCCAGATCAATGCGGCGCGCGCGCGCCTGCGGCACCCATCCGCGCACGCGCTCGCACACCAGCCCGCCGAGGTCGAGCATCGTGAGGCGCGGCCCGGCTGCGTCAACCTGCGCGCCCTTTTCGGCGCGCGTCAAAGCCAATAGCTGGTTCACCATGCGCACCAGTCGCCGGGTGGCGATCGCCATCTGCTCCAGGCTCTGGCGCAACTCCGGCCCTTCGGCCACCGCCGCCTGGCGCAACGCCAGTTCGGTCTGCATCTTGATGCCGGCCAGCGGTGTGCGCAATTGATGGGCCGCATTCGCGATGAAGCGCTGCTGGCCCTTGAGACTGCCGTCGAGTTGCCGCATCAGGTCGTTGATGGAAGTGATCAGCGGCTCGACCTCGCTCGGCACTTCACCGGACGGGATCGGGCTCAGGTCGCCTGGCCGGCGCCGATGGATGCGGTCGACCAGACTCGACAAGGGCACCAGGCCCCGTGCCAGGCCAAACCAGACCAGGACCGCGGCAAACGGCAGGATGATGAATTGCGGCAGGATCACTCCCTTGACGATTTCGTCGGCCAGCTGCGCGCGTTTGTCGAGTGTTTCCGCCACCTGCACCAGCGCCGGACGCGCCGCCACGTCGGCGCCGCGCGCCTTTGAAGGCGGTGGCTGAACCGGCGGGAACTCGACCCAGGTATAGGCGACACGCAACTCGACGCCGTTCAATTCGTCGTTGCGGAACAGGACGCGACCCGGCGCCGGCACTTCATCGTCGGCAGGCAGGGGCAGATCGCGGTCGCCCGAGACAAACTCGCCGCGTTGCCCGACCACCTGAAAGTACACGGTGTCGGTATCGTCGGCCCGGAGGATTTCGCGCGCCGGCAACGGCAGATCCGCCACGACCCGCCCGCCGCGCACCTTTACCTGCTCGGCCAGGATCGAGACGCTGTCGGAGAGCGCACGGTCGAACGGCGCATGCGACAGCGATTTGGCGGCCGCAAACGTGAGCAGCAGCGACACCGGCATCAGCAGCATTACCGGCACCCAGAGCCAATCGAGAATTTCACCGAACAGCGAACTGTTCGGGCGCGCACCTTCCGACATGAAGCCGGTGAGGCCGTACCAGCGGCCGCGTCGAAGCGTCGTCGCCGGTGCGGACTCCCGGGCGGGGGCATCGTCGGGCGGCCGGACCAGCGGTGCGGGCGAATCAGGAACCATGGAAGCGTGAATCAGAAACGGTGCGGCACGACGGCGGGCAGGCGGCGCGCACGCCTAGGCCGGTGCGCCTGCCGAGGCTTTCTCGAGGCAATAGCCCAAGCCACGCACCGTCGAAATCGACGCGGCAGGCTCGATTTTCTTGCGCAGGCGGTGCACGTAAACCTCGATCGCATTGGTGGACAGTTCCTCGCCCCACTCGCACAGATGTTCGACCAGCTGATCTTTGCTAACCAGTCGGCCGGTGCGTTGCAGAAAGATTTCGAGCAGACCCAGTTCGCGCGCAGATAGTTCCAGCGGCTGGTCGTTGAGGTAGGCCACCCGCCCGGACAGGTCATAGCTCAAGGCGCCGTTCTGAATCAAGGTCGGGGCGCCGCACATGCCGCGCCGTGTCAGCGCCCGCGCGCGTGCTTCGAGCTCGGCGAGGTCAAACGGTTTGGCCATGTAGTCGTCGGCGCCCAGATCGAGACCCTTGACCCGGTCTTCGACGCCGTCGGCGGCCGTCAGGATCAACACCGGCATGCGCGCGTTGGTGCCGTTGGCCTTGGCGCGCAGGCGTCGCAGTACTTCCAGGCCGGGCATTTTCGGCAGGCCGAGGTCGAGGATCATCAGGTCGTATCCCTGGGTGCTCGCGGCAGCATCTGCCTCGGCGCCGTTTTGCGCATGGTCCACAGCAAATCCGGCGCGCCGCAGGCTTCGGCACAAACCATCCGCCAGAACAGAATCATCTTCTGCCAGCAAAATCCGCATGGGTCCGCCCTCCTTTAAGGTGTCACCCGGAGTCTCGTATTGTTGTTGTTTTGGCAAGTGTACACCGGGGGGAAATCGATCCCTGCCTTGTGTCCGCCCCTGCGACGGCCCGGCGGACCGGGCCACGCGCGCATCCCCTGACGGGAAAGCTGCAGGGCGGCCGACGTTACGTCGTCACACTACTTCAATATCTGGAACAGGTTGTTGAAGTCGTCGGTCCAGGGGCGCATGCCCGGGATCGGCTCGATCGGCACGCGCTTGGCCTTGACATCTTCGTCATCGATGAAATTGCGGTTTCTGGTCACGATCACCCAGTCGGTGCGCGACAGGTATTTGTCGTCCTCGGCGTCGTCGGTGATGAGGACCGCTTCGTAGCCGATTTCATCCGCAAGCTGCTTGACCACGGGTGCCAGGCGCAGGTAGCGATTGGTGACGTGGAATGCCACCGCGCCGTCCGGCTTGATGTGCTTCAAATAGACCTGCAGCGCTTCACGTGTAATCAGGTGCACCGGGATCGCGTCACTCGAAAACGCATCGACCGCAAGCACGTCGAATTTTTGCGACGGCTCGCGCTCCAGCACCAGGCGTGCGTCGCCGAGCGCGGTATCGACCCTGGCTTTGCTCTCGGTCAGGTAATAAAAGTAATAGGTCGCAATGTCGATGACCTTGGGGTTGATCTCGTAGAGCCGGAAATAGTCGCCCTTCTGGCCGTAGCCGGCAAGCGTGCCGGCGCCCAGGCCGATCACGCCGACGCGTTGCTCCTCCGGGTGGAAGCGCGACAGCGCCATGCCGACGCCCGAGGTGTCGCCGTAATAGCTGGTGATGATATGGCGGTGCGCCGGATGGATGTATTGCTCGCCATGCATGATCACGCCATGCACCAGGCGCCGGTTCGCGTCGACGTCGGTATCGGGCAAAGTCTGCTTGACGCGCAGAGAGCCATAAAAATTGCGCGACGCGTGGATCGTGTTTTCCTTGAGGAACTCGTCGTACTTCCAGCCGTAATAGGTGCAGGCGCCGGCTGCCACCAGTGCGGCCAGGGGCGCCCAGACGGTCAGCGGCTTGGCAAACAGGCCGCGCGTGACCACCACCGCCATCAGTGCGCAGGCCACCAGGCCAAGCGGCATTTCGAGATAGCCGGTAAACAGCTTGGGCGCCGCGAGACCGACGAACATGCCGCCGGCGGCACCGCCGACCGATAGCATCAAGTAAAAGCGCGTCAGGTAGCGCGGCGACGGTTTTGCCGCCGCCAGCTCGCCGTGGCAAAACATGCAGGTCAGGAACAGGCCGACGCAATACAGCGGAATCGCCTCGTTGATGTTGAGTACGCCGCGATCGGCCGTCAGGCCCCAGGCCATGGCGCCAAGCACCACCAGCGTCGGCCCGAGCCAGATCTGGCGAATGTAAAAACCGCGTCCGCCGCGCCCCTCGAACACCAGCACGAAGGTCAGCAAATAGAGCGTGAGCGGCAGCACCCACAGGAATGGAATCGAGGCCACGTTTTGCGTGATGTGGTTCGAGATCGCGAGCAGCATCAGCGAAGCCAACGCGCTGAGCGTGAACCACAAGCCGTAGTCACCGGCAGTCGGGGCTGACTCGGGCGTGATCGGTTCCGCGGCGGCAACGCGTTGCGCGCCACCCGAATGATTCTCGCCACCCTGATCCATTGAAACCGTTGGTGCAGGCGGCTTTTGGGCCATAGATGCCGCAACAACCGCTCCCACCAAGGGTTCTGGCGGTTCACGCCGGGCACGCAACGCGCTGCCGATGCAAAACACCACAAACAATCCGTAACCGACGCTCCAGCCGACCGCCTGGACCCGTGTCGGCACCCACATTTCGATGGCGAACGGGTAGGCCAGCAGCCCGACCAGGGAGCCCAGGTTGGACAAGGCAAAAAACCGGTAGACGCGCTTTGCCGTGGCCGGATCGGCATGCTCGCGCGCCACCCACGATTGCACCAGCGGACCGGTGGTCGAGAGCATGAAGTAAGGCAGCCCGATGGTGGCCACGAGCAGGCCGAGGATGCGCCACAGCGGATCTTCGTCGCCGGCCGGCTTCCAGCCCGTGCCCGCCACGATCGGCAGCGACGCCAGGCTGACGAGCAACAGCACGATATGAATCGTGGTTTGCGTTTTCGGCTTCAGTCGATTGGAGATGTCCGAATAGGTGTAGCCGGCGAGCAGCGCCAGTTGAAAAAATACCAGGCAGGTGGTCCACACTGCGGCGGTGCCGCCAAACCACGGCAGGATCTGCTTGGCGATGATCGGCTGGACCAGGAACAGCAGGAAGCTGGAGACGAGGATCGTCGCGGCGTAGAGAATCATGGAGGGGATGTTTTGGTAAGAGATCAGGCGATGAAGCGCGCCAGCGCCGCCGGGTCGACGTTGCCGCCCGAGAGGATCACGCCGACGCGCTTGCCGGCGAGGTCGATTTGCTTGCCGAACACCGCCGCAGCCGCGAGGCAACCGGTCGGCTCGACCACGATCTTCATGCGCGACACAAAAAAGCGCATGGCTTCAATCAGTTCGGCGTCGCTGACGGTGAGGACATCGGACACCAGCGCCCGCATGATGGGGAAGGTCAGCTTGCCCGGGAAGGTGGTCTGCGCGCCATCGGCAATCGTCTTGGGTACCGGGATGGTGACGATCTCGCCCTTGCGCAAGGATTGCTGCACGTCATTGCCGGCTTCAGGCTCGACGCCGATCAACATGCAACCCGGTGAGAGCGCGTGTGCCGCCAGCGCGCAACCCGAGATAAGGCCGCCGCCACCTACGCAGACGAACAGATAGTCCAGCTCGCCGGCGTCTTCAATCAGCTCTTTGGCCGCCGTGCCCTGACCGGCGATCACGTCAGCATGGTCGTACGGCGGGATCAGCGCCAGGCCGCGTTCGGCGGCGATCCGCTTCGCGAGCGCCTCGCGATCTTCCGTCATTCGGTCATAGGTGATGACTTCCGCGCCATAGCCGCGCGTCGCCGCAAGCTTGATGGCCGGCGCGTCCGAGGGCATCACAATGGTGGCGGCCACGCCCTGCAGGCGCCCGGCGAGGGCAATCGCCTGCGCGTGGTTGCCTGATGAAAAAGCCAGCACGCCACGCTTGCGCGCATCGCCCTCCAGTTTGGCAATGGCGTTGTAGGCGCCGCGAAACTTGAAGGCGCCCATGCGCTGCAGGTTTTCCGGCTTGAAAAAAAGCTGCGCGCCGGTCATCCCGTCGGCGGTGGCCGAGGTCAGCACCGGCGTACGATGGGCCGCACCCTCAATCCGTTTGGCAGCGGCAGCGACATCCGCATAGGTGACGGGAAGCGTCGTCATCTGTTCTCTTGTGCCTGGCGTTGATCAGTCGGCACGTGCACCGGAGGCCTTGACCACCGGCGCCCACTTGGCCAGTTCCTGCCCGGTGAAGGCATTGAGTTCGGCGGCCGTCATCTCCTTGGTCTCGACGCCCTGCCCGGCCAGGCGCTCCTGATATTCGGGAAGGGCAATGATTTTTGCGGTCTCGGCGCGCAAGCGCGCCAGCACCGGCGCGGGCGTCCCCGCAGGTGCGTAGAGAATCCACCAAGGGTTCACTTCAAAACCGGGAAAGCCCTGCTCCGCCACCGGCACCGCCTGCGGCATCGCCGGGCTGCGCTTGATACTCGCCAATGCCAGCGCCTTGAGGCGCCCGGATTTGACGTGCTGCCCGACGGCAGGGATGTGATAGAACATGAACGACACCTGCCCGGACGCCACATCTGTGACCGCCTGGGCGCCGCTCTTGTAGGGGACGTGCGTCATCTCGACTTTCGCCAGGGTCTTGAGCAACTCGCCCGCCAGGTGGTTGCCGGTACCGCTGCCTGACGATGCGAAGCTGACCTTGCCCGGCTGCGCCCTGGCCAGCGCCACCACATCGCCGATGTTGTTGGCCGGCGAATTGGGCGCAGTCACCAGCAGCATCGGCGTGTAGCCGATGAAGCCGAGCGGCGCGAATTCCTTTACCGAGTCGTAGCCGAGCTTGCTGTAGATGCTCGGGTTGATCGAATGCGTGCCGATGGTACCGAGCACCAGCGTGTAGCCGTCGGCCGGGCTTTTCGCCGCGCGTTCGGTGCCGACCGCGCCGCCGGCGCCGGCAATGTCTTCCACGATCACCGTTTGCCCGAGTGCCTGGCCCAGACGCTGGCCGAGTTCCCGCGCAATGATGTCGGTCGAGGTGCCGGCGGCTGCGGGCACGATCAGTTTGATCGGCTTGTCGGGATAGGTCTGCGAGACAGCACCCAAAGAGGTACAGGCAACCACAGCGGCAGCGAGAAGGCGAAGCAGGGTCATGGCAGGCGGTACAGAACGAATCGGAGCGGCATTGTTTCACGCCGACGCATTTTGCGGAAGCGGCGTACCCAAAAAGAAAAAGGCCCGCGATTTCTCGCGGGCCCTTCTTGTAGCTGTTTGGACTGAAAAATCGTCCGGCTTCGCCGGCAATTTTTCACATTCCAATCCGGTGAAAAGTAGGTTTGTACTTTTCGCCGAATCGAATTACATGTCCATGCCGCCCATGCCGCCCATGCCACCCATGCCGCCCATGCCGCCACCGCCCATGCCGCCACCGGCCGGCTTGTCTTCCTGGAGCTCGCCGACCATTGCGTCGGTGGTGAGCATCAGGCCGGCAACCGATGCTGCATTCTGCAGCGCGGTACGGGTCACTTTGGTCGGATCCAGAACGCCCATGGACACCAGGTCGCCATACTTGTCGTCCTTGGCGTTGTAGCCAAAGTTGCCCTTGCCTTCGAGCACTTTGTTGACAACAACCGAAGGCTCGCCACCAGCGTTGGCAACGATCATGCGGATCGGCTCTTCGACTGCGCGCAGCACGATCTTGATACCGGCATCTTCTTCAGCGTTCGAGCCTTTGAGGGCGCCGATGGCTTGCTTGGCACGCAGCAGGGCTACGCCGCCGCCAGGCACTACGCCTTCTTCAACGGCCGCACGGGTGGCGTGCAGGGCGTCTTCAACGCGGGCTTTCTTTTCTTTCATTTCGACTTCGGTGGCAGCGCCAACCTTGATCAGGGCAACACCGCCGGCCAGCTTGGCCACGCGCTCTTGCAGCTTTTCACGGTCGTAATCGCTGGTTGCTTCGTCGATCTGCACGCGGATCTGCTTGACGCGGGCTTCGATGCCTTTGGCGTCGCCGTTGCCGTCGATCACGGTGGTTTCTTCCTTGCCGATCTCGATGCGCTTGGCCTGGCCCAGGTCTTTCAGGGTGGCTTTCTCGAGCGACAGGCCGACTTCTTCGGCAATCACGGTGCCGCCGGTGAGGATGGCGATGTCTTCGAGCATGGCTTTGCGACGATCGCCGAAGCCCGGGGCCTTGACGGCGCAAGTCTTGAGGATGCCGCGGATGTTGTTGACCACCAGGGTAGCGAGCGCTTCGCCTTCGACTTCTTCAGCGATGATCAGCAGCGGACGACCGGCTTTGGCCACTTGCTCGAGGATCGGCAGCAGTTCGCGGATGTTCGAGATTTTCTTGTCGTGCAACAGGACAAACGGGTTGTCGAGCAGCGATTGCTGCTTGTCGCCGTTGTTGATGAAGTAGGGCGACAGGTAGCCGCGGTCGAACTGCATGCCTTCAACGACTTCGAGTTCATTGTTGAGCGACTTGCCGTCTTCGACGGTGATGACGCCTTCCTTGCCCACTTTGTCCATCGCGTCAGCGATGATCTTGCCGACGGATTCGTCGGAGTTGGCCGAGATGGTGCCCACTTGCGCGATTTCCTGCGAGTTCTTGCAAGGCTTGGAGAGCTTCTTGAGCTCTTCGGTGATGGCAATCACGGCCTTGTCGATGCCGCGCTTGAGGTCCATCGGGTTCATGCCTGCAGCGACCGATTTCAGGCCTTCGCGAACAATTGCTTGGGCCAGCACGGTTGCCGTGGTGGTGCCGTCACCGGCGACGTCGGAGGTCTTGGAAGCAACTTCCTTGACCATCTGCGCGCCCATGTTTTCGAACTTGTCTTTGAGTTCGATTTCTTTGGCAACCGACACGCCGTCCTTGGTGACGGTGGGGGCGCCGAAGGAACGCTCCAGCACCACATTGCGGCCTTTCGGGCCCAGGGTGATTTTGACTGCATCGGCCAGGATGTTCAGGCCGTTGAGCATTTTGTAGCGAGCGGACTCGCCGAAGAGTACTTGTTTAGCTGCCATTTGGTATTTCTCCTAAGATCGAATTCGAGGGTTGGGTCGGCTCAAGCCTGTGCAACAGAACCTGAGTCCGCCTGGCTTGGCCGGATTACTTGGTGACCACGCCCATGATGTCTTCCTCGCGCATCACGAGGAGCTCGTCGCCGTCGACCTTGACGGTCGAACCGGCGTATTTGCCGAACAGCACTTTGTCGCCGACTTTGACGTCAGGCGCGATCAGCTTGCCGTCGTCGCCACGCTTGCCGGGGCCGACAGCCATGACTTCACCCTGGTCGGGCTTCTCGGCGGCAGAATCAGGGATCACGATGCCGGATGCGGTTTTGCGCTCATCTTCGATACGCTTAACAATCACGCGATCGTGCAGGGGACGAATTTTCATATCTAAATCTCCTTTTTAAACAATGGCTTGTTTACATTTGGCCGGATTGGCCAATCTCTTGACGAGTTTGCCGTGATGTGGTGTCGGCCGATCGGCCAAGCATGCAACCAGCTGGGGCGGATTGTTAGCACTCAACATCAACGAGTGCTAATTATAGGGTCTTTCAACCGGATTGCAAGGGCTGCCCTTACGGTTTTTGGGCTAAATGACAGGCACCTGCCAGGATCATTGGTGGGGGCGGTCTTTCATGGCACATGCTCGAAACCTGTTGCCTAGCAACGGCTTTCGGGTGGCTATCTATGGAGAAACGGCTCGATGGACGCGATCGCGTCGCCGCGCAAGTAGCGACTATGCAGGAACGCCGACTGGACGCCGGCCAGCTCAATCAAGGCGCCACCCCGGTTCGCGCCGATTTTCCAGATCGCGGCTCCACTCATGCCCTCGAGGGCCGGGGTGTGGATCATCCGGCCATCGCCGCGTTCGGCCACCCGGCCATAGACGCAACGCAGATCCTCAGCAGGGTCGTCGTGTTGCCGTGTGGTAATGGTCAGGCGCTTGGCGGCCAGAAACCCGCGTTCAAAACGTGACCAGACCGCAGGAAACCCGGCGAGGCAGAAAGTGGCCGACCGATCGGTAGCGCGATGCTTGCGCCGCCGCAAGACTCGTTGCAGCGGCATGGCAACACGCCCGGTGAGCAGTCGCGACAGTTCGCGGGTCCGCGCCAGATCGACCATAGCGATGTCCGCACCGCCCAGCACGCGCACTTGCGCGCCTTCGAGCGACAGCAATTGCCCCGACCCGCGCTCCGGCACGAGCCAGTTGCCACTGGTGGTGGCCGCGTCGAACAGATGGGCTGCAGTGAGCAGCGTGTAATGCCCGTCACACGCTAGAAGGGTGCCCGTACCCAGAATGGCGGCGCGTGCGTGGTCGTGCACCGCTATCGGCACGGTACACGCTTCGAGCAGGCCGGCAAGGCCCGAATTTGCCCAACCGGTGCCAGACACGCCGCGCTGCGGCTCGGCGCGATCAAAACGGATGCGCGTCTCGCCGACATCGTCCCACAGGAACAAGGCAGCGCCTCTTTTGTGTGAGAGCCTTAAAAACCGATGCTGCGCCGCTTTGCATGCGCGTCGCGAATGTCGTCCACCGACAACTCGGATCGGCCCGAGAGCTTGGCGCTACCGAACGCCTGCCCCAGCAAGCGTCGCATTTCGCGCGGCCCGTTAGCGGCGAGTTTGTCCTGGACGGCCGAACCGAGCTCAGACGGGAACTGCGCACCCCACTCATGGCTGTCGCGGATTTCCTTGTAAATCGAGCGTGCAATGCGACATGCCGCGTCGTGGTCGGGCGCTTCGATGTGATACACGTTCATGCGATTGAGCAGCGGCTCGGGGATGCGCGCTTCGTCATTCGCGGTGGCCATCCAAACCACGTCGGCAGCATCGATCGGCAGCTCGATGAATTCGTCGATGAACTCGGCGGCAGTGTCGTGTTCAAGCAGGCTGTAGAGCGCGCCGAGCGGGTCGTAGGCCCCGTCTCCCGAGGCCTTGTCGATCTCGTCGACCACCATCACCGGGTTGGCGTATTCGCCGTGCAGGAACTGCTCGAACACCTTACCCGGTTTGGCGTTTTTCCACTGCGATGATGCGCCGCCGATGATCCAGCCGGCCGTGAGCGAACTCATCGAGATAAAACCGAAACCGGTACCGAGCAGTTTGGAAATGCGTTTGGCGAAGTGGGTCTTGCCGATGCCCGGGTCGCCGAGCAGCAGCATGGGTGTGAGTTCGAGGCGATCGCGGCTGTCGACGCACAGCGCAAGCTGGCGCTTGATGTCGTCGAGCACGTCGCCGAAGTTGGGCAGGTCTTCGTACAGATCATTCATCTCGGGCAGGCCCGAAGGCTTGACGGCGAAGCGCTCGCCTCCGGCACGCAACATCTTTTGGTACGTGTCGCGCAGCGCATCGTTTTGCCCGGCGACTTCGCCTAGTGCGCGATCCACCTTCTTGACGTCGTAAACCTGTTTCATGCCCGCAATCGGTATGTTGACCGACTTGTAGGGGACGGGAAGGGCAATCTCGCTCATGGCGGCCTCACCTTTCTGGTTACTGCGCTGCTGGTTACTGCGCTGGTTACTGCGTTGACAAGTATGCGGGATCAACGACAATTCATTTAACTCCGCTGACACATAAGCGTTGACGGGAAAAGATAGACAAATATCCCGCATTAAGCAAACCAGCACTCACGCTTGTTCGCTGCCAGTCGCACATGCACGTGATGCGGCGCGCACCAATGGGGGTCAGATAATCGCGCATCGCATGGGATAATCAGTGCATGGTTTCATCACGGACACGCTCGTACTCTGCAAAGCCTTGGTGGGCAATGGTCCTGGCGGTGTGGCTCAGCGCATTGCCGGGTGTCATTCCTGGTGCATCCGCCCAGCAAGCCGCACCAGAAACGGAAAGCGCACTCCCCGCCGGTTTTCCTGCGAGTGTTGCAAACGCGCTGCGTGCCGCCAAACTGCCCGCCTCGGCCATCGGCTTTTTTGTGCAGGACGTAACGGCAACCAAGCCGGCATTGGCGCTCAATGCGGAGCGCGCCATGAACCCTGCATCGGTGATGAAGCTCGTTACCACCTACTCGGCGCTCGAGTTGCTCGGCCCGAGCTTCGTCTGGAAGACCGGTTTTTACGCCGCCGGTACGCTGCGCGGCGATGTACTCGACGGCCACCTGGCAATCAAAGGCTCGGGTGACCCCAAGTTTTCCCAGGAACAATTGTGGCTCGCGCTCAAGGCGGTACGCGCGCGCGGCGTGCGCGAGATTCGCGGCAACATCCTGCTCGACCGGTCCGGCTTTGAAGCCAACGGCTATGACCCGTCCAAATTTGACGGCGATCCTCTGCGGGCCTACAACGCCGGGCCCGATGCCCTGCTGATCAATTTCAAGGCGCTTGCCCTGACGTTTGTGCCGGACGAGGCCGGCACTGCGGTCACGGTCAGCGCCGAGCCGCGCGGCCTGCCGATGCGCTCCAGCGTCAAGCTGGGTCAGGGCGCCTGCGCGGAATTTCGCAGCTACCCGGTGAGGGCCAAAGTGGACGCGACCGGCATCGAGCTGACCGGCAGCTATGCCGCATCCTGTGGCGTCAAGACCTGGTGGCTGCATCCCTTCGAGTTGACGCACCAGCAATACGCGGCCGCGGTGATTCGCCAGTTGTGGGTGGATCTGGGAGGCGTACTTAGCGGAGAAGTGCGTGATGGCGCGTTGCCCGCAGGCAGCCGCCAGCTCTTCGAAGCGGAGTCTCTGAGCCTCGCCGAGGTGACGCGCGACATCAACAAATTTTCCAACAACGTGATGGCGCGCCAGCTGTTTCTCACCCTTGGCGCCGAAACGCTGAAATTGCCGGGCAGCGCGGAGCGTTCAGCGCGCGCCATCAGGACGTGGCTGATCGACAAAAAAGTCGGCGGCGACGAACTGGTGATGGAAAATGGCTCGGGGCTGTCGCGCATCGAGCGCATCTCGGCAGGCACATTGGGCCGCATGCTGGTGGCGGCGTTTCGCAGCCCGGTCATGCCCGAATTCATGTCGTCGATGCCGCTGGTGGCCTATGACGGCACCATGCGGCGACGCCTCAAGACACGCGACATTGCCGGGCAGGCCCACATCAAGACCGGCTCCCTCAATGACGTGCGTGCCATCGGTGGATACGTGCTGGCCGCGTCGGGCCGGCGTTATGCGGTGGTGTTCATGGTCAACCATGGCAGTGCCGGCGCGTCGCAGGGGGCGCAGGACGCCTTGCTGCAATGGGTGCACGGCGAAGGTTGAGCGGGTGTGGCAAACGCCGCTGCGCCAGCGGCAGGTCTGGCTGTGTGTCGGCCGGTTGGCCTGAAACCCTCATCCAGCGCGGCTCTTCGGAGGCCGGCCAATGACAAGGCGCATCGCACATCTCGACATGGATGCGTTTTATGCGTCGGTCGAATTGCTGCGCCGCCCTGACCTTGCCGGCCAGCCGGTGGCAATCGGCGGCCGTGGTGACCCGACACGACGCGGCGTGGTCACGACCGCCACTTACGCGGCGCGCGCCTACGGCATTCACTCCGGCATGGCGCTGAAGATCGCGGTTCAGCTCTGCCCGCATTGCGTCTTTCTGCCGGTGGACTTCGACGAATACCGAAAGTACTCGCGGCTGTTCAAAGCGGCCATCGCCGGGGTTGCCCCGGTGATTGAGGACCGCGGCATCGATGAGGTCTACATTGACCTCACCGACGCGATCGAGGATTCGATTTCAATCGCGCAGGCGATCAAGGCATCCGTGGTGGAGGCAACCGGGCTGACCTGCTCGATTGCCGTCGCGCCGAACAAGCTGCTGGCAAAGATTGGCTCGGAGCTCGACAAACCCGACGGGCTCACCATTCTGGAAATGGCCGACCTCGATTCGCGCATCTGGCCACTTCCGGCCAAGCGCATCAATGGTGTGGGCCCAAAGGCCAGCGAGAAATTGGCGCGCCTCAATATCCATACCATCGGCGATATGGCTAGGGAAACCCCGGCGTTCCTCGTAAAGCACTTTGGCAAGACCTACGGTACGTGGCTGCATGAATGCGCCTATGGGCGCGACGAGCGCCCGGTAGTGACACATCAGGAGCCCAAATCGCGCTCGCGCGAAACCACATTTCAGGATGACACTCGCGACTGGAACAAAATTGCCGGGGTTCTGGTGCAGCTGTGCAAGCAAGTAGCGGAAGACCTCCAACGCCGCGAGTACCGGGGCCGCACCATCGGCGTCAAGCTGCGCTACAACAGTTTTCAGATTGTCACGCGTGATCGGACGCTCGATGCGGCGACCAGCGACGAGCTGGTCATCCGCAAGGCTGCATTCGACGCGCTTGGCCGGGTTGCGCCGAATCGCCTGCTGGAACGGCCGATCCGCCTGATCGGCGTGCGCGTCGGGTCTCTGGTCCGGGAGGGACCTGAGAAGTTGCCGGGCTTCGACGCGGCGCGCGGGACCTCCCTGCCCTTGTTTTAGATCATGTGAGCGAGGGACGGCTGCGGTTTTCCATCAATTCAATGCCCTTGAGGCTAATGGCCGCACCGAGCCGATTGAGCTTGACAATGCCCAGCGCCGCCATGCGCCGCAGGCGTGGCTGCAGGAAGCCGCGCAACTCGCCATCGCGATACGCCGCAGCCCCGGGAAACACCTCGCGCGCCAGTTCATTGGGCTCACGCCAGCGTTCGGAGCGTTCGTACAGCGACTCAAGGATCCGCCCCTGGATCGTATCGAGGCGAATCGCGGCGATAGAAAGCGATTCCTGCAGCATGTGCGGTGGTTGAACCATGGACCAGGACATGCCAAGCGTAGCAAACCCAGCCTATGGCCATGCGTGGAACTGGCTACGAAAACCAGCTCAGCTCAAGCCCCGCCGCTCTTTCTCGCGGCTCGGATAGGCAAGGCGCATGGTGGGATCGACGGTCGTGCTTCAGGCATACTTCCGCCCTGATGAACACGATCGACAACGACTCCATCATTGCCGCAACCCGCGACTGGGTTGAAAGGGCTGTCATCGGCCTCAATTTGTGCCCGTTTGCCAAGGCGGTGCAAGTCAAGGACCAGATTCGCTATGTGGTCAGCGCAGCACGGGATGCCGACACCCTGCTGCAGGATCTTTCGAACGAGCTCAGGCATCTTGCCGCAACCAGCGCATCGGAAACCGACACGACACTGTTGATTCACCCGTGGGCGCTCAACGATTTTCTTGACTACAACGAGTTTCTGGAGATCGCCGATGCCGCCATTGAGGCGCTGGATCTGACCGGCGAACTGCAGGTGGCGAGCTTCCACCCCGACTACCAGTTTGCCGACAGCGCGCCCGACGATATCGAAAACTGCACCAATCGCTCACCCTACCCGACCCTGCACCTGCTGCGCGAAGAGAGCATCGACCGGGCGGTGGCGGCCTTTCCCGATGCAGCGGACATCTACGCAGCCAACATCCGCACGCTGCGCACATTGGGATGGGCGGGTTGGAATGCACTGAACTTGCAGGCACCTGAAACATAACCGACGTCATCACCAGACAAGCCCGGGCGCGGTGCTCTTCACCGAACCGCGGCGAAGCCAACCGCCATGAAACAGGAGAAATCATGCAACCGATAAGAACCGTTTGGGCAAGCGCATTGGTATTGACGGCCAGCGTGATGCTGATGGCCAGCGCAGGACAGGCGCAGGACTATCCCAACAAGCCGATCCGCCTGATCGTACCGTTCGCCACGGGCGGTGTCACTGACACCTCGGCGCGCGTACTGGCCGACAAGCTGTCACGCCAGATCGGCCAGCAGGTCATCGTCGAAAACCGCCCCGGGGGATCGGGCAACCCCGGCACCCAGTATGTGGCGCAATCAGCGCCGGACGGCTACACGCTGCTGCTTGCCTTCGACGGCACGATGGTCATCAACCCTTTCGTGTTCCCGAAAATTCCGTTCGACACGGTGAAAGACTTCCAGCCGATCACCAAACTGGGCGACGCCGCGCTGGTGCTGGTGGCGCACCCGGCGGTGCCCGCAAAGACGTTTGCCGAGTTGATGGCGTATTCGAAGGCGAATCCCGGCAAGCTCTCCTTCGGGCACTCGGGTACCGGCGGTACGACCCATGTGGCCGGCGAACTGCTCAAGCAGCGCACCGGGCTCGACATGACGCACATTCCCTACAAGAGCGGCGGCCAGGCAGTGATTGATGCGATCGGCGGGCAGGTGCCGCTGGCCTACTCGGCCGTGGCCGGCGCTCAGGCTCACATCAAATCGGGCAAGCTGGTGGCGTTGGGCGTGTCATCCCAGAAACGCATCGCGTCGCTGCCGGATGTGCCGACCTTCATCGAACAAGGAGTGGCGGGGTTCGAGGCAGTGTCATGGGTGGGCATCATGGTTCCGGCGAAGACGCCGAGGACCGTGGTGGACCGGCTGCATCGCGACATTAGCGCCGCCCTGAAAGAACCGGACCTGCGCGAGCGCTTTTCAACCCTCGGCATCGATCCGGTCGGCAACACGCCCGAACAATTCGCCGAGCAGATCAAGGCGGACCTTGCCCGCTGGGGCAAGGTCGTGGAGCAGGCGAAGATCAGGCTCGAGTGAGCTTGGCCGTCTGTGGCGCGGCTCGCGGATGCCGCGCCGCGAACGGGAAGCGTCTCCCCTAGGCCAGAACCATCGCCTAAATCTCTTCGACGGCGAACAGGCGGCGATGCTCACGCATCGCGTAACGGTCGGTCATGCCCGAAATGTAGTCTGCCACCGCGCGCGCGCGGTCGGCTTCTGCCTTGGCCTGGTATTGCGGCGGCATCAGGCGCGCATCCGCGATAAATGCCTGAAACAGTTCGCGCACGATGCGGCGCCCCTTGGTGCTCATGCGCTGGACCCGGTAGTGCTGGTACAAGGCATCGCGCAAAAAACGTTTGAGCGCCAGCGATTCGGCTTCTATTTCCGGGCTGAAGGCGATCATGGCGGGCAGGCGCCGCACCGCATCCGGTGAAGCCGGAGCGTGCCGATCGATGTTCGCCTGACTCGCGCCCACCAGGTCAAGCACCAGGGTGTTGATCATGCGCCGCACCGTTTCGTTTATGCGGCGCCGCTCCGATGCGGCCGGGTACAGGGCCTGCGCAATGTCCCAGTGGCGCCTGAACAGGGGCACCTCGAGCAATTGCTCCGGCAGAATCAGCCCGGACCGCAGGCCATCATCCACATCATGGTTGTTGTAGGCGATCTCATCGGCAAAATTGGCCAGTTGCGCCTCGAGGGAAGGCTGTGTTCCGTCGAGGAAGCGCTCGCCGACATCCCCCAAGCCGGCGGCCACGTCCGTTGCACAATGCTTGAGGATCCCTTCCCGCGTCTCAAAAGTGAGGTTGAGGCCATCGAACGCCCCATAACGCTCCTCAAGCAGATCGACCACGCGCAGCGACTGAAGGTTGTGTTCGAACCCGCCAAAGCTGCGCATGCAGTCGTTGAGCGCGTCCTGTCCGGCGTGGCCGAACGGGGTGTGGCCCAGATCGTGGGCCAGGGAAATCGCCTCAACCAGCTCTTCGTGAAGGCGCAATTGCCGCGCAATCGAACGCGCCAGTTGCGCCACCTCGATCGAATGCGTCAGCCGCGTACGAAACAGGTCGCCTTCGTGATTGACGAATACTTGCGTCTTGTACTCCAGACGGCGAAATGCATTGGCGTGGACGATACGATCGCGGTCGCGCCCGTACTCCGAACGGCCGGTGGCCGGCTCCTCCGGCAACCGGCGACCACGGGATCGCTGCGGGTCGGCGGCATACAGGGCGAGTTGGATGCCGTTCACGACGAGGTCTGCTCCATGTGCGCTTCGAGTACCGAAACCACTTGTTGGTCCGGCACCGCCGTGACGAAGGCCTCCCCGAGCGCCTTGAGCAACACATAACGTATCGCGCCGGCCTGCGCTTTCTTGTCAACGCGCATCAACTCCAGGTAACGGTCTGCGCCCAGAGCCGGTGCTCTGACCGGCAGTCCGGCACGCTTTACCAGTGTGGCAACGCGTGCCGCATCGGCCTCGCTGATATGACCCAGGGAGGCCGACAGACCGGCTGCGATCACCATCCCGGTTGCAACGGCCTCGCCATGCAACCACGTCCCGTAACCCATTCCGGCCTCGATCGCATGGCCAAACGTGTGCCCCAGGTTCAGCCAGGCTCGAATGCCGGTTTCGCGTTCATCCTGCGCGACAATTTCGGCCTTGATTTCGCAAGATCGCCGGATTGCATGCTCCAGGACCTGCAGGTCACGCCCCAGCAAGTGGTCGAGATTGTCTTCAAGCCAAGCCAGAAATGCGGCGTCGTAGATGAATCCGTACTTGATCACTTCGGCCATGCCGGAACGCAATTCACGCTCCGGCAAGGATCCCAACACCGCAGCGTCAATCACGACCATGCGCGGCTGGTAGAACGCACCGATCATGTTTTTACCGAGTGGGTGATTGATCGCCGTCTTGCCCCCAACGGACGAATCGACCTGCGCCAGCAAGGTCGTGGGGATCTGGACAAACGGTACACCACGCTGGTAGGTGGCGGCGGCAAACCCGGTCATGTCGCCAATCACGCCGCCGCCGAGTGCAATCAGCGTAGTCTTGCGGTCGCAATGTGCCGTCAGCAACGCGTCGTAAATCTGATTGAGCGTTTCCCAGTTCTTGACGGCCTCGCCATCTGGCAGGATTACGCTGAGGACGCGCTTGCCGCTTTGCTCGAGCGTATGGATCAGGCGATCGAGAAACAACGGTGCGATCCGGTCGCTGGTCACGACCGCAACGCCTGTGCCGACCCCTTGCCAGATCGAGGGGTCATCAAGCAAGTCCTGCCCGATCAGGATCGGGTAGGACCGATCGCCTAAATCGACGCGGAGTTCGGTTCGCCGTGGGGCAGCAGTGCTGTGTCGGGTCTGATCCATAGATCTCGCAGTTGTTGTTCTATCTTGCCCGCCAGCAGGCGCGGACTCTGGCGCCCGGTGTCGACCACCAGATGCGCCGTCTCACGATACAACGGATCCCTCTGCGTGTATAACTCCGCTAGTCGTGCCAGCGGATCCGCAGCGCGCAACAACGGTCGATTCTGGTCATGCCTCGTGCGCATCCAAAGGTCATTGGGTTGAGCATGCAGGTATACGACGACACCGCAGTTGTGGAGGGTCGTTCGGCTTTCCGGGTTGAGCACTGCGCCCCCTCCCGTGGCGATGACCAATCCGCTACGCTGCGCCAATTCAGCCACGATTTGGGCTTCCCTGGCACGAAAACCGGGTTCACCTTCAATCTCGAAAATGATTGGCACCTTGACGCCAGTCCGCGCCTCGATCTCGTGGTCGGAGTCGACAAAGGGCCGCGAGAATGCCTTGGCAAGCAGGCGGCCGATGGTGGTCTTTCCTGCGCCCATGAGGCCGACAAGCACGATGTTGTTCTGCACGGTGGAGAATTCTAGCAGCCGTTGTCTGGCAAAAAAAAACCGGGCTGTGCGCCCGGTTAATTTGCACCGTGATTATCAGCGCACGTTCAGCCGGTCATTCACCACGCGTGGCGTAATGAACACCAGAAGTTCGGTCTTGTCGTTGGTGCGAGCTTGATTGCGGAACAAATTTCCGAACACCGGCAAATCGCCGAACAACGGCACTTTGGTCAGGGTATCGCGTTCGTTCTGAGTATAGATGCCGCCGATGACAACCGTTCCGCCGTTATCCACCAGAACCTGCGTTTTGATATTCTTGGTATCGATGGCAAAACCTGCTCCCGTTACCTGGCCTACGGAGTCCTTGTTGACCTGCACGTCCATGATAATGTTGCCTTCCGGCGTAATTTGCGGTTTGACCTTGAGACTCAAATTCGCTTTGCGGAAAGTTACCGATGTGGCGCCGCTGCTCGTTGCCTGCTGATACGGCAACTCGGTTCCTTGTTCAATCGTTGCTTCAATCTGATCCGCGGTCAGTACGCGAGGGCTGGAGATGATTTTTCCCTTGCCATCCGCCTCCAAGGCAGAAAGTTCAAGATTGATGAACCGTGTCAGGCTTCTGTTTGCCAGAGTAACCGCAAATTGACCGGCCTGAGCAACTGTGCCCAGCCCTGCAGCGGCTCCGTTGAAGCTTAGGGAATTGGCATTGAAATCAGGCGTCGTCGCAATTTGCCCCGAGCGAAATCCCGTGACCGCTGTTGAGCCGCCGACAAATGCCACGGGCGAGCCATTGTTAACACTGTTGACCTGATAAGGCGATGTCTGATTAAAACCGATGCGCGCGCCAAGGTTTTTGCTGAACGTGTCG
>CANJDH010000008.1 GCA_947473125.1 Burkholderiales bacterium
GACATAGCGGCACGCCTGGTCGCGCAAAAATTGAGCGGTGCACTCGGCCAGCAGGTCGTCGTGGACAACAAGCCCGGCGCTGGCGCACGCATCGGTGCAGAAGCGGTCGCGCGGTCGCCGGCCGACGGCTATACGCTGCTGTACGCCAATTCGATTACGCATGGCACGCTTCCCGCTACATCCAAGGCCCTGCCGTACGATCCAATCAAGGACTTCGCTCCGGTGGCGCAACTGGTTTGGTACGCCTCGACTCTGGTGTGCCATCCGTCGGTGCCGGCCAGCAACGTGGCGGAACTGATCGCCTTGGCCAGGAAGCAGCCACATACGCTCAGCTATGCCAGCGCCGGGCCCGGTAGCGGCAATCATTTCTCCGGGGAGCTGTTTAACACCATGGCGGGTGTCGACATGCTGCACGTTCCCTACAAGGGCAGCGGCCCGGCGATGCAGGACGTGATGGCCGGTACCGTAAGTTGCACGCATGAAGGTGCGGCCAAACAGTACGTGGATGGCGGTCGCGTCAAGGCGCTCGCCACGACCGGCACCCAACGCGACCCGCGCTTCCCCAACCTGCCCACGGTCGAAGAAGGCGGACTCAAGGGCTACAACATGACCTGGTGGCAGGGCATCGTTGCGCCGACCGGCACACCGCCCGAAATTCTGATGCGGCTGGTACAAGCCACCCAATCCATCGCCAACGACGTCGACTTCAAGGCCAAAGCCTACGACATTGGTCTCAATGTCAAAGCGGGATCACCCGCCCAGTTGGCGAGAGTCATCGCGGACGACATCGAAAAATTCCGCAAAATCGCCGTCAACGCAAAGTTGGCGCTTGAATAATTTCCGTCAAGGACCCACTCATGCCGACACTTACTCCCAGCTCGGACGAAATGCGCAGCCGTACGGTTCGGTTCGACGCAATCCAACCCAAAAAAGCACGGCTTGACGCCGGCGAAGGCGTGCCGGCGGAACTGCTCGAGAAAATCGCCGCCAACGCGATTTACCTGTACATGGCGCCGGCCGGCATGGGCGGCACCAACCAGAACCCGGGCATCACCGGTCCGAGCGGCCTGACCGTCAACGTCTGCCGCTGCCCGCCAGGCGACGGCCCCCTGCTGCATGCCCACGATCGCACCACTGAGACTTTCATGACGATCAAGGGGGCGTTCGACATATCCTGGGGCGACCGGGGCGAGCACTCAACGCGCCTGAATGCCTTCGACATGATTTCGATCCCGCCAAAAGTGATGCGCACTTTTCGCAACACCGAAAACGAAGAATCGGTGCTGCTGGTGCTGATCCAGGGCGATAACCGCGATGTCGCAGCGGACATCCAGTACGCGCCCGAGGTGGGCATGGATGTCGAACGAGACTACGGCATCGCCGCGCGCAAAAAGCTGGAAAGCTTCGGCTGGCGGTTCGACGCCCAGCTCGGCTCGAAACAGGCGGTCGAGTAGCCGCAGGTAGAATACCTTCGCTTGTTTGGACCAAGTTCAGGCGCATCCGCGCCGGTCTTGGCACTTCCGGCGCGCGCAAGCGGGTGCCGGTGTCGCTGTTTCCCATAACCTACACAATGACCAATTCCCTCAAATCTCGCACCGGCGGCGAAATCCTTGTCGACCAGCTCAAGATCCACGGCGTGCAGCATGCCTTTTGCGTACCCGGTGAATCCTATCTTGCGGTACTCGACGCGCTCTACGGCGCGCGCGACACGATCGAGCTGATCGTCGCGCGCCAGGACGGCGGCGCCGGTTTCATGGCCGGCGCCTACGGCAAGATGACCGGCAAGCCCGGCATCTGCTTTGTTACGCGCGGGCCCGGCGCCACCAACGCCAGCATCGCCGTGCACACCGCCTTCCAGGATTCCGACCCGATGATCCTGTTTGTCGGACAGGTCGCCTCCGATCAGGTTGAGCGCGAAGCCTTTCAGGAGATGGACTACCGCCGCATGTTCGGCCAGATGACCAAATGGGTCGCGCAGATCGACCGCGCCGACCGCATCCCCGAATATGTGAGCCACGCGTTTCATACTGCGGTATCGGGCCGTCCCGGGCCGGTGGTGCTGGCCTTGCCGGAGGACATGCTCACTTCGATGGCAACTGTGCCTGACGCAGGCTGCTTCAAGACCGTGCAGGCGTCCCCCAACCCGGCCGACATGGCGCGGCTGAAATCCTTGGTGGGAGCGGCTGAGAGGCCGATGGTCATTCTCGGCGGTGCCGGCTGGAATGCACAGGGCATCGCCGATTTGCGCGCCTTTGTCGAAAACTTCGAGCTGCCCGCCGGCTGCTCGTTCCGCTTTCAGGATTTGTACGACAACCGCCTGCCCAACTACGTCGGCGATGTCGGCATCGGCATCAATCCGCTGCTGGCCGCGCGCGTCAAGGACGCCGACGTGATCCTCGCGATCGGCGCACGCCTGGGCGAGATGACCACTTCGGGCTACACCCTGCTCACTTCGCCGGTGCCAACCCAGAAGCTGATCCACATCCACAACGACCCGAACGAACTGGGGCGCGTGTATCAAGGCGAACTATTGATCGCCTCGGGCATGAACGAATTTGCCGCTGCGGCCCAGGCGCTGGGCAAACCCACGGCGCCTAAATACGCTGCCGCCACCAAGCAGGCGCGTGCCGAATACGAGACCTGGCAAGGCAGTGCCTACAAGGGCATGCCGGGCAAGGTGGAGTTGCGCGAGATCATCCGCACCATGGAAGCCATGCTGCCGGAAGACACGGTCTACACCAACGGCGCCGGTAATTTCTCCGGCTGGCTGCACCGCTTTCACCGCTACACCGGGCATCGCACCCAGTTGGCCCCCACCGCCGGCTCGATGGGCTATGGCGTCCCGGCCGCGATTGCCGCAAAAACGGCCGACCGCAAGCGCACGGTGGTCTCGTTCAACGGCGACGGCTGCTACATGATGAACGGCCAGGAGCTGGCCACCGCCGTGCACCACGAGCTCAACGTGATTTTCGTGATCGTCAACAACGGTATCTACGGCACCATCCGCATGCACCAGGAGCGCGATTACCCGGAGCGCGTCCATGGCACCAGCTTCACCAACCCCGACTTTGCTGCCCTCGCGAAGGCCTACGGTGCGCACGGCGAAACCGTCACCGAGACGGCGCAGTTTGCCGATGCCCTCAAACGCTGCGTGGCCAGCGGCTTGCCCTCGGTGATCGAAGTCGTGATCGACCCGAACGCGATCACGACACAGACCACCATCAGCGCACTGCGCGAAAAGGCACTGAAACAGCGCGACTGGAAAGCGGCGAGTTTCAACTAGGCGCGCAACGACCATGCGCGCGCAATCCCTTACCTCAGAGGCGTTCGAGCCCTTCGGCCAGGTGTTCGAGGCCTTGGGCCACGCCAGTGCGGCCAACCAGGGGCGCGCGCAGCGTTTCGACACACCGCTCGACATGGCCGGCACCGATGCCCGCGCCGCGCGCCTGCATACCGCGATTTACCGCATCCGCAAGAGCGCATTGCCGTTCGAGCTCAAGCTGGTCGAGCGGCACCCGCTGTCGCCGCAGCTGTTCTTTCCCAACTCGGGAGCACGCTTCCTCATCTGTGCCTGCCCGGCGCTCGGCAACGGCGACCCCGACCTCGATGGCTTGCGGGCCTTCATCGGGATGCGCACCCAGGGCATCGTATGGCGCACCGGCGTCTGGCATTCACCGTTCGCCGCGCTCGATGCCGATGGCGATTTCCTGATGCAGCAATGGCAGTGCGGCGGGCCGCAAGACTGCGAGGAGCGCCCGCTCGCAACGTCGATCATGATTGACGCCTGACCTCCGGAGACGCGCCGTGGCCTACGAACTGCTCACCCTGACGCTGGAGCCGCGCCTGGCCCTGGTACGCCTCGACCGCCCGGCCGCGCGCAATGCGCTGTCGCGCGCGCTGATGCGCGAGCTCATATCCGTGGCGCGCGAGCTCTCGGACCGCACCGACATTGACGTCGTCATCCTCACCGGCAGCGACGTGTGCTTCTCCGCCGGCGCCGACCTGAAAGACGCCAACGCCTGGGCCGACGATTCGCTCTCGACCATCGAGCGCCGCGAAATCGCCTCGACCGGCTTCAAGCTGTGCAAGGCCTGGGAAGAAATGCCGCAGATCACGATCGCCGCGATCGAAGGCTATGCCGTCGGCGGCGGGCTCGCGCTATCGCTCGCATGTGACTGGCGCGTCGCCGCCGAAGACGCGTTCGTTTCACTGCCCGAGATCGCATTGGGGATTCCGCTCACCTGGGGCACGATTCCGCGGCTCACCAACCTGCTCGGGCCTGCCAAGGCGAAGCGCCTGACCATTTTGTGCGAACGTTTTTCCGCACCCGACGCGCTGGCGATGGGTGTGATCGACTACACGGCGCCCAAGGGCCAGGCGCTGGCAAAGGCGCGCGAAGTGGCGGCACAGACACTCGCCAAGCCGGCTGCAGCCGTGCGCATGAGCAAGGAATCGGTCAACGCCGTGGCCACTGCACTCAACCATGCTGCCGGCTACATGGCGCACGACCAGATTGCCCTGGCGGCGGCCAGCCCGGAATCGCGCGCCGCTCGCGCGGCTGCGCTCAAACCACGCAACTAAGGATCACTGCTTGTGGCGTCGTGCCCGCAGCGCATCCCGCTGTCGCAGCGCTTCAGGTTGACTACGGGTTTCCGCTATGGCCGTTCTGCCGCCACCGGCCCGTCGTAATGTTCGGGCCAGCGCACCCGCACCATGTCGCGGTGGCTGGCGTAGGCGTAACAACTGTCGATCTTGAGGGGGCGGCCGTTGGCGTCAAGCGGCCCGGTCACGGCGATACGCTCCGGCGCGAGCGTCTGAAACGCCACCGTTGCCATTTGCGCGAGCAGTTCAGAGAGGTGCGTGCAGCCTTTCGCACCGCCCAGTTTCTCGCGGATCGCACGATTCCAGCCGGCGCCGATCGTCAAGCCCTTGAGCTGCGCAATCGACGCCGCTGCCGACGGGCAGACCAGGTGCGGCGCAGCCTCGGTAACGGCCAGCGCCTCGTGAATCAGGTACGCCTTGTCGACGGTCAGGCGAATCGTCATGTCATGCAGATGCTCGCCTGGCGGCAAGGTTCTGCCCTGGCTGCCGACTTCGAACGGCAAGGATTTGGTATCGACGATGTGCGCTTCGATGTCAAGGAGGCCGTCGTGTCGAAGAAAGCCGCGCACCTCGATGCGTCGCAGGTGCAGTTCATCGCGGGGCTGGGGGGGAGGTAGCGGCATGGCGGCGTTCCTGAGGCGGGTACAGAGGGCTACGCGAATGGTCGCGACGCCCGCAAGTGTACGAAAAACTGCGCATCCGCTCCTGACCGACCCGCAACTCCACGAACCAACAGCCGAGCTTGTGCGATGATTGGCGCACTTTTCGACTACGCCTGAAACGACCATGGGACCCTTGTCCGGACTCAAGATCCTCGAATTCGAAGCCATCGGCCCGGGGCCGTTCTGCGGCATGATGCTCGCCGACATGGGCGCCGATGTGCTGCTGCTCGATCGCCCCGGCGACTCGGGTCTGGGACTGGGCAGCAACCGCGCCACCGACGTCATGATGCGCGGCCGGCGTTCGGTCACCCTTGACCTCAAGTCCAGGGAAGGCGTGGCGGCGGCGCTGCAACTCGCAGACAAGGCCGACGCCATCATCGAAGGCTTTCGGCCCGGCGTGATGGAGCGCCTCGGCCTGGGACCCGACACCCTACTGGCGCGCAACCCGAAACTGGTCTACGGCCGCATGACCGGCTGGGGCCAGGAGGGGCCGCTTAGCGCCCGTGCCGGCCACGACATCAATTACATCGCCCTCACCGGCGTGCTGCACGCAATCGGCCGCAAGGGTGAAGCCCCGGTTCCCCCTCTCAATCTGGTCGGCGATTTCGGCGGCGGCGGCATGCTGCTCGCCTTCGGCATCGCCTGCGGCATCATCGAGGCGCAGCGTTCCGGCAAAGGGCAGGTAGTCGATGCAGCCATGGTGGACGGTGCCTCGACACTCGCCGCCATGTTTGCCGGCATGATGGCGCGCAATCAATGGAACGAAACCCGCGGCGACAACCTGCTCGACACCGGCGCGCCCTGGTACGACACCTACGAGACCAAAGATGGCAAGTACGTTGCCATCGGCGCCATCGAACCGAAGTTCTACGCCGAACTGCTCGAACGCATGGGGCTGGCGCATGAGGCCTTGCCCAAGCAGAACGACCGCGCGCGCTGGCCCGCGCTGCGTGAGCGTTTTGCAGCCACATTCAAGACTCGTACCCGCGACGAATGGGACAGCGCATTCGACGGCTCCGACGCCTGTTTCGCACCGGTACTGACGTTCAGCGAAGCGCGCAGCCATCCGCACATGGCCGGACGGGGCACCTTCATCGACGTGGGCAAGGTGAACCAGCCCGCTCCCTCACCACGTTTCTCGCGCACGCCGGGCGCCGTGCGCGGTACCGCACCGGAGCGCGGCCAGCGCGGGCGCGAAGCGCTGGCCGATTGGGGCTTCTCGGCGCAGGAAGTTGAAACTCTCACAAATCTGGGGCTCGGCTGCGTCGACTAGCTTGACCTGCGCTTCGGGCCGCATCGTCGAGCGCGCCGATTTCCTCGCGCGCGCTGCATCGGCTATGCTCCACGCGTGAACGAACACCTCACCGCCCTCCTGGTGGCGCTCGGCTGCGGCCTCCTGATGGGGCTTGAGCGCGAGCGGCGCAAAGGCAGCGGCAGCACCCGCAGCCTGGCCGGCATCCGCACCTTCGCACTCGTCAGCCTCGCCGGCGCCATGGCCGAGATCAGCGGCATTCCCGGGCTATCGCTGCTCGGCGCGGCACTGGTGGCGGGCCTTGCTCTGGTGGCGCACTGGCGCGACCGTTCCGACGACCCGGGCGTCACCACCGAGCTCGCTTTGTTCGTCGCCTATCTGGTCGGCGTGACCGCCGTGGCCGAACCGGTGCTAGCCGCCGCCACCGGCGCGGTGGTCACCATCCTGCTCGCCGCGCGCGAGCACCTGCATCGCTTCTCCACCCATTGGCTGACGCAATCCGAATTGCGCGATTTGCTGATCCTCACCGGCCTCGCACTGGTTCTGCTACCCCTGCTGCCCAACCGTCCGCTGGTCGGCGAATTTTTCAACCCGCGCGCATTGGCGCGGCTGGTCGCGATACTGCTGACGATCCAGGCCGCCGGCCACATTGCGCAACGGCTGCTCGGCGACCGCCACGGCCTGGTGCTGGCCGGTCTCGCTTCAGGTTTCGTATCGAGCACCGCCACCATCGCCGCGATGGGTGCGCGTTCGCGCGAACACCCCGACGAGCTCGGGCCCTGCGTGCGTGCCGCAGCGGCATCCAACATCGCCACCATGCTGCAGTTGTTGCTGGTGGCCGCGGCCATCCAGCCGGCATGGCTCGCCACGCTGTGGCTGCCGACCTTGTGCGGCACGCTTGTCGCCATCCTGTTTTCGGTGTTCGGGCACAACCTCGGGCAGGCCGCACCCGATCCGCCGGGACATGAACACAAGGCCATCCGCCTGCGCGATGCGCTGATCATTGCAGGGCTGATTACTGCGGTGCAGATCGCGGCACAATTGCTGAAGGGGTGGTTCGGTGAAGCCGGCCTGATCGCCGCAGCGGCAGTGGCGGGCTTTGCCGACGTGCACGCGCCGGCCGCCGCACTGTTCAGCCAGGCGGTGCCGATCGAGGCACGCGAAGCGGCGCGGCTCCTGGTGCTACCGCTGATTGCCGCCGTCCTGACGAACACCACCAGCAAGCTGGTCGGCGCCTATGTGGCGGGTGGTGCGCGCTTTGTGGTGCGCGTGGCGCCGGGCGTCCTGACGATCAGTACCGTATTTTCCGCTGCCCTGTGGGCAGGCGCTGCCATGTGGCGGTAGTGCGCGCCGGTTCCGCTGCCGCATGCAAAGGCAGTGGCGACGGAAATCGACGCGTTACGCCTGTCTCAGCACTTTCTCTTTCATGGTGACAAACTCCTCCGCCGCCGTCGGGTGGATGCCGACGGTTTCGTCGAACTGCTGTTTGGTGAGCCCGGCCACCACGGCGATGCCGATGCCCTGGATGATTTCCGGTGCGTCGCCTCCCACCATGTGCACGCCCACCACCTTCTGCGTGTTCGGCTCCACCAGCAACTTCATGTAAGACTTTTCGCCGCGGCCGGAGAGCGTGTGTTTCATCGGTCGGAAGGTCGATTGATACACCTCGACCTGGCCATATTTCGCCAGCGCCTGTGCCTCCGTATCACCGACGGTGCCGATCGGCGGCTGGCTGAACACCGCGCTGGGAATGTTGTTGTGGGTCACCGACACCGGGCGCGCGCCAAACAGGGTTTGCGCGACCGCATTACCCTCTCGTATCGCCACCGGCGTCAACTGCACGCGGTCGGTCACATCGCCCACGGCGTAAATGTTTTCCACCGAAGTGCGCGAGAATGCGTCGACCACGACCGCACCGCCATCGTCAAGCTTGACGCCTGCTTGCTGCAGGCCGAGGTTGGCGGTATTGGGGATTCTGCCGGTGGCAAACATCACGGCATCGACCGTCAGGTCCGGCGCGCCCTTCGCGCAACGCACTCGCAACCCAGGGCCATTGCGTTCGATCGCCGCCACCTGGTGCCCGAGCAGTACCTTGATGCCTTTGGCTTCGAGCTCGCCGCGCAAGTGCTTGCGCACGTCGTCATCAAAGCCGCGCAGGATTTCTTCACCGCGATACGACAGCGTCACCTCGGCGCCGAGGCCGTGGAAGATGCCGGCAAACTCCACGGCAATGTAGCCGCCACCGACCATCAATACCCGCTTGGGCAGGTCGGTGAGTTCAAACGCCTCATTCGAGGTGATGCCCAGCTCGGCGCCGGGGATCGCAGGCTTGGCAGGCCAGCCGCCGGTGGCGATCAGGATGTTCTTGGCCGTGATGCGCTTGCCGTCGATCTCGACTGTGTGGGCATCAGCCAGCGTGGCGCGACCGCGCATCAGGGTCACGCCGGCGTTGGCGAGCAGCTTTTCGTAGATGCCTTCGAGCCTTGCAATTTCGCGATTTTTGGCCGCCATCAATACCGGCCAGGAAAAATTGGCTTCGGGTACGGTCCAGCCGTAGCCGCGCGCATCTTCAAAATCCTCATGAAAGTGCGCCGCGTACACCATCAGTTTCTTGGGCACGCAGCCGCGAATCACGCAGGTGCCGCCCGGGCGATATGCCTCCGCCACCGCGACGCGCGCACCGAGCGAAGCGGCAATGCGGCTGGCGCGTACGCCGCCGGAGCCGGCGCCAATCACGAAAAGGTCGTAGTCAAACTTATCCATTCACTGCCTCCTGAATCCTGCGTCAATTCCTCACATCACCAGTATGGGCGCCACCACGCACCACCGCGTACCACAACGCACATTCACGCATATTCACGCACATGCACACAAGAGCGCCCGGCACCTGCCTGCTCGTTGCGTCCGGCGCGCGCCGGCCCGGCTTGTACCGCCATCAGCGCAAGCTCAGGCCCATCGCCCAGCAGAGCGCCGAAAAACTGAAAAAGGCCAGGGCCGTCGACACCAGGATCGAGCCCGAAATCGCGTCCGAATCGCTGCCGGCGCGTTCTGCGAACAGGAACACCGAGCCCGCTACCGGCAACGCCGCCATCAGCACCAGCACATGCATCTCGAACGCCGACAAGCCGAACAGGTGGATCGCGACGATGGCCACAATGTAAGGCTGCAACAGCAGTTTGCCGCCGGTGATCATCATCACGTCGGCACGCAGCACCGGCACGCCGGGCCGGTAGAGCGACACGCCGATCGCAAACAGTGCCACCGGCACCGCCGCGCTCCCCAGCAGTTTCACCAGCTGGTCGGGCGCAGCCGGCAGGGTCAGCCCGGCTGCGGATCCGATTGCCCCGAGGATCACTGCCCAGATCATCGGGTTCTTCACCACCCGCAATACCGCACCGAGCGCGATGGCCTTGGCGGAGCTGTGGCCGGACGCGCCACTGCCCAATGCCAGCCCCACCGACAAGACCACGAAAAGATCGGCCATGCCGCCGGCCACGATGATCGGCAGCGCTTCCTTGCCCAACAGCGCCGGGATCAGGGCAAACCCCATATAGCCCCAGTTCGACCAGGACACCGCCAAGCCAGGATAAGCGCCGTGGCGCAGCCGGCTCATGCTGGCATAGCGATAAGAAGCTACAAAGACCGCAAAGGTGATCAACCCCGCCACCATGTAGGCCAGAAACACGTGGGCCGAGAAGATCTGCGCGAACGGTGTTTCGAGCGTGAAACGAAACATCATGCACGGCAGGGCAAAGTACAGCACGAATGTATTGAGCGCCGGGACGGCGTTGTCCGGCAGCAGGCGGTATCGGCAGGCGGCGTAACCGCAGGCGATCAGGGCAAAAAACGGCGCCGTGACATTCAGGATCGCGAGCATCAGGCCACCCTGCGCCGCCCGGGGCGGAACTGTCGCGCGTCGCGGTAATAGTCTTCCTGTTCATTGGCGTCATCCCAACCCGGCACCCCCTTGATCGGCACCGGATGCAGCAGGGCGGTGTCGTTCAGGTGCGCGGGTTCGGCGAGCAGTGCAACGAGCCGTGCATCAAGATGCTGCACGCGGCCGGCGATCGGCCAGTCGAAGTAGGCCGGCTCCACCTGCAGCAACACGCCGCGCCCGGTGCTGCCGTAGTGCATCGACAGGGAGCGCTCATACAGGGCGTGGCCGAAGATGACGAAATCCATGTCGCGCAGCACTGCTGCACGCTGCTGCCAGAACAGTTCATGCCACGCAAAACCGCGCAGCAAGCCGAGCAGCGCCGGATTGCTGCTCGTGACGACGATGCCGCCTTCATCGATCAGCGTCAGGATGTTGCGCAGCACGCTGCGCCGGTTCGGCGTATTGTCCAGCCCGTCTTCAATGTGCAGCGCGTTGATGCGCGCCTTGGCGGCGGGAAACGTCAGCCAGGTGCAGGCATGGAACGCGTCGTGCCAGGTCGCGGCGCGCGTTTCGACTTCACCGCGCTCGAAAATGCGCTGTTCGAATGCCAACGCCGACGGCGGCGGGTTTGCCGATGCCACGAACGAGAGTCGCGCACCGCGCGCATTTTTCACTTCACGGGCAGCCGCCAGCCCGCTCCAGTCAAGGGTCTCCGGCCATCTATCGTGGGGAAGCGCTTCCACCAAGGGTTTCAGCGGCATGCACGGCGGCGCAAGCGCCTGACTGCGCCACTCGGGCCAGGACAGCGCCATTCAGGCGACCAGTTTCCAGTGCAGGGTTTCGCCGGCGCGCAGGGGCACGATGCCGGAGGCATCGAGGTAGGGCAGTGTCTCCGGCACCGCCCAGTCTTCGCGTTTGAGCGTGACGGTGCCGGTGTTGCGCGGCAAGCCGTAAAAGTCCGGGCCGTGGAACGAGGCGAAGGCTTCGAATTTGTCGAGCGCGTTGGCAGCCTCGAACACCTCGGCGTACAGTTCCAGGGCATGCGGCGCGGTGTAGCAGCCGGCGCAGCCGCAGGCAATTTCCTTGGTGTTGCGCGCATGCGGCGCCGAATCGGTGCCGAGAAAAAACTTGGCACTGCCCGAAGTGGCCGCCTTGACCAGCGCCACGCGATGCTCCTCCCGTTTGAGCACCGGCAGGCAGTAAAAGTGCGGGCGGATGCCGCCCTTGAAAATTTCGTTTCGGTTGTACAGCAGATGCTGCGGCGTGATGGTCGCGCCGACGTTGGCAGGCGCGGCAGTCACATACTCGGCGGCCTGGCGCGTGGTGATGTGCTCAAACACCACCCGCAACTGCGGCAGGCGTTTCATCAGCGGTTCAAAGACACGCTCGATGAACACCGCCTCGCGGTCAAACACGTCGACCGCCGGATCGGTTACCTCGCCGTGCATCAGCAGCGGAATACCGAGCGCTGCCATGGCTTCGAGCGCCTTCATCGGCTTCATGATGTCGGTGACGCCCGCGTCCGAATTGGTGGTGGCGCCAGCCGGGTAATACTTGAGCGCCTTGACAAAGCCCGACTCGGCGACCCGCCTGATCTCGTCCGCCGGCGTGTTGTCGGTGAGATACAGGGTCATCAAGGGTTCGAAGTCGGCGCCCTTCGGCGTCGCCGCGAGGATACGGTCACGATACGCCGCCGCTTCGGCCACGGTGCGCACCGGCGGCTTGAGGTTGGGCATGATGATGGCGCGGCGGAACTGGCGCGTCGTGGCGGGCAATACTGCGGCCAGGGCGGCGCCGTCGCGCACATGGAGGTGCCAGTCGTCCGGCGTGGTGATCTTGAGCATGCCTGGATTATCCCATCCGCGCTTTCACGCAATCAGGATGACGCGATAGTCGTTGACGTTGGTGCGTGTCGGCCCGGTGGTGATGAGGCTGCCGGCGCTCTCGAAGAACCCCCACGCGTCGTTGGCTTCTAGCAGCCTGTCGGCCCGCAGGCCTTGTGCCGCAACGGTTTTCAGGGCATCCGGCCCGAAATACGCGCCGGCATTGGTTTCCGAGCCGTCAATGCCGTCGGTATCGGCGGCGAGCCCGTACACGCCAGGTGCGCCGTTCATCTCGATGGCGAGCGACAGCAGATACTCGGTGCAGCGGCCGCCGCGACCCGCTGTGCCGCCAGCAACGTTCTTGAGGGTGACGGTGCATTCGCCCCCCGAAATCAGCGCCACCGGCTTCTTGAATGGCTGCGCGTAATCCAGGATTTCGCGCGCGATGGCGGCGTGGACCTTGCCCACTTCGCGCGCCTCGCCGGTGACGGTGTCTCCCAGAATCACCGGCGTCACGCCGGCGGCGCGAAATACGTCGGCGGCCGCTTCGAGGCTGCGATGCGCGGTGGCAATCACATGCGTTTCGGCCCGGGCAAACACCGGCGCGCCCGGCTTGGGCGTTTCTGCAATGGCGCCGCGCGCGCCCGATTCGAGGTGGGCACGTACGCTGGCCGGCACGTCACATTCGAACCTGGCGAGGATGTCGAGCGCGTCCTGGTAGGTGGAGGGGTCGGGCACGGTCGGGCCGCTGGCGATATGCGTGGGCGCGTCGCCGGTCACGTCCGAAATCACCAGCGAGACGATGCGCGCCTTGCACATCGCGGCGAGCTTGCCGCCCTGGATCAGGGACAGGTGCTTTCTGACCACGTTCATGTCCTGGATCGGCGCGCCGCAGCGCAGCAGCTCGCGCGTCGTGGCCTTGAGGTCGGCCATCGAAATGGTCTCGACCGGCAGGGCCAGCAGGCTTGAGCCGCCGCCCGACACCAGCGCGAGCAGCAAATCGTCAGGTCCCAATGCCTGTACGCGCCGGGCAATGTCACGCGCTGCCGCCTCACCCGACTCGTCCGGCACCGGGTGGCCGGCTTCGATGACGCGGATGCGTTTGAGCGCCTCGGCACCGGCGTAGCCGTGCGCATAGCGCGTGATGACAACACCTTCCAGGCTTGCATCGGCGGGCCAATGGTCTTCCACCGCCTTGGCCATCGCTGCCGCCGCCTTGCCCGCACCGATCACCAGCGTCATGCCCTTGCCGGGGCTTGGCAGGTGCGGCGGCACGATCTTGCGCGGGTCGGCCGCCGCCACGGCGGCCATGAAGCTTTGCTGCAGGAGCGCGGTTGGATGCATTGTCCGATTTTACCCGTGCGCGCCAGCGCAGCTTCAATCCGGACGGTGATTTGCCATTTTTAACCAGACAGTTACAATCTATCCATGGCCTCAGTGAAACCCGCCGCCGGCAAACCCCGCAAAACCCCCAAGGGTGCGGCGCGCCAGCCGACACCAAAGCCGACGCGCGACCCGGAGCGCACGCGCGCGCGCATCCTCGACGCGGCCAAAGCCGAATTCGCCGCGCACGGCCTGGGCGGCGCACGGGTCGACCGCATCGCCGCCAATGCCGATGCCAACAAGCGCATGCTGTACTACTATTTCGGCAACAAGGACGACCTGTTCCTCGCGGTGCTCGAAGGCGCCTATGCGCACATCCGTGACGCCGAGAAGGAACTGCGCCTCACCGAGATTGACCCGCCCGAGGCGATCCGCCGTTTGGTGGCGTTCACGTGGGAGTATTACCTCGAGCACCCGGAGTTCATGAACCTGCTCAACAGCGCCAACCTGCACCAGGGACGGCACCTGAAAAAGTCGGCCAAGGTACGCACCATGCACTCACCCTTTGTGGCGATGATCGAAGAGGTGCTCGAACGCGGCCGCAAGTCCGGCGTGTTCCGCGCCGGCGTGGACCCGGTGCAGCTCTACATTTCGATTGCGGCGCTGACCTACTTCTACCTCGGCAACAAGTTCACGCTCTCCGAGATCTTCGGGCGCGACCTGCTATCGCCGCGCGCCAAGGCCGAGCGCCTGGGCCACATGGGCGAACTGGTGCTCGGCTTCCTGTTCAAGCACTAGACAGGCGTGGCGCCGGCCGGCGCCGCAGAATCCTCGTCTAGCTTTTCACGCCCTCGAACAAATCGCGGCCCTTGGCCAGCACCGCGATCTTCGCATCCGCAATCGAGCGCTTCAGCATCCAGAAGCCGCAGTCCGGATGGATGTATTTGACCCGGCCGGCGCCCAGGGTTTTCTCGGCGCGCTCAATCGCGCGCGCCACGTCGCTGGCCGCTTCGGTCTCGGTGTGCTTGATGTCGATCACGCCAAGGCCGAAGCCGATGCTCGCTCGCAGTTCCTTGAACACTTCGAGCTCTTCGACCGGCCGGTGCGCACATTCCATCACAACATGGTCGACATGCAGGGCATTCAGGTACTTGATCAGGCTGGCCCAGCCGCCTTTCTGGATGCTTTGCCCGCCGTAATTGCCGAAGCACAGGTGTACTGCCGGCACCGTCTTGACGGCATCGAGCACGCGGTTCAGCGACGAGGCGGCCCACTCCCACTCGTCGGGGGCGCCAGGCAGGTTGGCTTCGTCGAGCTGGATGATGTCGGCGTCGATGTGGCGCACCTGCTCGGCGAGCACGTCGGCCAGCGCATGCGCCAGTGCCGGGGTGTCGGGGTAGTGCTTGTTCATCAGCATCTTGGCCAGCATGTGCGGGCCGGTCACGGTGAATTTGAAAGGTTTGGTGGCAAGCACTGCGGCGCGCCGACAGGCCAGCGGCAGATCCAGCGTGCCGCTGCCGAGCGGCCCTTCGACGACGCCCGGCGGGCGGGTGCGAAAGCGCGTCGCCTCGGCCTTGCGATAGTTGAGCCGCTCCTCGAACGTCATGCGAAAACCAACCCCGTCCATCGGCCGCACGAAGTACTCGATCATGCCGTTGGTCTCGGGGTGGTTGATGTCGAAGCGGTACAGCTCGCCGTCGCAGACCACGTCGACCCCGGCCTCCTCCTGGCTCGAGATCACGACGCGGGTGGCATCGATCAGTGCCTGCTCGGACGGCGCGGCCACCAGCCAGTCCGGGACCGGGTACGAGCCAACCACGGTGGTCTTGATACGGGGCATGTGTCTCTCCTTTGAAGGGTAGTGTCGATTCGGCGGCATCCTAGCACAAGTAACCATATCGTTACATTATCCTTGTTGCAACGCCCGAACGGACGAGTGCCCCGGTGCCGGCCGCATCACATTCCCGTCTGAACTGATTACGGCAACGCAGCATTGCATGATTGGACAGGGTTCGGAACGACTGTTAACATTTAACCATTCAGTTACACTCATCCGGATTTCCGCCAAAAAGGCCGCAATGAGCAGGATCGTACGCGTCGAGGTCGGCTGGCGGGACTACCCGCTGGTCGGCGATTTCAAGTTCTTCAAATCGGGGCAGCGGCCCACGGTGCTGGTGCGCCTGACCGATGAAGACGGCAGGCAGGGCATCGGCCAGTCGGTGCCGGTGGAGACCTGGACCTACGAAACCGTCGAAAGCGTCGACACCACGTTGCGCCACTACCTGGCCCCGGCGGTGCTGGGCGCCGACCCGTCCGACCTGGCCGACGTGCATGCGCGCATGGAACGCGCGATCCGTCCGTCGTTCTCGATCGGTCAGCCGCTCGCCAAGGCCGCCATCGACCTGGCCTGTTACGACCTATGGGGCCGGCGGGCCGGCAAGCCGGTGCATGCGCTGCTCGGAAGCCCCGGCGCCCGACCCGCTGTGCCTGCCACGGAAATTCGCCTCAGCTGGACCATCAATACCACCAGCCTCGATGCGGCCGGGAAACTCCTCGAGCAGGGCCGCGGCCTCGGCTATGACAGTTTCAACATCAAGCTCGGGCCGCCGCAGTCGGCCGCCTTCGACCTCGACCTGGTGCGCCTGGTCACGCAGTTTTCACCGCTGGGGTTTCACTGGTGCGACGCGAACACCAGCTACGACATCGACACCGCACTCGCCCAGGCGCCACGGCTCGCAGACCTGGGCTTGCGTGCGCTCGAGTCGCCACTGCCGCCGAACCGGATCCGCGATTACCAGCGCCTGCGGCAGCAGGGCGCATTGCCGATTCTGATGGACGAAGGCATCGTCTCGCCGGTCGAAGCGGCGGAGTTCGCGGCGCTCGGCATGCTCGACGGCATCGCCATGAAGGTGGCGCGCTGCGGCGGGCTCTGGCACGCCTCGAACATTGTCGAAGGCATGCGCCGCGACGGCCTCACGCTGTTCGCCTCGGGCCTGACCGACCCGGAGCTGTCGCTGGCGGCTTCGGTGCATTTGTTCGCCTGGGCCGGCCTGACTTTGCCTGCGGCCCTGAACGGTCCACAATATCTGGCCGAACGCGGCACCACCGATGGCGCGTTCCGCGCCGTCGCCGACCGCATCCGGGTACCCAACGGCCCCGGCCTCGGCATCCACCCCGATTCCACCGCACTGCAATCCTTCACCCTGGCAGCGTCGACATGAGCAAACTTTCTCCCCTGGCCGGCATCCTGGTGTTCCTCGCGATCTGGGAGCTCGGCGTGTACCTGTTCAATGTGCCGGCCTACCTGATGCCGCCACCGACCGCGGTCGCAAAAACCTTCGTCCAGGAGTTTCCCAAGCTGCTGTTCCACGGCTGGGTGACCACCTACGAAATGCTGCTCGGCTACGTGCTTGCCGTGGTGATCGCGATCCCGCTGGCGATCGGCATCACCTCGTCGCACCGCTTCGACCGCTTCATCACGCCGCAACTGCTGTTTTTCCAGGTGGTGCCGAAGGTCGCGATCGCGCCCTTGTTCCTGGTCTGGTTCGGCGTCGGCACCACGCCCAAGGTGCTGGTGGCCTTCCTGATTTCGTTTTTCCCGATCGTGATCGATGCCGCCGTCGGGCTGCGCTCGATGTCGTCCGAAATGACCGACTTGGCGCGCTCGATGGGCGCAACGCGCTGGCAGCTGTTCGCGCGCTTTCGCCTGCCGACCAGCCTGCCCTACCTGTTCAGCGGCCTCAAGGTCGCCGCCACGCTCTCGGTGGCCGGTGCCGTGGTCGGCGAGTTCGTCGGCGCCGACAAGGGCCTGGGCTACCTGCTGCTGGTCACCAACTCAAACATGGAGACCGCCCTGATGTTCGCGACAATCGTGGCGCTGACCGTGATTGGCCTGGTGTTCTTTTACGTGGTCGAGTTTCTTGAAGCATTCCTGATCCCCTGGCACGTGACCCATCGCGTGCGCGAAGGCTCGGGAACAATGTAGTCAACGCAGTTTTTCCATCCTGTTTTGCCAAACCAAGGAGACAACATGAAAAACAGACTGTTGCTGGTGATATTGCTCTTGTTCTGCAGCCAGGCGTTCGCGCAGCCCAAGCTGGAGAAATTTCCGTTCCGGCTCAACTGGACGCTGTATGGCGAGCACGCGCCGTTCTTCGTCGCGCGCGACAAGGGTTTTTACGCAGCCGAAGGCCTGGATGTCGAAATCCAGGAGGGCAGCGGTTCCACTACCGTGGCGCAACTGGTCGCGAGCAGCAACAGCCCGGTGGCCTATGTCGATGCCGCCACCATGATGCGCGGCATCTCCAACGGCATGCCGATCAAGGCGGTCGGCGTGACCTTGCAGCAAAGCCCGATGGCCTTCATCTACCGCGCCGACGCGGCGCGTCCGACCAAGCTCTCCGAGATCAAGGGCAGCCGCATCGCCTTGACGGCGGGAGACGCCAGCCTGACGATCTTCACCGCCTTCATGGGCAAGGTCGGCATGAAGCTCGAAGACGTGCAGATGATCACGGTGGCCAACCCGCAGGGCAAGGAGCAGGCGGTGCTGAACAAGCAGGCCGACGCGCTGCTCGGCTACTTCATGGACCAGGGCCCGCGCATGCAGCTGCAGACCGGCGTCAAGATGGGCTGGACCCGCCTCTATGACCTCGGCGGCGTCAGCACCCTGTCGAGCGCAATGATCGCCAACAACAACTGGCTAAAGGACGCCAAGAACCAGGACCTGCTGCGACGCTTCCTGCGCGCCTCGCAGCGCGGCTGGCAATACACCTTTGACAACCGCGCCGAGGCCGCCGAGATTTTCCGCAAGGCGGCGCCCGCGTTCACCCAGGAAATCGCTCTGCTCGAAGTCGACGGCACGATGAGCATCATCCGCACCGATCGCACCAAGGGCAAGCCGATCGCCTGGTCCGACGTCGGCGACTGGCGCGACTCGCAAGACCTGCTGGCCAAGTACGCCAAGCTCAACCCGCAGTCCGACCTGAACGCGTATTTCACCAACGAATACCTCTCTGAACCGCCCTACATGCCGAAAAAATAATGGCAGCAGAAGCCTACATCCAGCTCGACGACGTCAGCAAGGTCTACCGCGCCAAGGCCGGCCAGGTCGAGGCCTGCGGCGAGATCAACCTCGACATCCGCGAGTCCGAGTTCGTTGCCATCGTCGGTCCGAGCGGCTGCGGCAAGACCACCATCCTGAAGATGGTGGCCGGGCTGCAGCCGCGCAGTTCCGGCTCGATCACGGTCGGCGGGCGCAGCGTCGATCGGCCCCAGACCGATCTTGGCATCGTGTTCCAGGATGCGATCCTGCTCGACTGGCGCAGCGTGCTCGACAACGTGATGCTGCAGGTGGATATTCGCAACCTCGACCGCGCCACCTACGAGCCGATCGCACGCCACCTGCTCGAATTGACCGGCCTCAAGGGGTTCGAGCATCACAAGCCGTTCGAACTGTCGGGCGGCATGCGCCAGCGCGTGTCGATCTGCCGCGCACTGGTGCACGACCCGCCGCTGCTGTTGATGGACGAGCCGTTCGGTGCCCTCGACGCGCTCACGCGCGAGCAGATCTCGATGGACATCCAGCGCGTCTGGATGGAAAAGCGCAAGACCGCGCTGTTCATCACGCACAGCATTCCCGAGGCGGTGCTGCTGGCCGACCGCGTGGTGGTGATGAGCCCGCGCCCGGGACGCATCGTCGAGATCATCGACATCGACCTGCCGCGCCCGCGCAAGCTCGACAGCATGCCGGAGAAATTTTCTGAATACACCGGACGCATCCGCAGCATCTTCAAGGCGTCCGGCGTGCTGGCAATGGACTGAGTCGCGCGCCGGAGATTCGATGCACACCAACCAGGGCCGCGCGCACGGCGAAGCTGCGTCGTTTTCGGTTTGCGCGATCGAGCTGTTCGAACGGCCGGTGGTGCTGCGCCTGCCGTTCCGCTTTGGCGTGGTGACCCTGACGCATTGCCCGCAGGCGTTCGTGCGGGTGCGTATCCGCATGCCCGACGGCCGCGAGGTCAGCGGCGCCGCCGCCGAAATGATGGCGCCCAAGTGGTTCGACAAGAACCTTGCCTTGTCCAACGAAGACAATTTCAACCAGTTGCGCGACGTGCTGCACCTGGCGCGCGAGGCCTACCTTTCGGACCCGGCGCCGGACACCGCGTTCGGCCACTTTGCACGCCACTACGACGCCCACCAGCTTGCCGGCGCCGCACGCGGCTACAACCCCTTGCTCGCCAACCACGGCCCGGCATTGATCGACCGCGCCATTCTCGACGCGCTGTGTCGCGCGCATGGCACCTCGTTCTACCTGGCGATGCAGCGCAATCTACCCGGCATCGGCTCAACACGCAACGAGTTCGCCGCCCTAGACATCGAACGCTTCCTCGCTGCGCTCAAACCTGCACCCTCAATCGAGGCGCGCCACACGGTGGGCCTGGTCGATGCGATCACGGCCGCCGACCTCAAGGAGCCGGTCGACGACGGCCTGCCCGAGACCCTTGAACAGGTCGTCGCGCATTACGGCCATCGCTATTTCAAGCTCAAGGTCGGCGGCGATCTCGACGCCGATGTGGCGCGCCTGACGGCGATTGCGGCCGTGCTTGATCGCGCCGCACCGCCCTATTTCGCCTCGCTGGACGGCAACGAGCAGTACGAAACCGCGGAGCAGGTACGGGAGTTGCTGGCGCGCATGCGCGGCACGCCGACCCTGCAACGCCTGACGGCGTCGATCCTCTTTGTGGAGCAGCCGATTGGCCGGAAAACCGCTCTGGAAGCCGATTTCCGCGGTAATGCCCTGGGGCTGCCGGTGATCATCGACGAGTCCGACGGCAGCCTCGACACCTTTGTCGCGGCACGCGAGCGCGGCTACAGCGGCGTGTCGAGCAAGACCTGCAAGGGCCTGTACAAGTCGATCCTGAACGCGGCGCGCTGCGCGCAATGGAATGCCGAAGCGAATGCCGAAGCCGGGGCGACGCGTTTTTTCATGTCGGCCGAGGACCTCACCACCCAGGCAGGCCTCGCGGTGCAGCAAGACCTCGCGCTGGTCAGCTTCCTCGGCATCACCCATGTCGAGCGCAACGGCCATCACTACGTGAACGGCATGGCGGCCCTGCCACAAGGCGAGCAGCGTTCCTTCCTGGCTGCGCACCCCGATGTCTACGAACAATCGCACGGCGCCGTACGGCTCAGGATCAATCATGGGCGCATCGCACTCGCCTCGCTCGACTGCGCCGGCTATGCCAGTGCGGCAATGCCGGATTTTTCGGCGATGAACTCGATCACTCCGGCCGCACAACCCGTTTAACCAATTTACACGGACTATCTATGGCAATTCAACGACTCGGCATCATCATGAACGGCGTGACCGGACGCATGGGCATGAACCAGCACCTGATCCGCTCGATCGTGGCAATCCGCGCGCAGGGCGGCGTGGCGCTGGCCAACGGCGACCGCGTCATGCCCGATCCGATCCTGATCGGCCGCAACGCCGACAAAATCGCCGCGCTCGCCAAGGCGCACGGCATCGAACGCTGGGGCACCGACCTCGACAAAGCCCTGGCAAACAAGGACGACACGCTGTTCTTTGACGCCGCCACCACCCAGATGCGCCCCGGCCTGCTCGCCAAAGCGATCCATGCCGGCAAGGACATCTACTGCGAGAAGCCGGTCGCGACCAACCTGAAGGAAGCGACCGACATCTATCACCTCGCCAAAGCCAAAGGCATCAAGCACGGCGTGGTGCAGGACAAGCTGTTCCTGCCCGGACTGATGAAGCTCAGGATGCTGCGCGATGCCGGCTTCTTCGGCCGCATGTTGTCGGTGCGCGGCGAGTTCGGCTACTGGGTATTCGAAGGCGACCTGCAGCCGGCCCAACGCCCGTCGTGGAACTATCGCTCCGAAGACGGCGGCGGCATGATCCTCGACATGGTGTGCCACTGGCGCTACGTGCTCGACAACCTGTTCGGTGAAGTCAAGTCGGTGTCCTGCCTGGGCGCGACCCATATCCCGGAGCGTTTCGACGAGGCCGGCAAGAAATACCAGGCGACCGCTGACGATGCTGCTTACGCCACCTTTGAACTGGTCGCACCGGACGGCAGCCCGGTGATCGCGCAGATCAACATGTCGTGGACCACGCGCGTGCGCCGCGACGACCTCGTCACCTTCCACGTCGACGGCACGCACGGCTCGGCCGTCGCCGGCCTGACTGATTGTCGCAGCCAGGCGCGCGTCAACACCCCCAAGCCGGTGTGGAACCCGGACGTGAAGCAGCCGTTCAACTTTTTCGACCACTGGCAGCCGGTGCCCGAGTACACGACCTTCGATAACGGCTTCAAGGTGCAGTGGGAAATGTTCATCCGCCACCTCGCTGAGGGCACGCCGTTCAAATGGAACCTGCTCGAAGGCGCCAAGGGCGTGCAGCTGGTTGAGTGCGCGCTGCAATCATCGAAGGAGCGGCGCTGGGTCGACGTGCCGGCGCTGGCAGCGTAATCCGGCCACGACCATCGGCCGGCAAGCCTTGGACCACAATGCTTTTCAGGGCAATGCTGTGAAAACCCGCTCCCACCAAAGGTTTTCAGAGCATGCCTAAAGGAGAAATTGAATGAACGCCCCCGAACGCCTCAGCAATACGATCAAGCTCCCCACCACCGACGGCCGCCTCGAAGACTTCCGCCTGTCGGTGCCGCGCGACTTCCCGTCCAGGGCGCAAGGCGTATTCACGCGCATCGCCTACTCGGCGGCGCATGTCGTCTCCGACCCGTTGCGAGAACAGGATCCCTGGCTCGATTGCGCGATCGACTGGGACGCTACCATCGCCTACCGCCGCCACCTGTGGCAGCTCGGCATGGGCGTGGCCGAGGCGATGGACACGGCGCAGCGCGGCATGGGCATGGACTGGCCGACTTCGCTCGAACTGATCCGGCGCTCGATCGACGCCTCCAAAGACATCAAGGGCGCGTTTCTCGCCAGCGGCGCCGGCACCGACCACCTGGCGCCCGAGAATGCGAAATCGATCGACGACGTGATCCGCGCCTACGAAGCGCAGGTCGGCGCAATTGAAAAACTCGGCGGCAGGATCATCCTGATGGCGTCGCGCGCGCTAGCGCGCGTAGCGAAGTCGCCTGACGATTACCACAAGGTCTACGACCGCATCCTCTCGCAGGTGAAGGAGCCGGTGATCATCCATTGGCTCGGTGAAATGTTCGACCCGGCCCTGGCCGGCTATTGGGGCAACGCCGACCACATGAAAGCCATGGATGCTGCTGTCGAGGCGATCAACCGCAACGCTGCCAAAGTCGACGGCGTGAAGGTGTCGCTGCTCGACAAGGACAAGGAAATCGCGATGCGCCGGCGCCTCGCCAAGGGCGTAAAAATGTATACCGGCGACGATTTCAACTACGCCGAATTGATCGAAGGCGACAGCGAAGGCTACAGCCACGCCCTGCTCGGCATCTTCGACGCAATTGCTCCTGCCGCGTCCGCCGCGCTCACTGCATTGGCGAAGAACGACAACAAGACCTTCAACGAGATCCTTGCACCCACGGTGCCGCTGTCGCGCCACATCTTCAAGTCGCCGACGCGTTTCTACAAGACCGGTGTGGTGTTCATGGCCTACCTCAACGGCCAGCAGGACCACTTCACCATGGTCGGCGGGCAGCAGAGCACGCGCTCCATCGGGCATCTGGCCCAATTGTTCCGCCTCGCCGACCAGGCTGGCCTGCTGCACGACCCCGATCTCGCCTGCAGCCGCATGCGTGCCACGCTGGCCGTGCATGGCATCGTCTGACAAATACTGCAATAGCAAGGAGCCACCCATGAAGCGCCTGTTGATGTCATGTCTCACCGCCTGTCTCGCTGCCACGGCTTTCACGGCGTCGGCACAACCGTATCCGAACCGCCCGGTGAAGATCATCATCCCGTTCCCGCCAGGGGGCACGCTCGACATCGTCGGGCGCATGCTGGCCCTCAAATTGGGCGAGCAGACCGGCCAGCAGTTCGTGGTGGAAAATCGTGCCGGCGGCAACGCCACCATCGGCGCCACCGCGGTGGTCAAGTCGCCCGCTGACGGCTACACCCTGCTGTTCAACGCCTCCACGCTCGTCACCGGCCCGCTGGTGATGGCAACGCCGCCCTACAGCATCGCCAACGACTTCACCGCGATCGCGCTGGTGGCCAAGGCGCCGCTGTCGGTGGCGATCAACAAGAACCTGCCGATCACTGACATGAAAGGCTTGTTCACCTATGCCAGGGCCAATCCCGGCAAGCTGTCGTTTGCGATCGGCTCGGTATCTTCCGCGGGCCACCTCGCCACGGAACTGCTCAAGCGCGGCGGCGGTGGCGACTATCAAATCGTGCCTTACAAGGGTTCAACCCCCGCCTACCAGGACCTGATCGGCGGCTCGATCGCCGGCTTTGTCGACCCGGTGCTGGGCGCGGTGCAGCACCACAAGGCCGGCAACCTGCGCATCCTCGCAGTGACCTCGTCGACGCGCCTGCCGACCCTGCCCGACGTGCCGACCGTGGCCGAAACCCTGCCCGGCTTCGAATTCACCAGCTGGTACGGCCTGTGGGGCCCGGCCAAACTGCCCGCCGACATCACGCAGCGCCTCAACGACGAGGTCAACAAGGCGCTCGCCGGCGAGATGCGCGACAAGCTGCTGGCGCAGGGTATCCTGCTCGGCGGCGGCAGCGTCGCCGAATTCAACAAGTATCAGCAGGACTACATCAAAGAGATGGGCAAGCTGATCGCGGACGCGAAGATACGTGTCGAGTAATACGGCGAAGCCGGTCGGCACCGTAGGGATCATAGGCTTGGGCCTGGTCGGTTCCGCCATCGCACAACGCCTGCAAGGCGCGGGCTACGCCTGCGTCGGCTTCGACATCGCCGTGCAGACCTACGAACATTTCGCCGCGATCGGCGGCAAGGTCGCCACCTCGGCGCGCGACGTCGGCCAGAAGGCCGCGGTCCTGATCACTGCAGTATTCGACACCAACGACGTGCTGAAAGTCATCGAGGGCCCCAATGGAGCGCTCGAAGGCGCGGGAGCGCTCGAAGGCGCGGGAGCGCTCGAAGGCGCGGGAGCCCTTGAAGGCGGCAAGCCGCAAGTCATCATCGATTGCTCCACCGGCGACCCGGAACTGCTGACCTGGTTCGCAGACCGCCTGCGTGTGCGCGGCATCGAATTCATTGAAGCGCCGCTGTCAGGATCGAGCGCGCAGATCGCTGCCGGCGAAGCCACCATGCTGCTCGGCGGCGACGCGAACACCATCGCCGCGCATGCAGCGCTGCTTGATGCCATTGCGCCGAAGCGCTTGCACGCCGGTGGCGCCGGCATGGGCGCGCGCGCCAAACTCGCGACCAATCTCGTGCTGGGCCTGAACCGCGCCGCGTTTGCAGAAGGCCTGGCGTTTGCCGAAAAGCTCGGCATCGCGCCGGGGAAATTTCTCGAACTGGTGCTCGCCTCGCCGGCGCGCTCCGACGCGGCTGCGGTCAAGGGGCCGCTGATGGTGTCGGGAGAGTTTACGCCGCAGTCACGGATTCGCCAGCACCTCAAGGATGTCGACATGATGCTCGAACACGCGCGCCGCGCCCACCAGCGCCTGCCACTCTCGGAAGCCCACGCGGCCCTGATGCGCGCCGCCATCGAAGCCGGTGATGGCGAGCTCGACAACGCCGCCATCGTGCGCCAGATCCGGCGCGAAACCAGTTAAGCCTGCCTTCACTGACCCATGCGCGATTTCTCACGCAGCCACGAATGGCTCTCGATCAACACCGCCACAGTGCGCAAGCAGTGGCCGCTAGATCGCATCATCGACGAATGCGCAAAGCGCGGCATCCGCGCGATCAGCCCGTGGCGCGATCAGGTGGCAGAGGTCGGGCTCGACAAGATCGCGGCGCTGCTGCGCGCCACCAGCATCACGTTATCGGGCTATTGCCGCGGCGGCTTCTTTCCCGCAAGCGATGCTGCGGGCCTGAAAGCGGCGATCAACGACAACATAAAGGCCATCGACGAAGCCAAGACTCTCGATGCGCCGTGCCTGGTGCTGGTGGTGGGCTCGCTGCCCGGCGCCCTCAGCGGCAAGCCTGTGCACCACGACATCACGCGCGCGCGCAACGAAGTGCGCGACGGCATCGCCGCGTCACTCGAATACGCGCGCAAGGTCGGCATGCCGCTGGCCATCGAACCCCTGCATCCGATGCAGGCAGCGGAACGCGCCTGCGTCAACACTCTCGAGCACGCGCTCGACCTGTGCGACGAACTCGACCCCGACGAGACCGGCGCACTCGGCGTCGCGGTGGACATGTATCACGTCTGGTGGGACCCGAAGCTGCAACAACAGATCACGCGCGCAGGCAAAATGCGATTGCTCGCGTTTCACGTGTGCGACTGGTTGATCCCGACGCGCGACCTGCTCAACGACCGCGGCATGATGGGCGACGGCGTGATCGAGTTGCAGAAGGCGCGCGGCTGGGTCGAAGACGCCGGATTCGCCGGCTTTGCCGAAGTCGAGATTTTTTCGGGGCACTGGTGGGCGCAGCCCGGCGGCGACGTGCTCGACACCTGCATTGCACGGCATCGCGCAACCGTCTGATTGGCGCTATTTTTGATACGGTATAATACCGTATCAAAAAACATTGGTAAAACACGCCATGTCCGCCACCGCCCGCTTCGATCTGAAAATGGATGCCGCCGAAAAGGATCTGGTGGCACGCGCGGCCGCGCTAATGGGCACCACCATGGCTGGATTCGTCCGCGCGGCAGCCAAGGAGAAGGCCGTAACCCTGCTGGATCGGGAAACGCGCGTCACAATGTCAAAGGGAGACTTTGACGCACTGATGAAAGCGCTGGATCGCCCGTTCACTCCGAACAAGGCACTCAAGCGCGCACTGGCCCAGGCCGCCGCCAAAGTACGCAGTGTTTGAAGATGGTGTGCTCGATCCGGAGCGGCATGATCGCGCCGGATTTTCCTGTGGCGTGCCCGAGCTTGATGAATATCTGCAACGATTCGCGCACCAGCACTGGCGCCGCGGCATCAGTACGACGTATGTGTTAGTGGAGCCGGCGCAACCTCGACTGATTCTGGGTTATTACACACTGAGCGCCGCGCAAATCGATATCGCGCAGCTGGCTGACCTTGACCGGCGCAGACTGCCACGCTATCCGGTGCCCTGCTTTCGCATGGGGCGCCTTGCATGCAGGGCGGATCAGCGCGGGCGGGGACTGGGAACACTGCTGATTGGCCGCGCCGTGACGCGCTGCCTGGAGGCGCGCCGCCAAGTGGCGGCATTTGCACTCATCGTAGACGCGAAGGACGCCGTGGCAAAAGGCTTTTACACGCGCCATGGATTTACACCCTTCAGCGCCGCCCCACTATCGCTTTACCTGCCCTTACCGGGATAGCTGGCGGCCGGCATGCCGCCCTCAGGCGAGGTTGGCCGCCTTCTTGACCTGCGTCAGCCGCACCATCTCAGGTGACTTCTTGTAGTGGGTGTCGAGCGGGTAGCAACCCGACACCATGCCGTTGCGCGGCGCGGTGGTGCAGTCGCTGAAGGTGCGGCACAGGCGCTTGCGCTGCATCGCACGCCCGGCGAGTACGTCGGCCGGAAGCTCCGGGTAGGCCAGCACCATGCGCCCCAGGCCGACCATGTCGACCCAGCCTTCGCGCACCACCGCCTGCGCCACGTGCGGCAAAAATTCCTGCAGGTAGGTATAGCCGCTGCCGACGAACGCGAGGTCGGGGCAGGCGCGTTTCAGGTCGCGCACGGTTTCAAGATGGCGCATCACGCCGATCAGCGGGTCTTCGGGCGGCTGGTAGCCGTCGGAAGGCGGATACAGCGCCGGGCGCGTGAGGTGCGGGTTGTAATACGGGCTGCCCAGCGTGACGTTGATCAGGCGAATGCCCAGGCCCTTGACCACGTCGAGAAACGCGCGGGTCTCGGCGAGATCGGGCTTGACCGGGTCGGCTTCGTCAACGCCGAAGCCGTAGCGATACGGCAGGCATTGTGCGTAGTTGTCCGGCACGCCAGGGCCCAGTATTTTGGTATCGGCGTTGGCATCGCCATGGGCCGGGTCGGGCTTGTAGGGCACGAGGTCGAGCGCGGAGAGGCGCACGCCCATTTCGAGCCTGGGCACTTCGGCGCGAATGCCGGCCACCAGCTCGGCGAGAAAGCGCGTGCGATTCGCCAGCGAACCGCCGAACTCGCCGTCGCGGGTTTTCGCCGACAGGAACTCGTGGCCGAGGTAGCCGTGGCAATGCTTGAGGTCAACGAACTGGTAGCCGCATTCGTACGCGCGCTTGGCGGCGATCACGTAATCGTCGATCAGCGCACGGATCTCGCCGTCGGTAAACAGCGGGTGGTCTGCGGCGATGCGGAACTTGCGATCGAGGATCGGGTGGCGATACAGGATGCGCGGTTCCATGCGCGCCTTGTCGTTGGGCTTGCAAAAGCGCCCCGAGTGGGTCAGCTGCAGGCCGACCACCAGCCCCTTGTCGTCGCCCATCGCCTCACGGTGCGCGGCCACCAGCGTCTCGCGCAATGCGGCGATGCTTGACTGGCTGGCGGCGGTCATGGTGAGCTGGTTCGGGTTGGCGCGGCCGTCATGGCGCACCGCCACCGCTTCGCCGCCCCAGATCATCTTGGCGCCGGAGAGCCCGAAATTGCGCCAGCGGCGAATCGTGTTCGCGGAAGGCTTGCCATCCTCTTCGCCGTCCCAGCCTTCCATCGGCTGGATCGCGAAGCGGTTGCCGATGGTGAACGGCCCAGCCTGCAATGCCGTGCCCAGCGGCGATGCCGGCCCGGAAGCGACGATGTCGTCGCAGGGCATCGCCAGCCCGAGGCGTTGCAGGTTGTCCTTGAATCCGGCGCTGGTCTGCAGGGATTTTATTTTTGCGAAGTCGCCGAATTTCACGCGCGTGGCTCCTGGTCAGGAAATCAGTAGAACGTATTGGGCTTGAGGAAAAAGCCGAGCACCAGCGCGCCATTCGGCGCGTGCGCCACATGGCGGCTGCCCGGCGGGCGCCAGACAAAGTTGCCGGCAGTGGCTTCGCCTTCGTGGTCCACCAGGCTGCCTTCGAGGATCCAGCTTTGCTCGATGTTCACATGCATGTGGTCGGTCAGCACCGTGCCCGGGGCCATGCGCGTGAGCACCGTCTGCAGGCCGGTGTCGGGGTCTTCCATCAGCACCTTGATTTCGATGCCGGGAAAACGCGTCGGCTGCCAGGGCAGCGACTCGACGTTGATGTAGCGCGACGACAGCGGCGCCAGTTTGGCGTGCTGCTCCTGCAATCCAGGCGTCTGATGGGCCATGCTGGGGTCTCCTGAAATCGGCGAAACCGTGAGCATACCTGCAAGCGACGCGATAAACTCCTGCCTGCTCTTCCCGCTGTTCAATAATCCCCGCTGGGTGAACCCATGTCCGACTGGCAAGCTTCGCAACGCTACCCCGACCCGTGCATCGTCAGCGTTGACGCTGCATTCGACAAATACCGCCTGCCACTCTCCAAGGTGGAGCGCATTGCCCATGGCATGCGCTGGGCCGAAGGCCCGGTGTGGCTCGGCGACAGCCGCAAGCTGGTGTGGAGCGACGTGCCCGGCAATGTCATGTACCAGTGGGACGAAGAGACCGGCGCCACTTCCGCTTTCCGCAAGCCCTCAAACAACGGCAATGGCAATACGCGCGATCGCCAGGGCCGCATCATCACCTGCGAGCACCTGACGCGGCGCGTGACGCGCACCGAATACGACGGCCGCATCACGGTGCTGGCCAATGCGTTCGAGGGCAAGCGCCTCAATTCACCCAACGACGTGGTGGTGAAGTCCGACGGCTCGATCTGGTTCACCGACCCGATATTCGGCATCACCGGCTTTTATGAGGGCGAGAAGGACGAGCCGCAGTTGTCACCCAACGTGTACCGCATTGATGCCGACGGCTCGATCAGCATCGTCATGGAGGGCATCAACCAGCCCAACGGCCTGGCGTTCTCCCCGGATGAATCGATCCTCTACGTGGTCGAGTCGCGTTCGGTGCCGCGCAAGATCCTGGCCTTCGACGTGGCCGGCGGCCGCACCCTGCAAAACCGCCGGGTCGCTGTAGACGCCGGGCCGGGCACACCCGACGGCTTTCGCTGCGACATCGACGGCAACCTGTGGTGTGGCTGGGGCATGGGCCAGGCCGGGCTCGACGGCGTGCACATCTTCAACCCGGCAGGCAAGCTGATCGGCCGCATTGACCTGCCGGAGCGCTGCGCCAACTTGTGCTTTGGCGGGGTACACCGCAACCGCCTTTTCATGGCGGCGAGCACCTCGGTGTATTCGCTGTACGTCAACACCCAGGGCGTCCCGTACTGCTGACAAAAGAGCGACCCCGCCCGCGACTGCCAGCACGACACTTGGGCGCGCGACTGCTGGCATACTGCGGGAATTCCCAGTTGCGAGCAGTGGCATAGCATGGCGCTTTCGGCATTCCGAAAAATTCCGGTCAGCCCGGGCATCTACTGGCTGGAGATTCCTGCGGCTGACCTGCGCATCCTGTGCGGCTGCCCGGTCGATTCGGTCAAGCACCTGCTCAAGCTGCGCCTGATCGTCACCACCGAGATCAACGGCCAGCCCTGCCAGACCGGCCCCAACTCGATCCTGCTGTCTGATCTGTCGATCCAGAACGGCCGCGCCTGCAATCGCGCCGAATTCCCGGTGCTGCAGATGCTGTACCTGCAAGGGCAGATCATCCCCGGCCACCCGGGCAACACCGGCCAGCGGCCGCGCATCCTGGGCTCGGAGAACCAGGTGCAGGCGCAGATGGAGTATCTGTACCGCGGCAACTACGGCCTGGCCTCGCGCGAGGAGCTGATCGAGGCTGGCGTCGAGCCGTCACTGGCTGACGACATGATGCGCATGAAGCTGGCCTTCGCGTTCGGTCGCATTCTGCCGATGGATGAGCTGGTGCAACCGGTAGTCATTGACAACACGACGGTTCAGATTGGCGGCGGCGCCACGGTGTGCCGCTTGCGCACCAACGTGTTCGAGTTTGCCTACGCCGGCGAAACGATTGAAATCGATCTCAACCTGGCCCCGAGCGACATCTACGAGTGCCCCTACTCGCTCGACAAGCATGTGCCGACACGCAGCTACTTCGCCGTGATCCACACCGGCGACGGCGATGGCTGGGACATGAACCGCCCCACCATGGGAAGCATCGTGCTGTTCCAGGGGCACGTTTACCTGGTCGATGCCGGCCCCAACATCGACCACGCCCTGACGGCGCTGGGTATCAGCGTCAACGAGATCGACGGCATCTTCCATACCCATTGCCATGATGACCACCAGTCCGGCCTCACGGCCCTGATCCGCGGCGAAAAACGACTCGCCTACTACGCGGTGCCGATGGTGCGCGCCTCCGCGTTCAAGAAACTGGCCGCCGTCATGCGCGTGCCCGAAGACGAGTTTCACAAGCTGTTCGATGTGCATGACCTGACGATCGATACCTGGAATGACATCGAAGGCCTCGAAGTGCGGCCGATCCTGTCGCCGCACCCTGTGGAGACCACCATCCTGCAGTTTCGCGTGTTGTGGGAAGGCGGTTACCGCACCTATGCGCACCTCGCCGACGTTGCCTCGCAAGACGTCATGCGCAAGATGATCACCAGCGACAGCACGGCCCCGGGTATCAGCCAGGCGTTCTTTGAACGCACCGTGGCGGCCTATGCGGAGCCTGCCGACATCAAGAAAATCGACATCGGCGGTGGTTTGATCCACGGCGTTGCAGAAGACTTCCGGCACGACCAGTCGGGCAAGGTGATGCTCGCCCACATTGCCCGGCGCCTCACCGAAGCCGAGCGGGCGATTGGCTCCGGCGCGCCCTTCGGCACCATGGACGTGCTGATCGAAGGCGAGTCCGATTCCCTGCGTCGCCGCGCCTTCCACATGGTGGCGAACTACTTTCCGGCGGCACCGCTGTTCCGGGTCCGGCACCTGATCAATTCGCCGATCAGGGTGTTCAACCCGGAAGAGTTTTTGTACAAGGAAGGCCATACGACCGAGTTTGTTTACCTGGTGGTGACGGGCTCGGTGGAGTTGCTGCGGCAGGACGGGCGCGGCGTGAGCATGCTTTCCACCGGCTCGATCCTGGGTGAAGCGGCAGCACTGCGCAAAACCGCGGCACCGGAAACCTGCCGCGCCCTGTGCTTCGTGCAGGCAATGTGCATTCCCTACGACCTGTATCTGGATTTCGTCGGCCGGCTCTTGCCCGCTGCGGAATGGCTGCAGGCACGCAGCGAGATCGATTTTCTGCGCACCTGCTGGCTGTTTTCCGAAGGCATTTCATGCGTCAAGCTGGGCAGCCTGGTGCGCGCATCGAGCGTGGCGCAGTTTGCGACAGGCAGCGTGATCAGCGTCCCCAGGGACGAAGTGCTGGTACTCCAGTCAGGTGCAGGGGTGCTGCAGACACCCTCCGGTTTCAATGAGCCATTGGGCATCGGCGATCACATCGGCACCGCATTCCTGCGGGCGCAGGCTGCGGACGGCGCAGAAGTACGCTTCACCCAACCCACCAATGTACGCCGCGTGCCGGTGTCCAATATTGCGGATATTCCGGTGGTGCGTTGGAAACTCCTCGAAACCCACCTGCGCCGCTTTATCGATCATTGAAAATGGCGCCAGGCTTGCAGCCCACGCTGCGAACCATCGCATCATTACCGGCCAACCACCCCCATCGGAGTCCGCATCATGACCCAACGCATCAAGGGCGTTTTATCGCCCGTCGTCACTCCCTTCAAACGCGATTACGCACCCGACACCGAGCGCTTTGTGCGCCATTGCAAATGGCTGCTCGCGCATGGCTGTTCGGGCCTGGCGGTGTTCGGCACCAACAGCGAGGCCAATTCCCTGTCGGTCGACGAGCGCATGATGCTGCTCGATGCACTGGTCAAAGGCGGCGTACCGGCGGCACAACTGATGCCTGGCACCGGCTGCTCGGCGCTGACCGATTCGGTTGCGCTCACCGCACACGCGGTCAAGCTCGGCTGCGCCGGCGTATTGATGCTGCCGCCGTTCTATTACAAGGGCGTTCCCGACGAAGGCCTGTACCGCAATTTTGCCGAAGTCATCGAACGCGTCGGCGATGCGCGCCTGCAGCTGTACCTGTATCACATCCCGCCCGTATCGCAGGTGGCGATCACCCTCGGGCTGATCGAGCGCCTCCTCAAGGCCTACCCGAAAAGCGTCGCCGGCATCAAGGATTCGTCGGGCGACTGGAGCAACACCAAGGCGGTGCTCGATGCCTTCGCCAAGTCCGGCTTCGACGTATTCGCCGGCAGCGAAACCTTCCTGCTCGACAACATGCGCAACGGCGGCGTCGGCTGCATCACCGCCACCGGCAACGTCAACCCCGGCGCCATCGACCATGTGTATCGCAACTGGCAATCGGCCGATGCCGATGCATTGCAGGCGGGCATCACCACCACGCGCATGGCGGTACAAAAGGTGCCGATGATCCCGGCCCTGAAGGCCATCGTCGGCCGCTTTACCGGGCACGCGGATTGGGGCGTGGTACGCCCGCCGCTGGTCGAGCTGACCCAGGCGCAACGCGACGGACTGTTTGCCGACCTCGACGCCCTGCACTTCGACATGCCCGGCATCAAGGCCTGAGGCACGCCGTCGGCGCGCGCGCGGCGCAAGTGTGGATGGGCTGCAGTGAATGAGCTGCAGCGTAACTGCGGAAGAAGGGCCGTATGCGCCGCGGCACTAGTCGCCCTTGATGCCGGCCTTCCTGATCACCTCGCCCCAGCGCGGCGTATCGCGCGCGATCACCTCGGCAAACTCGTCGGGCGTGGTGCCGGTGACCAGCAAGCCGTACTTGAGGATCTGCTCGCGCCCTTCCGGGCTCTGGATCAGTTTGTTGATCTCGGCACTCATGCGCTCAACGATCGCCTTCGGGGTGCCGGCCGGCGCCTGGATGCCGTTCCAGCCGGCGATGTCGAGGGCATAGCCCTGCTCGGCAAAGGTGGGCAGGTTGGGCAGCGCAGGCCAGCGCTTCGGCCCGGTGACTGCGAGCGCCACCAGGCGTCCAGAAGACAAACCTGCCGCAACGGAAGCCAAATCGTGAATGCCCATTTGCGCGTGGCTGGCCATGATGTCCTGCACCGCCGGACCGGCGCCCTTGTAGGCCACGTGCACCATGTCGATGCCGGCGGCGCCCTTGAGCATTTCGCCGTACACGTGCGAGCTTGAGCCGTTGCCGAACGACGCGAAACTGACCTTGCCGGGGTTGCGTTTTGTGTAGTCGATGAATTCCGCCAGGGTCCTGATGTTGAGCGACGTCGGCACCACCATCGCCAGCACCGACAGCCCCAATTGGGTGACGGTGGCGAAATCACGCAGCCCGTCATACGGCAGGTTGGTCTGGATGTGCGGGTTGATCGAGATGTTCGAGACGTTGGTATAGACAAACGTATAGCCGTCCGGTGGCGCCGTTTTGGCTGCCTGCAGGCCAACGCTGCCCTGCGCACCGGCGCGATTTTCGGCCACCACTGCCTGCCCCAGCACGGGCGTGAGCTTCTCGGCCAGCCAGCGCGAAATGAGGTCGGTCTGCCCGCCGGGCGGGTAGGGAATGATCAGGCGAACCGGTTTCGCGGGCCAGGCCTGGGCCAGTGCCGGGAGCGGCAGCGCAAACACCAGCAACAACGCGATCAAGCGCCGATACAGACAGTTCATGGCAATGCCCTCCGGTTAAGGTACGGCTGCACAACGCTGACGGGAACCTGCAACGACCGATGCAGACCCTGCACCGGTCGTTCGATGAAAAATGGCTCCAGGAGCCATTCTCATGGCTATTTCATTTTTGAGTAGGCAGTCGGTGCCAGCATCGAATTCTCGACCCGCGCCACGATCTGGCCGTCTTTTTCAGTCTCGGCGCGCGCCTTGTGCCAGGCCGGGTCGGAGGCAAACTTGTTCCACTTTTCTTCGCGCTCGGCCAGGCTTTTCCACTCGAGGATGTAGGTCAGCTTGTTGTTGCAGTTGTCGCCGATGTAGTCGGTAAAAAAGCCGACCTGGCGGATGCCGTGCTTTTTCCACATCTTGAGCGTGACGTTGGCAAAGCGTGCGTTGAGAGCGGCCAGGCGCCCCGGCACGGTATGGTAAATGCGCATTTCATAAATCATGCTGACGATTCCTTTGGTGGTGTGAGGGAGTACCGGAACAGGCGCACCGCTTTTTTCCGTCTGCTTGGCGTGCGGCGGCGGCTGCGTTCAAGTGTAGCGCAAGGCATGGTGATTGCTTGACCCACAGCACCACCTCGCTCACACTGCACCCCATCATGCGCATCGCGATTCTCGGCGCCGGCATTGCCGGCCTCACCACCGCCTGGTACCTCGCGCGCGACGGCCACGAGGTCGAGGTGATCGAGCGCAACCAGGGCGTGGCGCTTGAAACCAGCTTTGCCAACGGTGCGCAACTGTCGTATTCGTATGTGGCGCCGCTGGCCGGCCCGGGCGTCTTGCCCAAGGTGCCGCCGTGGCTGTTGCGGCGCGATTCGCCGCTGCGCTTTTACCCGGCGATTGATCCGCACCAGTGGCGCTGGCTGCTCGAATTCGTCGGCGCCTGCAATCGCGCCACCAGCGACCTGACCACGCGGCGCCTGCTGACGCTGTCGTTTTACAGCCGCACGCTGATGCACCAGTTCGTGGCCGACCAAGGAGAACGGGTCAACCGCGGGCTCAACGATGTGATCGACTTCGGTTACGCCAAGAACGGCAAGCTGGTGGTGTTTTCCGACCAGGCCGGCTTCGACGCTGCGCGGCGCCTGCTCGACTATCAACGCGCGCTCGGTTGCGAGCAGGATGCGCTGAGCCGCGCCCAGTGCATCGCCCTCGAGCCGGCGTTGGGCGACCCGGCCTCGGCCTTGCACAAGCGCCTGGTGGGCGGCATCCATACGCCCAGCGAAGAGGTGGGCGACTGCTATCGTTTTTGCCTTGGCCTGGAGGCGCGGCTGCGCGGCATGGGCGTGCGGTTTCGCTTTGGCACGGCAATCACGGCGCTGCACACCGCAGCCGGCCGCATCACGCGCATCGACACCGATGCAGGCGACATTGCCAGCGACGCCTGCGTGCTCACGCTCGGCGCGCAAAGCCCGTTTCTGGTCCGGCCGCTCGGCCTGCGGCTGCCGATCTACCCCTTGAAGGGTTACAGCCTGACGCTGCCGGCTGCGGCGCAGGCGCCGCGCATCAGCATCACCGATTTCAAACGCAAGGTGGTGTACGCGCCGCTGGAGAACCAGGGTGTGCAGCAGTTGCGCGTCGCCGGCATGGCCGACATCGCCGGTTACTCGCACGCCATCGACCCGGTGCGCCTCCGCCAACTGGTCAAGGAATCCAGGCAGGCATTCCCGGCCGCCACCGATTACACGCAAAGCACCGAGCTGATGCAGCCCTGGGCCGGGTTGCGCCCGGCGACGCCCAAGGGCACGCCGATCCTGGGAACCACACCCTATAACAACCTGCTCCTGAACTGCGGCCACGGCGCGCTCGGCTGGACCCTGGCGCTGGGCAGCGCACGCATCGTCGCCGACCTGCTCAACGGCGCCAGGCCCGCGATTGCGCTCGATGGCTTCGCCGTCGACACCTGACCAGCCGCTTCGGAAGCCTCACTGAAACCCGCCCTGAAACCGTTGGTGGGAGCGGCTTCCGGCGATGGCCAGCGGGGTTATCGCGTGGCTCCCTGCCTCACTGACTGCAACGAAATATAATGCTCCACACCTTTTACTGAGCTATTGACCATGTCTTTTCGCGGCCTCAATGTTCTTGGCGCACCCCTCAAGGATTGCAGCCATGACCCGCTCACCGGTTTCACCCGCAGCGGCTGCTGCGAGACCGGCCCGCAAGACGCCGGCTCGCATACGGTGTGCACCATCATGACCACCGAGTTCCTCGCGTTCAGCAAGTCGCGCGGCAATGATTTGTCGACGCCGGCACCGCAGTGGGGTTTTGCCGGCCTGAAGGCCGGGGATCGCTGGTGTCTGTGTGCGAGCCGCTGGCTCGAGGCCTATGCCGAAGGTTGCGCACCGATGGTGGCGCTCGACGCGACCCACGAAAAGGCACTCGACATCATCCCGCTGGCGGCCCTGCAGGAACGCGCCCAGACGGTCGAGTCCTGATCAGCCGCGATGGATGGGCTGCAGCGCCCAGCGCTGCGCCCACCATGCCGGCCCGCTGTTTCCGGCCGCGGTGCTAACCGCGGCGCTCACCAACTGTTGCGCAACTCGCGCAATTTCAAAAACACGGTTTTGGCGTCCGGATTGGCCGGCAGGTCGGGAAACGACTCGCGCAGCCTGGCAATTACGCTCGGGTTGCTGAGACGAAAGAAGGTATTGAAGGTGCGCTCGGCCGCCATGGTGGTGACGTGCGCCTTGGTCAGGTCCTGCCCGGCGAGCTTGTCGAGCATCGCCTGGGCGACGCCATTATCCGGCTCGCGGTTGAGGGTGAAGCGCAGGTTGTTCTCGATGTAGTCGTGGCCCGGATAGATCAGCGTGTTCTCGGGCAGCTTGTCGAGCTGCTCCGCAAACGTCTTGAACATTTCGGGCGCGCTGCCGCCGTTGTGGCAATTGCCGGCCCCGGCATTGAACATGGTGTCGCCGGAAAACAGCGCCGGCTGCTCGGTGTGCGAGCGCAGGCAGATGTGGCACATGGTGTGGCCCGGAGTATCCATGGCTTCGAGCTCGACCGTCTTGCCGACCTTGATGATGTCGCCGGCGGAGAGCCCGCGCGACACGTTGGCGATCTTGTCCTTGGCGTTTTTGTGGGCCAGAATCTTCGCCCCCGTGGCCTTGACCACGGCCTCGTTGCCGCCGGTGTGGTCGTTGTGCTCGTGGGTGTTCAATACCTGCGTGATGTCCCAGCCTTCATCCTTGGCCGCCTTGAGGCACTTGTCGCTGTCGAGCGGGTCGATCGCCAGCGCCTCACCGGACTCTTTGCAGGCGATCAGGTAATTGAAATTGCGGTAGTTATTGCCGGTCCAGATTTGCTTGACGATCACGATGGCCTCGATGCGGTGGTGGTGTAAAAACCTGCTTTGTGATTGTAGAGTATTGCCGCGCCCCTGCAATGCACCAGGGATGGGCCGGAAACCGTTGGTGGGAGCGACTCGCAGCCGTGCAGCCTCGCGCTAGGCAGTCTGCACGATCTCGATGCTGACGCCGTCGGGCGCGGCCACATAGCACAGCAGCAGGCCCGGCTTGAACTCCCACGGCTCCACCGCCATGCGCACGCCCTTTTGCTTGAGCTGGTCGCAAAACGCAAGCAGATCACCCCGATAGGTAAACCCGAAGTGATCGATGCCCCACTCCTCGTGGCTGGAATAGGCGTTGAAGTGCTGCATGGGTTTGGTCTCGGCCGGCTGCTCGCCGGTCCGCTGGCCGCGAATCAGGAGCGTCAGGCCATTCACCTTCACATCGATCTGCGGCGCGCCGCGCAGGTTGTCTTGCGCGGCGGTGATCTCGCCGTCGAAGATGTCGCAATACCACTTGGCTGCGGCGTGGGCGTCGCGGCTGATCAGGTGGATGTGGTCGATGGCCAGCAGTTCATTCATGTGATTCTCCTGGCCCTCAGTTGGGCACGAAAAAGTAGTCAAAATCCGCCCTTGTCACATTCGCACCCCAAGTACGTGTCCAAAGCGGCTGGCCGAAGGCCTGCTCGCCTGAGGAGAGATCAGGCGCCATTGTGCCGTGCCACCACGGCAACGCCAAGAGCGAGCAGCAAACAAAGAGGTGAAAAGACAAAAGTATCGAGCGTGGCAAATCTGCTATCGCGCACAGGCTTGAAGAACCCGACATATTTGAAGTCCCCTACCGCTCGCGCCAGCAAGCCGGCGGCGAGCGCATAGCAAAGCCAGGAAAGCACGTCCTCAGGCACGCCCGCGTCCACCATGCGAGCGGTGGCAGCAACGAGGACAGCGAACAGGAGCAGGACGATGCCGACCGCGACTGTGGCTGCGCGCGACGGAACGAACAAGGGCTTGCCTTGCACGCTGGGTACCGCTCCGGACATGCCGAACCAGGGCAGAAACGCCATGGTGAAGTGCCAGAGCGCGAGCGCGACGAACACAGATGAGATGACCAACGCGACGGGGTTGTTCATGGCGTCCGACGTGCTAATTGACATGAATCCTCCAGCGCGGGCGATGTTCAGTTCATGCGCTCGCGAGAATCTTGAAATCTGTCGCTTTCACCACCGGTGTCTTGGAGAGTGTTCCCGCGTTTTTGCGCAACTCGACGAAACCGTAGCGCGCCATCGTCGAAAGGGTGCGGGAAAGATTGCTCGGATGTTTACCAGTGATTGCCGCCAAGTCCGCTATCGATTCGGGTTTGGCGTCGCAGATGACTTTGAGCAATGCGCGATTGTCCTCACTCAGCACTTCCGCAAGCGAGCGCAGCGAGGTGAACCAGATTTTGGGTTCGCCCGGCTTGGGGTGATATTTCCCGCTGGCGATGGCGAGCATTCGCGCACGGATTTTCTCTTGCGGCAAGATGCCGATGGTGATGGGTTTCATGGTTTATCTCCTTTTTGCATCTTCCAGAACCTTGTCTGCTTCCAGGAAAAAATCGCTCAACAATTGATGGGCGTCGGTAAATTCGTAAGGCACGCCCCTGTCACTTGCGTGCCGGTGACGATGATCATAGGTAAACCGTTGTCCCGCAAACTTGAACTTTTTCGGCGGCTTGACGCCATGTGCGTTGTCGTATCCCAGAATGCGTTTGCCCGACGGGTTATGCAAGGTCAGCGAGTAGCGCACACCGTGCGGAATGTCTGCCGAAGGATCAACCGCATGCGCTTCAATCTTGATCCAATAGCCATGCTCCTGATCAAGAATGCTGCCGTTAAGCTCCAGCAGCGTGTCGATTCCGGGAGAACGCATGGTCTATCATATCATCAATTGATATATTTATGATGCGCATTGGCAAGCACCTCAACTTCGCTCCCCAGACGTGCCAAAAACGCAAAGTTGAACAGACGCTGCCCGCAAACCTTTGGTGGAAACCATCCTTAGGGACAATGCCATCTAAACCTTTGATGGGAGCGCTTCCTAGCACTGCCATCTATGCAGATTGCTTCTTCCACATCACCAGCGCAATGCCGCCCAAAATCGCCACCGACGAGAGCGTCAGGCGCAGCGTGATCGATTCGCCAAGAAAGATCACGCCGCCCAGCGCAGCGATGGCCGGCACGCTCAATTGCACCGTCGCCGCGCTGGTGGCTTTAAGGCCGCGCATTGCCGTGTACCAGACGGAGTAGCCGATGCCCGATGCCAGCGCGCCCGAGGCGAGTGCGTAGAGCATACCTGCGGTGTCTAGCGCCGCCCAAGGCCAGGCTGCCGCGCTGAGGACGAGTGTCATGGGTATCGTGCGCAGGAAGTTGCCGGCTGTGGCGCAGGTGGGGTCGCCCGCTCCTTTGCCGCGCAGTGAGTAGATGCCCCACGCCACGCCCGCGCTGAGCATGAGGGCGGAGCCGATAAGGGGCGGCGCAAAGGTGCCGGGCGTGAGCAGGCCGATCAGGCCGCCGAGGGCGCAGGCGAGGCCCAGCCATTGCTGTGGCGAGAAGCGCTCACCACTCCACAGCCCGTAGCCGATCATGCTGGTTTGCACTGCGCCGAACAGGAGCAAGGCCCCGGTGCCGGCATCGAGGCTAACGTAGGCATACGAGAAGGCTACCGCGTAAGCGAACAGTGCCAGCGCGGAGCGCCAGCTGCCGAGCGGCTGGTTGTGTTCGCTGCGCAGGCGCACTATCGCGTACAGCGTGAGTGCACCGGCAATCAGGCGGATCGACGTGAAGCTGGCGGCGTCGATGCTGGTGTGTTTGAGCGCAAGGCGGCACAGCAGCGAGTTGGAGGCGAACGCCACCAGCGTGAGCAGCGTGAGCGCGAAGACGCGCAGGGGCGACATGGATGAAAGCATCGGATTGACGAGCCTTGCATCGTAGCCGATGCAAGCGCAACCATCAGGCGTGTTGCCCGCCTTGTACCGCGTGCGCTTCTTCAAGCAGCCAGGTGCGAAACGCAGTTACCGTGGGCGTGCCATGGCCGGGTAGCTCAGCACCACGCCGACGCCAATCAGCGCTTAGCTTTTCTTTGGGCCAGGCTCACATTGAATGACTTGTTGCAATGCGGCAATTATGCCCCAATATGGTGAGAATGAAGCAGTAAAACGTGTTTATATATCAACGATATTAGTATAAACATACTAAAAGTGCAATGCACCATTTTTACTCAGAAAGGGCTCACCATGCAAGCCATCCATCACGCCTCCCCGATCATTTCCCTGCGCAAACTGGCGCCCGGATCGTGGCTCGCCGCATCCGGCCTGAACGAAGGCGAACTGGCTCTCGCCAAGATTCACCGGCGCAGTGCCGAGCGCCTGGTTGAAGTTTTTTTCAAGCTGCAAACCTTGCCTGCGCGCATCCGCGCGGGTGTGAAGTCATTGCTGCGCAGCCCGATCAACCGGGAGTACGAGCAGTATCTGGCGGGTTCAGCCGATCGCTTCGACCTGGAACGCCGCATGCAGCAATGGGAGCGCCGCCCGAAATCGCTGCTTTGATGTAAGGCCTGATGCCTTAGTGCGCGAGGATTTTCGACAGAAAATTCTTGGCCCGGTCCGAACGCGCATCGGGGTTGCCGAAGAACTCTTCTTTCGCGCAATCCTCGACGATCTTGCCCTGGTCCATGAAGATGACGCGGTTCGAGACCTTGCGCGCAAAGCCCATTTCGTGGGTCACGCACATCATGGTCATGCCCTCCTGTGCGAGCTGCACCATGACGTCGAGCACCTCGCCGACCATTTCCGGGTCGAGCGCCGAGGTCGGCTCGTCGAACAGCATGCAGATCGGGTCCATCGAGAGGCCGCGTGCGATTGCCACACGCTGCTGCTGGCCGCCGGAGAGCTGGCCGGGGAACTTGTCTTTCTGGGCGATCAGGCCGACGCGGTCGAGGTATTTGAGGCCCTTTTCGTTCGCCTCGGCCTGGCTCCGGCCCAGCACCTTGATCTGGGCAATGGTCAGGTTTTCGGTCACCGTCATGTGCGGGAACAGTTCAAAGTTCTGGAACACCATGCCGACCCGCGAGCGCAGCTTGGGCAGATCGGTTTTCGGGTCGCCCACCGAAATGTTGTCGAGGAAGATCTCGCCTTTTTGAAACGGCTCAAGCCCGTTGACCGCCTTGATCAAGGTGGATTTGCCCGAGCCCGACGGGCCGCAAACCACGACCACGTCGCCCTTTTTGACCGAGGTGGTGCAATCGGTCAATACCTGGAAGCTGCCGTACCACTTGCTGACGTTTTTGATTTCAATCATTCTGGCGCCCTTTGAATAAATTGTCTGTTCGTTTTTGATCAGTCGGGGACAGCGCTTTCGGGAGCCGCAAATCGGCACGCCACAAGGTCTGTCCCGCAATCGTTTATCTGATGATCGCGATTCTGCTTTGCAATTGTTTGACCGCGCTCGACAGCCCGTAGCACAGTACAAAGTACACCAGGGCCACGAACAGGTACATCTCGACCAGGCGGCCATCGCGCTGCGCCACTTTGGATGCCGCCCCGACAAAATCGGTGATCGACAGCACATAGACCAGCGACACGTCCTGGAACAGCACCACCGTCTGTGTGAGCAGCACTGGCGTCATGTTGCGAAACGCCTGCGGCAGCACGATGCTGCCCATGGTCTGCCAGTAGTTGAGGCCGAGCGCGTAACCGGCCCACACCTGGCCGCGCGAGATCGACTGAATCCCGGCACGCATGATCTCGCAGTAGTAGCAGGCCTCAAACATGATGAAGGTGATCAGGCACGAGGAGAACGCACCGACCTTGACGGGTTGCGGCGAGCCGATGATCCAGGCGCCGATATAAGGCACCAGAAAATAAAACCAGAAGATCACCAACACCAGCGGGATCGAGCGCACCAGGTTGACATAGCCGCCCGCCACGGTCGAGAGCACCTTGAACTTGGAGAGCCGGCACAGAGCCAGCAGCGTGCCGACGACGATGCCGCCGATCATCGCCAGCGCCGTCAGTTGCAGCGTGAACGCCATGCCGTCGAAGAACAGGTACTTCCACGAGCGCTCGATGACGTTGAAATCGAAGTTGGAGAACATGAGGGCTCCTGGATCAAATGCCCGACTTGTTCCCGGATTTCGGAGCCCGGTGCAAGTCAGTCATGGAGATATTGATCGGAGAGGTATCCATACCTGCGCGTTTGATTCGGGAATCCATGTGTGGTCCTCCTTTAGTGTCCGGCGCCCATCATGCCGCCGCCACCAATGAGCCCCGGCACGGCAATCTTCTTCTCAAGCAGGCGCATCAGGTTGACGACGATGATGTTGACGATGATGTAAATGAGCGTGGCGGCGGTAAAGGCCTCGAACACCTGGAACGAGAACTCCTGCATCGAGCGTGCCCGCGAAGTCAGCTCGACCAGGCCGATGGTGAGCGCCACGGCGCTGTTCTTGATGATGTTGAGAAACTCGGAGGTGAGCGGCGGGAGGATGATGCGGAACGCCTGCGGCAGCACCACGAAGCGATAGGTTTGCGGCAAGGTCAGGCCGAGCGCGGTACCGGCCATGGTCTGGCCACGCGGCAGCGAGCCGATGCCGGCTTTCACCTGCTCGGCGACGCGGGCGGAGGTAAAGAAACCCAGGCAGATCACGGCTGTGATAAACGGCGCATTGGGCAGCTGCTTCAACCAATCACCCATGCCCTTGGGCACCAGCTCGGGCATCACGAAGAACCACAGGAACATCTGCACCAGCAGCGGAATGTTGCGAAACAGCTCGACGTAGGCATTGCCGACCACCACCATCCATTTGATCGGTGTGGTGCGCATGGTGCCAACCAGCGCACCAAGTGTGAGCGCGATGCACCAGGCGATCAGCGCGGTCGAGAGGGTCCAGCCCAGCCCCCCGAGGAGCGCTGTCATGTAGGTGCCGGTGCCCTCGGGGTGCGCATCCCAGAAGATTTTCCAGTTCCAGTTGTAATTCATGGTGCGGCCCCCGTTGTGTCGCGTGATCGCGTTAGCTATTTATCCATATGCTGCAATGCAAACAAAGTGCCAGGGTGAAACAAAACGGGGAACTCTTGCGAGTCCCCCGTTTGTTTACATCTGTGGTTTTGCGGTTTAGTACTTGGTCGGGTCGCCCGAATCGGTCGGGTTGGCTATCGTCTTTTTGAGCGAAGCGCTCATCGGCAGGTTTAGGTTGATACCCTTGGGCGGGATCGGCGACATGAACCACTTGTTGTAGATTTTTTCGATCTCGCCGCTCTTCATCAGATTGATGACCGCAGTGTCGACCACTTTCTTGAATGCGGCATCGTCCTTGCGCATCATCACGCCGTAGGGCTCGACCGACAGCGCCTCATTGGTGATCATGTAATCAGCCGGGGCCTTGGAGCTGGCCACCAGCGAGTAGAGCAGGATGTCGTCCATCGCAAACGCGACGGCGCGGCCGGTTTCGACCATCAAGAAGGCCTCGGCGTGGTCTTTGGCGGCGGCGATGTTCATGCCGAGGCCGCGCTTCGCATTCTCTTCAGTGACCTGCTTGAGGTTGGTGGTGCCGGAAGTGGAGACCAGCGCCTTGCCTTTCATGTCGTCGAGCTTGGTGATGTTCGACGCCTTCTTGGCAGCCAGGCGGTTGGCCGTCACAAAGGTGGTGGGGGCGAATGCCACTTGTTTCTGGCGGTCGATGTTGTTGGTGGTCGAGCCGCACTCAAGATCGATGGTGCCATTGGCCATCAGCGGGATGCGCGTGGCCGACGTCACCGGATTGAGGTTGACCTTCAGATTGGGCAGCTTCAACTCGGCCTTGACCGCATCGGCAATCTTCATGCAGATGTCCATCGAGTAACCGATCGGCTGCTGCTTGTCATCAAAATACGAAAACGGGATCGACGCATCGCGATGGCCAATCGTGATCGCGCCGTCTTTCTTGATCTTGTCGAGGGTTTGCGCGCCGGCACCGGCGGCAAATCCGACGGCCACGACTGCGGCAACTACGGTCACAAGTTTCTTCATTGCACTGTCTCCTTGGTTGAATTCAATTGGTTATGCAACATACCGAAAATGCCTTGGCATGCGCCCCAAATGGTTGTTGAACGGACAATATTACAGATTAATCAGTCACTACGCTGTCACTTTGGCCGGTTGGCCATCCGCCTCGGGCATTGGCGCCGACGCGACCCTGCTTACGCTAGCAAGTGGCGTTCCAGCGCCGTGTCGAGCCTGCGGCCGCGCGATCAACCCGCCCGACCGTGGTTACGGTCTCGCAGGCACGTCGCCGCGGCGATCGTGGCGCGCGCCAACGCGTCGGTGGCGTCGATCATCGGCACCGACGCGTCACCCGGCCGGAGCGCAAGCGGGATTTCGGTGCAACCGAGCACCAGCACATCAATGCCGCGCCGCGCCAGGCTGATTGCCGCCAGGCGCAACAGCTCAGCCGCTTCGGCCATCTGATTGCGTTTGACCGCCGCCACGCCGGGCATCACGTAACGCGTCATGTCGTCATCCGTCGGGAGCAGCCATTCATGCGCGTTGCCAATGCGCCGCTGATACAGGCCCGAACGCAGTGTCGCGCTGGTCCCCATCAGGCCGACACGGCACGCACCGCCAAGGTGCCCGGCCACCGCGTCTGCGATATGCAGCACGGGGAGCGGCGTGCCGGCACACAAGGCGTCATGCCACAAGTGCGCGGTGTTGCAGGGCATGGCAATCAGGTCGCAGCCGGCCCGCCCCAGGCGCTGCGCCACGGCCAGCAGGGCAGGCAATGGATCTTCGCCACGCCCTTCCAGGGCGGCGACGCGGTCCGGGATCTGCGGCGCCGATTCGACCGTGACCGGAAAATGGTCCTGGTCGCGCGTCGCCGCGGTGGCGTGCGTGAGCTTGGCGAGAAAATCGGCAGTGGCCAGCGGGCCCATGCCGCCGAGGATGCCGATGCGCGGTAGACGATGCATCACCTTATTCGCCCCTCGCGGTTCCTTCACGACGCGGATCGACCGCGCCGCTCAGGCCGGCGGAAGTCATTGCAATCCCGGTATAGCCGCTGGTGAAGTCGATCACACTGACCTCATGCCCGAGCGCTTGCAACGGCAGCGCCAGGCGCTCGATCGCAGTACCCTTCTCGAGCTCGGTAGCGCGATTGCGGCTGCCGTAGTGCGGCTGCGCGAAGGTGGCGGCGAGGTCAAGCTTCCAGTCGATCAGCCCCACCAGCGCCTTGGCGACGTAGTTGATGATGGCCGGGCCGCCGGGCGAGCCGAGTACGTATTCGAGCTTGCCGGCGGCACCGAACACCAGGGTCGGCGCCATCGCGCTGCGCGGCCGTTTGCCGCCGGCGACACTGTTGGCCGCAGCCGGGCTGCCGGGTTGAACGCCTGTTTCGCCGCCTGCCTCGATCCACGAAAAATCGGTCAGCTGGTTGTTGAGCAGGAAGCCGCGCACCATGATGCGCGCGCCGAAAGCGGATTCGATGGTGGTGGTCATCGCCACCGCGTTGCCGTCCGCATCGATGATCGACAGATGGCTGGTGCCGGCGGCTTCGATGGTGGCATCGGCGCCGTGCGCCACGCTTGCGCCGGGCGGCGTGCCGTGCAATGCGCGGCCCATGGAGCGCTCCGGTTTGATCAACGCGCTGCGACTTTTCAGATAGGCCGGTTCCACCAGGCCCTGCGTCGGCACACGCACCAGGTCAGGATCGGCCACATAGTGGTCGCGGTCGGCGTACGCGAGCCGCCCGGCTTCGGCAATCAGGTGCACAGCCTGGGTCGAATCGGGCCGGAGCGAGGCCAGATCGAATCGCTCCAGCATGCCCAGCATCGACAGCACCGCAATGCCTCCCGAGCTCGGCGGTGCCATGCCGCAAATGCGCCGCAGGCGATAGGTGCCACACACCGGTTCGCGCTCCTTGGCAGCATAGCCGGCCAGGTCGGCGCCGCTCATTTCGCCGGGGCGTTCGTGCCCGTTCACGATGGCAACGATCGCCTGTGCGATGTCGCCGCGATAAAACGCGTCCGCGCCTTCCCGCGCCAGCGTGCGCAGCGTCGCGGCATAGTCCGGGTTGCGCAGCAAGGTGCCGACCGGTTTGGCCTTGCCGTCATCGGCATAGAAATAGGCCAGCGCCGCAGCATCGCCCCGCAGCAGCGGGTCGCGCGCGAGCAGGGCATGCAGGCGCGGCGACAGTGCAAACCCCGATTGCGCAATGTTGATTGCCGGCGCAAACAGGCGCGCCCAGGGCAGCTTGCCGTGGCGCTTGTGGGCCAGCTCCATCACTCGCAGCGCCCCCGGCACGCCCACCGACAAACCGCTGCCGACGGCTGCGGCGTAGGACAGCAGCTTGCCGTCGGCACCGATGAAACGGTCGGCCTTGCCCGACGCAGGTGCGGTTTCACGGCCGTCGTAGCTGCGCACCTGGTTGGCGCGCGGGTCAAAGTGCAGGATGAAAGCGCCACCGCCCAGGCCGGAGGATTGCGGCTCGGTCAGGCCCAGCACCAGTTGCGCGGCAATCGCCGCATCGACCGCAGTGCCGCCGACCTTGAGGATTTCATGCGCTGCGTTGGTCGCGTGTCGATTCGCCGTGGCCGCCATGAAACGCCTGGCATGCACCACCGGACGCATTGCGAAACCGCTGGCGCCTTCGGGCGCCTCTGCGGTCTGCGCGCCTGCCGGCGAGGCGCACAGAACGAGCGCCGCGGCCAGCAGCGCACGTTGCACTGCAGGCAGCCCCTGCCTCACGCCACGGCGCGCAGGGCGCTGGCGGGGCCGGGCAATGCTGCGTCGTCTTTCTCTTCTTCTTCCTGTTGCTGCAAGGCCCACATCTGCGCGTAGGCGCCGTTGCGTTCGAGCAGTTCGGCGTGGGTACCGGTTTCGATCACCCGGCCGTGGTCCATGACGATGATGCGATGCGCGTCCGAAATGGTTGAAAGCCGGTGCGCAATTACCAAGGTGGTGCGGTTCTCGGCGATGCGCTTCAACTCGGCCTGGATCGCCTTCTCGGTCTTCGAGTCGAGCGCCGAGGTGGCTTCGTCGAAAATCAGGATCGCCGGGTTCTTCAGGATGGCGCGGGCAATCGCCACGCGCTGCTTTTCCCCACCGGAAAGTTTCAGGCCGCGCTCGCCAACCATGGTTTCGTATTTGAGCGGCAGGGTTTCGACGAAATCGTGGATCGAGGCGGCGCGTGCCGCAGCGATCACTTCGTCGCGTGATGCGTGGGTGTTGCCGTAGGCGATGTTGTAGTAGATCGTGTCGTTGAACAGCACCGTATCCTGCGGCACGATGCCGATGGCGCCGCGCAACGAGGCCTGGGTGACCGCGCGAATGTCCTGCCCGTTGATCATGAGGCGCCCGCCGGGCACGCCATTGACCTCGGCGTTGACGTCGTAAAAGCGGAACAAGAGGCGTGCCAAGGTGGATTTGCCCGAGCCGCTGTGCCCGACCACGGCCACGGTTTTGCCGGCCGGCACACTGAAATCAACGTCGAACAGGATCTGGCGGTTGGTCTCGTAACTGAAGTTGACATGCTCGAAATGGATCGATGCGCCGCCCACCGCGAGCGCCGGCGCGGCCGGTCGGTCAGCCACTTCACGATGCTGGTTGAGCAGCGTGAACATGCGCTCCATGTCGGCCAGGCTCTGTTTGATCTCCCGGTACAGCACGCCCAGGAAATTGAGCGGGATGTAAAGCTGGATCATGAAGGCGTTGACCAGCACCAGATCCCCCAATGTCATGGTGCCGTTGACCACCCCAAGGGTGGCGCGCCACATGATGGCGGTAACGGCGCAGGCGATGATCACGCTCTGCCCGGTGTTGAGCAAGGAGAGCGAGGTCTGGCTCTTGATCGCCGCCGTCTCCCAGCTGGCCATGCTGGCGTCGTAGCGCTTCGCTTCGTATTCCTCGTTGCCGAAATACTTGACGGTTTCGTAATTGAGCAGCGAATCGATCGCCTTGACATTGGCTTTTGAATCCAGGTCGTTCATGGTGCGGCGGAAGTTGGTGCGCCACTCGGTCACGGCGATCGACCAGGTGATGTAGCTGGCCAGCGCAATCACGGTGATGCCGGTGAACCAGAATTCGTATTTCAGCGCCAGGATCGACAGCACCAGCGTGATCTCGACCAGGGTAGGCAGGATGCTGTAGAGCGTGTACGACACCAGCGACGAGACGCCGCGCGAGCCGCGTTCGATGTCGCGCGTCATGCCGCCGGTCTGGCGCTCCAGGTGGAAGCGCAGGCTGAGCGAATGCAGGTGGCGAAACACCTGCAGGGCGATCTTGCGCACTGCCGATTGCGTCACCTTGGCAAACACGAACTCGCGCAGTTCGGTGAAGAAAGTGGTGCAGATGCGCAACAGGCCATAGGCGACCAGCATCGCGGCGGGCAGCACCACGATGGCACGCGGATCGCGCAGGTTGATCGAGAGCGCGTCGACGATCTCTTTCATCACCAGCGGCACGCCGACGTTGGCCAGCTTGGCCGACAACAAAAACACCAGCGCCAGCAGCACGCGGCCACGGTACTCCCAGAGGTAGGGAATCAGGGTGGCAAGGGTCTGCCAGCCGCTTTTGCTGCGCCTGCGTAGGTCAGCAGGCGAGCTTGGCTCGGAGGGGGCGGGGAAGCGGCGCATGGGCAATCAAATGGTGATTATTGCCCAATTCACAAGCTGGCACGCCGAGCCCCCTCTTCTCGGTGATTGAATCGCGCCCCCCGTAGGCGTAGCATGGTCGATGCGACACGATTTACCGTAGGCGCATGGCGCGCCGGGAGGAACCAGCATGATGGGGTGGATTGCCTGCAGCGCGCTCGTGGCGCTACTGTTCCTGGCGTACGTCAACGCCTCGGGCCTGGCCTGGACAGCCGTGCTCGGCGCCCTGCTGGTACTGGTGTCGTGGTTCCTGCCGCTGTCCCAGACGGCCATGAGTACTGCGCTACTGGTGTTTGCGCTGCTTGCGGCCGTGCTCAACATTGCCGCGCTGCGCCAGCGCGTGGTGTCCAATCCGCTGCTGGCGCTGTATCGGCGCATCCTGCCGCCGATGTCGCAGACCGAGCAGGAAGCCATCGACGCGGGCACGGTGTGGTGGGAGGGCCAGCTGTTTTCGGGCAAGCCGGACTGGAACGTGTTGCATGCCTACCCGCAGCCGCGCCTGTCCCCCGCAGAAATCGCTTTTCTCGACAATGAAGTCGAGCAGCTGTGCGCCATGGTGACCGACTGGGAAACCGCGCATGTCTATCAGGACTTGCCGCCGCACGTCTGGCAATTCGTCAAGGACAAGGGCTTCCTCGGCATGATCATCCCGAAGAAGTATGGCGGCCTGGAGTTCTCGGCCTACCTGCACTCGCAGGTGGTGATGAAGCTTGGTTCGCGCTCCTGCACCCTGGCAGTGTCGGTGATGGTGCCGAACTCGCTCGGGCCGGCCGAATTGCTGATTCACTACGGTACCGACGCGCAGAAGGAATACTACCTGCCGCGCCTGGCCCGCGGCATCGACGTGCCGGCATTCGCGCTCACCAACCCGATGGCGGGCTCGGATGCAGCGGCGATCCCCGACGTCGGCATCGTCTGCAAGGGCATGTGGGAAGGCAAGGAAGTGCTTGGCATGCGCGTCACCTGGGACAAACGCTACATCACGCTCGGGCCGATCTGCACCGTGCTCGGGCTCGCGATCAAGCTGCACGACCCCGACCACCTGCTGGGGGACCAGACCGACCTGGGCATCACCTGCGCACTGGTGCCGACGCACACGCCGGGCGTGCACATCGGCCGGCGCCACTGGCCGCTCAACGCCACGTTCCAGAACGGGCCGAACTGGGGCACCGACGTGTTCATGCCGCTCGACTGGATCATCGGCGGGCCGCAGATGGCCGGCCAGGGCTGGCGCATGCTGATGGAGTGCCTGGCCGCTGGGCGCTCGATCTCGCTGCCGTCGCTCTCGACCGGCTTCGCGAAACTCGCGGCGCGCTCGGTGGGTGCCTATGCGCGGGTGCGCAGCCAGTTCAAGACGCCGATCGGCAAGTTCGAAGGCGTCGAAGAGGCGCTGACGCGCATCGCCGCCGGCACCTACATGATGGACGCCACGCGCATCATGACCGCCGCGGCGGTGGACCTGGGCGAAAAGCCCGCCGTGGCCTCCGCCATCGCCAAGCTGCATGTCACCGAAACCTGCCGCCATCTGGTGATCGACGCGATGGACATCCTTGGCGGCAAGGGCATCATGCTCGGGCCCAACAACCTGCTCGGGCGCGCCTACGAGCAGGTGCCGATCGGCATCACGGTCGAAGGCGCCAACATCCTGACGCGCTCGCTGATCGTGTTCGGCCAGGGCGCGATTCGCTGCCATCCGTTTGTGTTGAAGGAGATCGAGGCCACCCGCGAGACGGATGCGAAGAAAGCGTCGGCGCAGTTCGATGCGGCGCTGTTCGGCCATGTACGCTTCGCCGTGAGCAACCTGGCGCGCTCGCTGATGATGGGCCTGACCGGCTCGCATTTCGTGCGCACGCCGCAGGCGATCGACCCGCGCACACGGCGCTACTACCAGCAGTTGACGCGCATGTCGGCAAGCTTCGCCTTCCTGTCCGACGTGTCGATGCTGGTGATGGGGGGCGGCCTGAAACGCCGCGAAAAACTCTCCGCACGCCTCGGCGACGTGCTCTCACAAATGTACATGTGCTCGGCGGCGCTGAAGCGCTACGAGGGCCAGGGACGCAATGCCGCCGATGCGCCGCTGCTGCACTGGGCCATCTGGGACGCCCTCTACAAGGCGCAAACTGCCATGTACGGCGTGATGTCGAATTACCCCAATCGCCTGGTCGGCTGGTGCCTGCGCCGCGTGATTTATCCGCTCGGCTCGATGTTCCATGTGCCGTCGGACGATCTGGGCCGACAGGCAGCGCGCCTCCTGATCGAACCCTCCAGCGATACCAACAAGGGCCGCGACCGGCTGACCGCCGGCATGTATCTGCCCGCGCCCGGCGCCGGCGAAGATATCCCGGCCGAACCGCTTGCCGCGCTGGAAGCCGCTCTGGGAGCGGCTCTTGGGGCCGAGGCCGTCGATGCCAAACTGCGCGAGGCGCACAAAGCCGGGCGCCTGCCGCAAATGGCGCACAATGATGCGGTGCGACGCGCCTTGGCCGAGGGTATCATCACTGCAGAAGAGGTGGCCGGGCTTGAGCGTTTCACGCGCCTGCGCGCCGAGGTGGTCCGGGTGGACCACTTTGCGCAGGATTTTGAACGCGCCCAATTGGCCAGCATGGCCAGCGCGGCAACCAGTGCTCCCGCACGCGCGGCAGCATGAAAGGAACACGATGCAAACCGTAGACAACCTGATCGCCGGCCTGCCCTACAAACACCAGCCCACCGTGCAACGGTTACGGCTGATGATCCTCAAGGCCGACCCCGGCGTGGTTGAAACGGTCAAGTGGGGCACGCCGGTGTACTCGCGCGGACGCAACCTGATCTCGATCGTTCCCAATGAGGTGAACATCGAGCTCAAGCTGTGGGAAGGCGGCCTGCTGGCGCGCAAGCACAAATGCATCGAGGGCAAGGGCAAGGGCATGCGCCACATCACGGTGCCGTATGAAGGCGCCACCAACCTCGACGCAATTGAAAGCGTGATCACAGCGATCATCAAGAAGCCCGCCTGAGCGCGGGCGGCGCGCATGGATTTTTCCGGCAAGGTGATCGTCATTACCGGTGCCTCGGAGGGCATCGGCGCCGAACTCGCCAGGCAACTGGCACCACACCGCCCGAAGCTGGTGCTGGCCGCACGGCGGCTTGACGTACTCGAGGCGGTCGCACGGCAATGCACCCTGGCCGGCGCCGACGCGATCGCGGTGCGCTGCGATGTCGGCATCGAAGCTGATTGTGCGGCCCTCGCGAAATCGGCCCTCGACACCTACGGGCGCATCGACATCCTGGTCAACAACGCCGGCGTATCCGGCCACACTTTGTTTGAGGAGGTCAGCGACTTTGGCTGGTATCAGGACATGATGCGCGTCAACTTCATGGGCTCGCTCTGGTGCACGCGCCACGCACTGGCGGCAATCCGGCAGTCGAAAGGCCTAATCGTCGGGGTCGCCAGCCTGGCCGGCAAGGTCGGCGTGCCGGGTCGTACCGCCTACTCGCCCTCGAAGTTTGCCCAGGCCGGTTTTTTCGAAGCCCTGCGCTCCGAACTGCACGGCAGCGGCGTCGACGTGACCGTGGTGTTCCCCGGGGTGGTGGCCACCAACATCCGTTATCACGGCTACGGCGCCGATGGCGGCGCTGCGGGAAAATCAGGCCTCAAGGAAGACGGCGCCATGAGCGTCGAAGAATGTGTGCGGCAGATCGTCGGCGCAATGCGCAGCCGCCGGCGCGAGCTGGTCATGACCGGCCGCGCGCGACTGGGCATGTGGCTCAAGCTGATCGCCCCGGGCCTGGTGGACCGCATGACGCGGGCCGCGCTCAAAAAGGACGGCCACTGAGGTCCTTCGGCCAGCGCGCCCCGGCAGGACTGGGCTTGACCGGTTTGGGCTTGTAGCGCAACATAGCGCAATGACAAGCGCATACAATTCGAGCGAGTCGGCGAGCGAGTCGGCGACCAAGAATGCGCACCCCGAGGAGAAAGAATGATATTGCTCAGAACCATCACGCTGGCCGCCGCCTGCTGGGCGCCGCTGGCCCTGTCTGCCGACCTGGCCATTGCCCATATCGGCCCCTTCACCGGCAGCCAGGCGCAGCGCGGGCCGGCCATCGCATTCGGTGCCAAGCTCTATTTCGATGCCGTTAACGCCCAGGGCGGGGTCAACGGCAACAAGCTGGTGCTCAAAAGCCGTGACGACGCGTACGTGCCGGAGAAGACCGTCGCGCAATTGAAAGCGGCGCTTGCCGAAGACAAGCCGATCGCGATGTTTTCGCCGATCGGCACCAGCAATATGGCCGACATCGTCAAATCCAAGGTGCTCGAAGAGTCGGGCCTGCCGGTGGTCGGCTTCGGCAGCGGCCCGTATGCCGCGCACGACCCGGTGAACCTGCTGCTGTTCCACACGCGCGCGCACTATCGCGCCGAAGCCGAGAAAATCGTCGAGCAGATGGTCACCACCGGCATCAGCAAGATTGCCGTGTTGTACCAGGATGACGGCCTGGGCAAGGATGGCCTGGCCGGCGTCGAAGGCGCGCAGAAAAAATTCAAGTTCGACATCGTCACCAAGGCGACCTTCGAGCGCAACACCGTCAAGGTGGAGGGCGCGGTGGCGCAGATCAAAAAGGCCGACCCGCAGGGCATCATCCTCGTCTCCAACACGGCGCCAAGCGCCGAGTTCGTCAAACAGGCCAAGGCGGCCGGCATCGGCGGCCAGATCATGGCCATTTCGATTACCGACGGCGCCGACGTGGCCAAGCGCATCGGCAATGACAAGGCGATCGGCCTGGGAATTTCGCAGGTGATGCCCAACCCTTACCGGAAGATCCTGCCGATCGTCAGCGAAATGAACCGCCTGTGGGACAAATCGGACAAATCGGTGCCGGTTTCCTACACGATGATGGAAGGCTTCCTCAACGCCAAGGTCCTGGCCGAAGGCATTCGGCGCGCCGGCAAGGACCCGACCCGCGACAAACTCGTCAGCGCGCTCGAAACCATGACCAACTATGACGCGGGCGGTTACACCGTCAGCTTCGGCAAGGGGCTGCGCTCGGGGTCGCGCTATGTCGAACTCTCGGTGGTGGGTGCAGGCGGCCGCATTTCGCAATAGGCTTTCCCGGCGACATCTCACCGCGGAATTCCCCGACGGGCCGCGACAAGGCGGAGCGGCATAGCCCTGAGAACCGCTCCAGCAGCGTCTCTCAGGACCACTCTACGCGCGCAGCGCCACCAGGCGGGCGCCCAGCCCGTACCAGTTCAGTTTACGCGTCGCGATCATCAGTGCCGCCAGCACGGCAAACACCAGCAATGCGCCGAGTAGCAGCGCGTGGTCTTCCGACTGCAGCAACCCGTACAGCACGCCGAACAGCGCGACGCACGACGCCCCTGCCGACAGGCCACGCAAGGCCCCGCCGAGCACACCCATGGCGTACCAGGTCACCAGGCTGACGCACGCCACGCTCGCCGCCAGGTAGGCGCGCATGAAGCCGATGTGCTCGGCGAGCGCGATCAGCAGGAGAAAGAACACGGCCAGCGCCAGGCCGATGAACCCGTATTGCATCGGGTGCACCCGCGCCGCGCCGGCAAATTCGTAGACCAGCACCAATATAAACAGCAGGCCAACGAACAGGAAGCCGTATTGCACCGACCGGTACGACTGCGAATACAGGTTGACCGGTTCGACCAGTGCGATCGCCAGCGCGGCGGCCTGCCGCGGCGAACCGGCTTCGGCCGATGCCGGCTGGCCCGGGCGTGCGCCCTGCACCGCAAACTCGTTCATGCTCCACGCCGCTTCAAAACCGTTGCCGTTGATGGTTTTGGCATCCGGCAGGAAGTTGCCCGAGAAGCCCGGGTGCGGCCAGTTTGAAGTCAGTTTGATGCCGGTTTTCTTCGACAACGGGCCGAGCGAAAAATTTTCCATGCCGAGGAAATCGAGTTCAAATGCAAAATCGGCGACCTCGCCGGCCTTGATCCCGACCAGTGTCGCGTGAACCCCTTGCTGCAAGGCCGGCAGGCGCACGCCGGGCTGAAACTCGATGCGCTGTGTGCCGATACTCAGTACCGAGGCGTGTTTGATGCCCTGTACGCTGGTCAGGTCGATCGCAAAGAAGGTGCCCAGATGGCTGCGCCGGTGCGGGCCCGACAAATCCGGCTCGGTCAATTTGATTTGGCCCTCGACCTTCAAGCGCGCGGTGTACAGGCGCGCACTGAAGATGCCCTTGCGGCGCGGCTCGGCCTCGGCCTCGATGGCGCCGCTGACCTGCAGCGACTCGGGCACGACGCGCCCGCAGCCGACCTCGCGCTCGCGGGTGTCGCGCTGGGTCTGGTCGCGGTCGTTGATGCGCACGGTTTTCTCCACCACGTAGGTTTCGCGGCACAGATGCTCGATCAGGGGCAGCACGATGCGCTGCGCACCGGCCGACGATTCGGCGATGTTGTGGCGCGCCTGGTTGTTCAGGTCTTGCCGCTCGGCAATCTTGCCTTGCGTCATGGTCAGCGGAACCAGCAGCAATGCCGCCACGCCGCCCACCGCGGCAAGCTTGGCCAGAAATGGAAAACGCATGGTGAACCCCTCTTCGATTGGAGGAGCCCAGCATGCGCGGCGCGTCGGGCAATGCGTCCGACCGCGTCTGGCAGCCGGCCGATCAATGCTGGCCGGATTCTGGCCGGAAAGCCCTCGGCTTTGCCGGGAAGCGCTGGGCCGAAACCCGGCGTGCTAGTCGCGTGCCAATACCTGGCACTGAGCGCTTACTTGAGCGACTCGATCAGGTCGATGTATTCCTGCATGGCCTCGGGGCCGCTCTTGCCTTTTAGTTCGGCCCAGGCATCGAATTTCATGCGGCCGACCATGTCGGTGAAGCCGGGGCGCTTGCCGGCGTTGTCGCCCTCCGACGCCTGCTTGTACAGGCCGTAGATCTTGAGCAGGGTCTGGTTGTCAGGCTTCTCGGGAAGCTCCTTGGATTCCTTGACGGCTTTTTCAAATGCGGCTTTGATGTCGGCCATGGTGGCGCGCTCCCTTGGGTTGGATGGTGCAGGTTGGACGGTGAGGATCGAATGCTGCAGGTGGCTTCTCGTGCAGTGGCAATGGCGCCCGAAGCGACGCCTGAATTCTAGCCCGAACCCGGATCACATCGGCTACCATCGCAAAAAACTAGACGTTTGCAGCAAGTACGCAAGGCAATCGGAGACAAGCCATGACCGCGCTCGAACAATTGATGAAACTGGCCGGCAACCTGCCGCTCGACAAGCTCGCCCAGTACCTGCAGCTGGACCGCCTGCCGCTCGACAAACTCGCCGGCAACGCGATGGGCAAGTTCGAGGAAATGAAAAACCGCGAACGCATGTCGAGCGTCGACACGGCCTGGCTGCGCATGGACACCCCGACCAACCTGATGATGATTGTCGGCGTGATGATGTTCGACGGGGCGCCAGACCTGGCGCGCATCAAGCGCACGCTGGAAGCGCGGCTGTCGCGCTATGCGCGGTTTCGCCAGCGGGTACTGCAAGACCCGTCGGGCGCCTACTGGGTGCACGACGAGCACTTCGACATCGGCAACCATGTGCATGCGGTCAACCTCCCTGGCACGGGGGCGGCCGGCACCCAAAACAAAGAAGCCCTCGAACAATACGTGGCCGCGCTCACCACCCAATCGCTCGACTTCAACAAACCGCTCTGGCACATGACCCTGGTCGAGCGCTACCAGGGGGACGGCGTGATCGGGCATGCGCTGATCATCCGCATCCATCATTGCATCGCCGACGGCATCGCGCTGATCGGCGTGATGTACTCGCTGTTCGACGAAGATGCCGACGCACCTGAAGAAGGGCAGGAACCGGAAGGTCTCAGGCGCGCGCGCGAAAAACGCGAGGCGAAGCGCGCCGAACACTCCGAGCGCGATTTCCTCGAGCAGGTGTTCGCACCGATTTCCGATGCCACCGGCAAGGCGCTGTCGGTGTCGGGCGATTTTGCGTCGCGCTACATGGACATGATGTCCAACCCGGAGAAGTTTGCCGACTACGCCAAGATCGCGGCCGCGGTCACCGCCGAGATCGCCGAGCTTGCCACCATGCCGAACGACTCGGCGACGCGCTTCAAGGGCAAACCGACGGCCGTGAAACGCGTGGCGTGGAGCGCGCCCCTGCCGCTCACCGACATCAAGGCGGTATGCAAGGTGCTCGGCGTGTCGGTCAACGACATCCTGCTGGCGAGCGTGGCGGGTGCGATGCGCACCTACCTTGCGCAAAAAGGCGACGACACCGAGGGGCTGGAAGTGCGCGGCTTTGTGCCGGTCAACCTGAGGCCGAGCGGCGCCGAGCACAAGCTGGGCAACCATTTCGGCCTGGTCGCATTGGTGCTGCCGGTCGGCATTGAAAATCCGTTCGTGCGCCTGTTTGACGTCAAGCGGCGCATGGACGATCTGAAGAGTTCCTATCAGGCGGCGCTGTCGATGGGCATCCTCGGCACCGTCGGTTTCCTGCCGCGCACGATCCAGAAGCAGGTACTCGACATGTTTTCGAGCAAGGGCTCGGCGGTCATGACCAACGTACCGGGCCCGCAAGTGGCGCTGCACATGGCCGGCGCGCGCCTGGCGCAGCAGATGTTCTGGGTGCCGCAATCGGGCGACATCGGCGTCGGCGTGTCGATCCTGTCGTACAACGGCCAGGTGCAGTTCGGCCTGGTCACCGACCGCAAGTTCGTCGACGATCCGCAGGCGATCGTCGACCGCTTCGAGCCGGAGTTCGAAAAACTGGTGTTGTGGCTGCTGCTCGAAGGAGCGCCGCCGGCAGATTCAAGCATGTCGATGCCCGCTGGACCGCCCGCACCAACGGGTTCGGACGACATACCTTCAAAACCCGCGCCCCCCAAGGTTTCCAGGCCGGCGCCAGGTGCAAAAAAGGCCAGGCCGGCCGCGCGCAAGAAGCCGGCGCGCGCGGCGCCCATTTCAGATACCGCGGCGGACACCTCATCTGCGTCCGAACCCGCCGCCGACGCGTCGCCGCCGGCACCGGCGCGCATGAAGAAAAAAGGATTGCTGGCGCGTGCCCGGGGCTGAACCGACCCTGCTGTTCGTCTACGGCACGCTGCGGCGCGACGGCAGCAACGACATTGCGCGAATCGCGCCAGGCGCGCAGTTTGCGGGCATGGCCCGGTTGCGCGGCCGCCTCTATGATGTCAATGGACGCTGGCCGGCGCTGGTACTCGACAGTGCCGCCGGTTGGGTCACGGGCGAGTTGTACCGGGTTGCGCAGCACCAATGGCCGGCACTCGACGCGCTCGAAAACACCGTGACGCCGCATAACCCGAACGGGCATTACTTCAAGGTCGCGGCGCCGGTTGAAACCGCCAATGCCGGCACGATGCACGTGACGGTCTACTCCGCCAACCCGGCCACAACGCGCCTGGTCGACCTGATTGCGTCAGGAGACTGGATCGACCACGCAGCGCACCTCGCAACGCCGGCGCGCTGAGGCGGCGGCGGCCGGCGCTATTCGAGTTCGGCCCTGGCCTGCTCCACGTCGAGCCGCTCCATCGCGTCCAGCGCCTTGAACTTGGCGGCCTCGGCGTACAGCTTTTCGGCGTCCTTGACCTTCGATTTGCCGAACAGCATGATCAGGCCGTTGGCCATTTCGATGCGCGCAATCGCCGAATCGGGGTTGAGTTTCAAAGCCTTGGCAAACATGTCTTCGCCGGTTTCTTTTTTCGCGCCGTAGGTCAGGCCGCCGAGCATCGCGCCGACCGAGTCGATGATCTCGGCATGGTAGGTGCCCAGCCCGATGTGGGCATCGGCATGCTTGGGCGCCAGCTTGATCGCCGTATCGAGGGAATTCTTGACCTTGGTGCCGATACCCTCTTTCAACGCCTTGACGATCGAGATGCCCTGCGCATAGCGTCCCAGCGCGTACGCGTGCAGATAGTAGGCGTTGGCGTTCTTCGGATCCGTCTTTTGCTGCTTTTCACAACGCGCTGCAACGTCCTCGAAAATCGCCAGCTTGGCCTTGTCGTTCTCTTCAAGGTAATTGCCGTAAATGCACGCCGCCTTGTTGGCTGCGTTGAGCCCCGCATCTCCCGCTGCAAGGCCCAGCGCCGCCGCCTCTTCGAAGCGACCGGCGTGATACGCGATCCAGGCGTCGAGCGCCTTGGCATCCTTCGGCAGGGGCTCGCAATCGCCCTTGTGCAGACGCTCCCACGACTTCTTGATGCTCGCGGCGCTGTATTCGTAGGCTTTGTCAGCGTAGGGAAAATTTGCCCATTTTTTTGCCATGCTGTCGTCTCCTTTTTGGTTTTGGGTTGCGCGTCAGGTGTTGTACTGGGCCGCGAGTTTTTCGAACAGGCGCCGCGCATCGCCTTTCAGGTAGGGCGCGACCATGCTCATCATCTGGTACACGCCGCGCCCCATGGCCGCGCTGTCCACCGGCTTGCGCGGCTCCTGCACGTATTCGAAGTTGAGCCAGTAGGTGGCGACCAGCACCATGTTGGTCGCGAGCGACTTGATCTGGGCATCGCTCGCCTCGAGTTCGCCGGCGGCGCGCATGCCGCCGGTCAGCGCCAGTGCGACCTTGTGGCTGTCGCCGAGGATGCGCTTGAAGTGGGTCTCGATGATGCGGTTGCGCGACAACAGGTCGGTAAGGTCGCGATAAATGAAACGGTACTTCCAGATCAGCTCGAAAATCAGGTGCAGGAACAGCCACGCGTCTTCGACGTTGATCGACAGGCGCTTCGCCGGCAGCGACAGCAGGCCGTCCATTTCCTTTTCAAAGTCGGCAAAGATCGAGTTGACAATCTCGTCCTTGTTGGAGAAATGGTAGTAGAGGTTGCCGGGCGAGATGTTCATCTCGTCGGCGATAACGGTGGTCGTGACGTTCGGTTCGCCGAAGTCATTGAAGAGCTTGAGCGACAGCTCGAGGATGCGCTCACGCGTGCGGCGCTTTGGCTTCTTTTCCATCATGGCATCAGCATAGCACCGGCTTGCGCCGCCGAGAAGCGTGACGCAAGCGCACCGGCCATTGGTCCGGGAGCGGCGCGGCGATCGCCTTACGCCGCCGGGTCGCCGCGCCGTGCGCGCGCAACGCGCACGAATCGCTCGAGGTCTTCGAGGCTGTCTGACAGCTGTGCCAGGATCCTGCCCACCGGCAACAACGCGTTTTTTGCCAAAGGCGCGGCGGCCGGCTTGACCAGCGTCAGGTGGCGATCCTGCAGCACGCCCAGATTGAGGTGAATGCCGTGGCGCGCCAAAATCGGCTGCAGTTCATCGCGGCGTTGCCAGAGCTCGGCGCGGGTCTTCTGGTAGGCGTGTTCGCACAGGCGCCGCCGGCTTGAATACGAAAAAACATTGGTGAAGAACATGTCGGCATCGGCACGATTCGGTTCAAACAGCACGACATCGGCATTGCGATAGTCGTCGCCATACTGGCGCATGCCGATTTCCATGCGCGAGTGCACCATGGCGCGCAGGGTTTGCGACAGCACCACCGGCAAGCCGCCTTCGATCAGGTGGCGCGCGCTGCCGGCCGCGGCAAGGCTGTCGTCGTACGGCACGATCGGATTCAGGCACAGCACCAGGTCGGCGCCCTCCTTGAGGGCCACCGAGGCATGCATGGTGCGCTTGAGCGCCCCGTCAAGATAGCAGCGGCCGTCGATTTCAACTGGCGGAAACAACCCCGGCAACGCCGAGCTCGCCACTGCCGCGCGCGCGATCGGTACATGGTCGTGCCCGGGCGCACCGAACTGCACCGAGGCGCCCGAATCGAGGTCGGTCGCGACCAGGTACAGCTTGGCCTTGAGGGTACGAAAGTCATTGCTGCGCCCCGGCTGGGTGAACGCGGCGGTCAGGAAATCGAGCAGGCCTTGGTTGGAGAACACACCGGTGGGAATCGCCCGCGTGAGGCGCTGGAACGAATCGAAAAATCCTTGGCCACGGCGATTGGTGAGGTAATGCCAGACCGCGCGCGCCAGCAGCGGCGGCACCTGCTGCATGCGCTCCCAGTATTCGCGAAATGCCGGCTGCATCAGGATCGACGGCTCGAAGGGCTCGTCCGATTCGTCCGATTCGATGAACATGTCGCTCATCTGGCGCGGCGTGATGCCGTTGGCCAAGCCGGCCCCGAGGATGCCCCCTGCCGAGACGCCGACGTAGATATCGAGGTCGTTCAGGTTCAGGCCGTCGAGCGCCTCGGACAGTGCCGTGAGGGCGCCGATTTCATAGATCGCCCCCAACGGTCCGCCGCCCGCCATGGCAAGCGCGATCTTGGGCTTGGCTGCCGCAGCCTTGCGCGTCGCAGCGCGCACAGGCCTGACTGGTTTTGCCGGTTTCCTGTTGGTCATCCTGGTGCCCGAAGCTTTCACACGTGGCCGGTTACAACGAAAAGCCGGTGCAACATCGCCGCACCGGCCTCATCGAATGGGTCCGCTCCCCGTGGGTTGTACCCAATGCGGGAGGGAGCAGCATACAAGGGCACTCCCCACGGATTGCGGATTGATGGTGGGGCAGACCGGCGCGTGCGTGACGCACCACCCCGCCCCCGGAGCATCGGCGCAGCCATCGCTGCACACGCGCTCCGCGTGATCGACTTACTTGGCCGCTTTGCGTACGGCCTTCTTGGCCGGCGCCTTCTTGGCCGCAGCACGGGCCGGCTTGCCTGCAATGCCGTTGACCGATGCGGTCAGTTCTTCAACGCGCTTGGCCAGGGCCTGCACGTCGCGCTGGGTCGGTACGCCCAGGCTGGTGAGGGCGCGCGCCACACGGTCTTCGAATACCTGCTCAAGCTTGTCCCAGGTTTCGGTGGCCGTGGATTGCGCCTTGCCCGACAGCTGGTTGGCCGCCTTGGTCCATTCGTTGGCTGCCTTGGCCACGCCACCGGTCATGCCGGCGAGCTTGTCTTCGGCCAGCGAGCGGGTCTTCTGTTGCAGGCCCACGCCCTCCTTGACCAGCGCTTCAAACACTTTCGTGCCCTCGGCTTGCGCCTTGGAGAACGCGCCAAGGCCGGCCAGCCAGATTTCCTGTGCGGAATCGCGCACGGTCTGCTTGAGGTTGCCTTCGGCTCTGGATTTGAGGTTTTTCAGTTTGCTTGCCATGGTGACGCCCCTTCAATCGTTGTGGTGTTCGGTGTCCTTCAGGCCTGGCTGCGGCTTGTGCCTTGTTCAGTTGCTGCCAGGGCGCTGCTTGACGATGATTGGAGTGTAGGCAGACGCGCTAGAGAGCGCACACTAAAAACCACCGGAATCGTAGAGGGTTCGCTCTACAATGTATCGGTCGAAACAATCAGCAAAGGATCCCGGTCATGCGCGTCACCCACATCGATCACTACAACATCCGCCTCAAGCAATCCGATCTGAAAGCCGTGCGTGACTTTTACGTCAACGTGATCGGCCTGACGGAAGGGGCGCGGCCCAAATTCCAGTTTCCCGGCTACTGGCTCTATGGCGGTTCGGAAGCGGCGATCCTGCACCTGGCAGCCACCCTGCCCGATTCGGCCGACGGCATTTCGCCCACCAAGCCAACCGGCCAGTTCGACCACATCTCGCTCAAGGCATCCGACCAGGTCAGCGCCCGTGCCAGGCTCACGGCGGCCGGCGTTCCCTTTGACGAACGCCCGGTGCCCGGCTGGCGCATGAACCAGATCTTCTTTACGGACCCGGCGGGCCTGAAGGTCGAGCTGACCTTCGACATGGAACGCGAAGACCACATCGTCCGATGAGGGTCACTTGCCGAGCCGCATGTCGTGTCGCGAGCGTCCTTCATACCTGATTGATGCAAGCCGGTAGCGAGCGCATCCTCACCACCCACGTCGGCTCGATGCCGCGCGGGCAGGCGGTGGTTGACCTGCTGGCCAGGAAAGAGGGCGGCGAGCCTTACGATGCAGCCGCGTTTGACCGCGTCATGGCAGATGCCGTGCGCGACGTCGTGGCCAGGCAGCGGGCATGCGGCATCGACATCGTCAGCGACGGCGAGCAAAGCAAGCCCAGCTACGCCACCTACATCAAGGACCGGCTTACCGGATTCTCGGGCAACAGCAAGCCGGTACGCAGCGCCGATCTGGATGACTTCCCGCAATTTCTCGCGCGGCTGATGTCGCGCCGCGCCGGGGCCGTCAAGCTTGCGCGCCCCTGCTGCACCGGCCCGATCGCAGTCAAGGACCGCGCCCCGCTGGAAGCAGACCTGGCGCGTTTTCGCGCCGCGCTGGTGCATGCCGGCGCCCGCGGCGAAATGCCCAGCGGGTTCATGAACGCGGCCTCCCCCGGTGTGATCGCGGTGTTTCAACCCGACGAGCACTACCACTCGCACGAGCGCTATCTCGAGGCGCTGGCCAACGCGATGCGCGACGAATACCAATCGATTGTCGATGCCGGCTTCCTGCTGCAGATCGACTGCCCGGATCTGGCGATGGGGCGGCACATTAGCTTCAAACACGAGACCGACGGCGAGTTCCTGCGCCACGCCGAAGCCCAGGTGGACGCCCTCAATACCGCGCTCGAAGACATTCCCGCCGAGCGCCTGCGCCTGCATCTGTGCTGGGGCAATTACGAAGGGCCGCACCATCGCGACATGCCGTTCGAGAAGCTGTTCGACATCGTCATGCGCGCCAAGCCGCAGGCCCTGCTGTTCGAAGCCGCCAACCCGCGCCATGCCCACGAGTGGGCGGTGTTTGCCGCACGCAAGCGCGACATTCCGGAAGACAAGGTCCTGATCCCCGGCGTCATCAGCTCCACCTCGAACTACATCGAACATCCCGAGCTGATCGCGCAGCGCATTGAAACCTTCGCCAACATCGTCGGGCGCGAACGCGTGATGGCCGGGTCCGATTGCGGCTTTTCCACTTTCGCCGGCGATGGCCTGGTGGATCCCGACATCTGCTTCGCCAAGTTAAAGTCCATGGTGGAAGGCGCTGGCATCGCGTCGCAGCGCCTCTGGGGCCGTGGGTAGCGGCCGGTCACACTTCCTGTTTCCACACCACTAAAGCCATGCCCACCGTCCAACTTGCCGGCAAACGCATCCTCGTCACCCACGCCGACGCGTTCATGGGGCCGGCGCTGTGCGACACCCTGCGTGCTTGCGGCGCACAGGTGATCGCCAGCAACGATCCGCTGCTGACGCTCGACGCACCCGCGCGCGTGGTCGCACAAGCCATCGCCGAAGCCGGCCAGATCGACGCACTGGTGGCCAACCTGGCCTTCCCCGCGCCGACCACCCTGGTAACCGAATCGACCGACGAAGAGTGGCGCAGCACGTTCGCCGCCCTGGTCGATCCGCTGCCGCGCCTGGCGCGTGCGATGCTGCCGTCGATGATGCAGCGACGCAGTGGCAAGATCGTGGTGATGGGCAGCACCTCGGCGCTGCGCGGCATGCCGCGCACCTCGACCTACAGCGCTGCCCGCGGCGCGCAAATTGCATGGGTACAGGCGGCCGGCATCGAGGCGGCGCGGCACAACGTGCAGATCAATGCGGTGGCGCAAATCTTCGTGGAAAACCCGACCTACTTTCCGCCTGAAGTGGTAGCCACGCCCAAGTTTCAGGAGCGCCTGCGCCGCGAGGTGCCGCTCGGCCGGCTGGTCACAGCCGACGAAGACGCGCAGTTTGTCGCCTATTTGTGCAGCGACGCCGCCAACTGCTTTGTTGCACAAATCTTCCCGGTCTGCGGCGGCTGGGTACATCACTGATGAAAACTCCCATGCAGACTGCAAAAACCTCCCTGCTTGAAGTCGGCTATCTCGAATCGGGCGCACCGGCCGGCTTCCCGGTGATCCTGGTTCACGGCTGGCCGGATGACGCGCTCACCTGGAATCGCGTAGCGGCGGACCTGGTAGAGGCGGGCTTTCGCGTCATCACCCCTTACTTGCGCGGCTGCGGGCCGACACGCTTTCTCGATGCGGCTACGCCGCGTTCCGGGCAGTTGGTGGCGCTGGGGCAAGACCTGGTCGAATTCGCCGCGGCGCTCAAGCTGGAACGCTACGCCGTGGTCGGCCACGACTGGGGCGCACGCGCTGCCTACATTGCGTCGAGCTTGGATGCCGCGCGCATCACCCATTGCGTGGCGCTGTCGGTGGGCTACGGCACCAACAGCCCGACCCAGAAACTGAGCTACGTGCAAGTCCAGAACTACTGGTATCACTGGATGATGGCGACCGAGCGTGGTCGCGACATCGTGCGCAATGACCGCCATGCCTTCACGCGCCACATCTGGGACATCTGGCTGCCGTTCTGGAAACCGACGGATGACGAATTCAACGCCACCGCAGCATCGTTCAACCACCCCGATTGGGCCGATATCGTGTTGCACTCCTACACGGTGCGCTGGGGCAATGCAGCGCCCTACCCGATGTATGCCGCACTGGAAGCGCAGTTTGACCCAGCGCCGAAGCTCGCCACCCCCACGCTGGTGCTGCACGGCGCCGACGACCCGGTCAACAGCCCGGCCATGTCGGCCGGCAAGGAAGGCTTTTTTACCGGGCGCTACCAGCGTGAACTGATAGCGCGCTGCGGGCACTTCCCGCAGCGCGAACACCCGGACGCAGTGGCCCGTCACATCGTGGCCTGGCTGCGTTCCTGAAAAGGAAGTGAACATGAGTCAGAAAGTCGGATTGATCGGCCTCGGTGCCATGGGCTTGGGCATGGCCAAGTCGCTGCGGCGCGGCGGTTACAACGTGCATGCGTGCGACGTACGACGTGAAGCGGCCGATGCCTTTGCGCACGACGGCGGCGTCGCCTGCGCCTCGCCCGCCGAAGTGGCGGCCGCCTGTGATGTGGTGTTTTCGGTTGTCGTGAATGCGGAGCAAACCGAAGCGGTTCTGTTCGGCAAGGACGGCGCGGCGGCGGCGATGCAACCGGGCAGCGTGTTTGCCATGTGCAGCACCGTGCCGCCGGCATTCGCAATGAGCCTCGAAGCGCGCCTCGAAAAGCTGGGCCTGTTGTTTCTCGACGCACCGATATCCGGCGGGGCGGCCCGCGCAGCTTCGGGCGAGATGACCATGATGTCAGCCGGCAAGCCGGCGGTGTATGCCAAGTGCGAAGCCATGCTGAACACGGTGGCCGCCAAGGTCTACAAGCTCGGCGACCGTGCAGGCAACGGCTCCAAGGTCAAAATCATCAATCAATTGCTCGCCGGCGTGCACATTGCCGCAGCTGCCGAGGCCATGGCTCTCGGCATCCGCGAAGGCGTGGCGCCAGCAGATCTCTATGAAGTCATCACCCACAGTGCCGGCAACTCGTGGATGTTCGAAAACCGCATGGCGCATGTGCTTTCGGGCGACTACACGCCGCTCTCGGCGGTCGACATTTTCGTCAAGGACCTGGGGCTGGTGCTCGATACGGCGCGCGCCAGCAAGTTTCCGCTGCCGCTCTCGGCCACCGCGCACCAGATGTTCATGCAGGCATCGAGCGCCGGTTACGCGAAGGAAGATGATGCCGCGGTGATCAAGATTTTCCCCGGCATCACGCTGCCGGAGGGCAAAAAATGAATCAGGGAGATTTCTTGAAACCCTTGGTGGGAGCGGTTTTCAAGGTATCTTCTGCCGAAGAGTCGCTTGTACCAAGGGCCTTGGAGGCAACATGCTGATCGGTTGCATCGCCGATGATTTCACCGGCGCCACCGACCTGGCCAACATGCTGGTCAAGGGCGGCATGCGCACGGTGCAGATGATTGATGTGCCCACCGCCAAACTCGATGCGGATGTCGATGCGGTAGTCGTGGCACTGAAGACGCGCACCATCGCCCCGGCCGACGCGGTGACACAATCGCTGGCGGCACTGGCCTGGCTCCAGGCCAATGGCGCGCAGCAGATCTACTTCAAGTATTGCTCAACCTTCGACTCGACCCCCGAGGGCAACATCGGCCCGGTGATGGACGCGCTGATGCAAAAGCTCGGTACCGACTTCACCATCGCCTGCCCGGCCTTTCCCGAGAATGGCCGCACCATCTTTCGCGGCTACCTGTATGTGGGCGATGTCCTGCTCTCCGAATCGGGCATGAAGGACCACCCGCTCACGCCGATGACCGACGCCAACCTGGTGCGCGTACTGCAGCCGCAGACCGCCCACAAGGTCGGGCTGGTGAAGGTCGACGTGGTGGCGCGCGGTCCGGCCGCCGTGCGTGAACGCTTCGCGGCCCTCAAGGCCGAGGGCATCGGCGCCGCCGTGGTCGATGCGGTGTCGGATGCCGACCTCCAATCCATCGGCAGCGCCTGCGCCGACATGCCGCTGGTCACCGCCGGCTCCGGCGTCGGCCTCGGCATCGCCCTGCATCACCGCGACGCCGGCCACCTCGGCCATGCCGCCACGGCTGCACAGCTGCCGCGCATCGCCGGGCGCAGCGCGGTGGTGTCGGGCTCGTGTTCGGTCGCCACCAACGCCCAGGTCAAACACTGGATCGACGCCGGCAAGGCGGCGATTCGCGTCGACACGCTCAAGCTGGCTAGCGATGCTGGTGAAGTCGCGCGCATTGTCGACGCCGCGTTGAGCGCCGTGGCCCAGGGTCCCGTGCTGGTGTATGCCACTGCGGCCCCCGACGAAGTCAAGCGCGTGCAGGCGGCGCTCGGCGTGGAACGTGCCGGCCAGATCACTGAAGCGGCGCTTGCTGCGGTGGCGCGCGCACTGGTCGAGACCGGTGGCGTCACCAAACTGGTTGCCGCCGGTGGCGAGACCTCGGGCGCCGTGGTGCAAGCCCTCAAGGTAAGCGCCCTGCGCATCGGCCCGCAGATCGACCCCGGCGTGCCGTGGACGCTCTCCACCGGGGCCAAGCCAATCGCCTTGGCTTTGAAGTCCGGCAACTTCGGCACCACCGACTTTTTCAGCAAGGCCCTGCAGCAAATCGACCAACCCTGACCTCCGGAAACCCGCATGAACTCTCATCCTTCAAAGCATGCTGCCATGAAAGCATTGGTGGGAGCAGTCCTTGGCCTGGCGGCCCTGTCCGCTTTCGGCCAATATCCCACCAAGCAGGTAAAGATCATCGTGCCGTCGGCGGCCGGCAGCGCACCCGACATCATGGCGCGCGCCCTTGGCTCAGAGTTACAGACGCGTCTGGGCCAGCCCTTCATCGCAGAGAACATCGCCGGCGCCGGCGGCTCGATCGGCAGCGATCGCGCCGCGAAATCCCCGGCGGACGGCTACACGCTGGTGATGGGCAACATCGGCTCGCACGCGATGAACGTGGCCACCTACAAGACCATGCCCTACAGCCCGGTCAAGGATTTTGCACCGGTGATTCTGGTGGCCAAAACCCCCAGCCTGCTGAGCGTCGCCAAGGCATTGCCGGTGTCGAACGTCAAGGAGCTGATCGCCTACGCCAGGCAAAAAGGCGAGGCCGTTACCTTTGCTTCAGGTGGCATCGGTTCTTCCTCGCACCTGGCGGGTGAATATCTGAACCTGCTCGCCGGGCTCAAGATGCGCCACGTGCCCTACAAGGATGTGCAGCAGGCACTCACCGATGTGGCGGGTGGGCAGGTCACGCTGATGATGTCCAACATGCCGCCGGCGATGCCGCACATTCGCAGTGGGCGCAACAAGCCGCTTGCCGTGACCACGCCTGCGCGCGTCTCGGCCTTGCCCGATGTGCCGACCATGGCCGAAGCCGGCGTGGCCGGGTTCGAGCAAACCGTCTGGTTCGGCCTGTTCGCCCCTGCTGGTACGCCCGAAGCGGTGATCAGCAAGCTCAACACCGAAATCAATGCCATTTTGAAGACGCCGGCATTTCGCGAGCGCCTCAGCGCCACCGGCTCCGAGCCGGGCGGCGGCACGGCAGCCGAGTTCGGCAGTTTTGTGGCCGGCGAAGTCACCAAGTGGGTTCGGGTCGGCAAGGATTCCGGTATCGTTCCCGAATGACATCCCCTATGCTGTCAGAAAGCGCTCGGCGCGAGGAAATCTGCCGTCTCGCCAAATCCATGTTCGACCGCGGCCTCACCCACGGCTCGACCGGCAACATCAGCGCCAAGCTCGATGATGGCTGGCTACTCACGCCGACCGGTTCGTCGCTCGGCACGCTCGACCCGGCGCGGCTCTCCAAGCTCGACTGGCAGGGCAATCTGATTTCCGGCGACAAACCATCGAAGGAGAACTTCCTGCATCTGGCGATGTATGAAGAGCGTGCCAACACCAACATCGGCGCGGTGATCCACCTGCACTCGACCCACTCGGTCGCGGTCTCGGTACTCGACGACGTCGATCCCGATGATGTGTTGCCGCCGATCACCGCCTATTACGTGATGCGCATCGGTAGCCTGCCGCTGCTGCCTTACTTCGCGCCGGGCGACATGCAGTTGGCTGACGCAGTACGCCGTTTTGCCGGCACACACCATGCGCTGTTGCTGGCCAACCACGGCCCGGTGGTGGCAGGGTCGTCGCTTTCGGCAGCGGCTGACGCGACCGAAGAACTCGAAGAAACCGCCAAATTGTTTTTGTTGTTGCAAGGCAAGCGCATCCGCACGCTCACGGCAGAGCAGGTCACAGCGCTGCGCGCGAAGCATCCCGCATGATTCCCCGCATGGCCCCACTTGATCGCAGTCCAACCCCAAGGAGAAAGATATGAACCGTTCCATCAACGCCAGCCGCCGCGGCTTCGTGTTTGCCGGGGCTGCCGGCGCATCCCTCACCATTCTGCCGGCGCTGGTCCCCGCTGCGTTCGGCAAGGCGCCGCTGGCCGGCAGCCAGGCGATCAGCGTGCATCGCATGAAGCTCGGCAGCTTTGAAATCACTGCCATGCTTGACGGCTACATCGACATTCCGCCCGCCGTGCTGCAGGCCGACCAGGAACTGGTCAAGACGCTGCTGCTCGCCGGGGGCTGGCCGGCCGCACCGATGCGCCTGCCGGTCAACACCTTTCTGGTCAATACCGGCGACAAGCTGGTGCTGCTCGATGCGGGCGGCGCCAAATTGCTCGGCCCCACGGCCGGCCGCCTGCCGCAATGCCTGGCCGCCGCCGGCGTCACAGCGGAGCAGATTGACGAGGTCTATATCACCCATTGCCATGGCGACCACCTGCATGGCACCGTCACTCCCGAGGGTGGGCGCATGTTTCCGAATGCGATCCTGCGCATTGCCAAGGCCGACCTCGACTACTGGGGCAGCGCCGCGGAAGAAGCCAAGGCGCCGGAAAATCAGCGCGGACGCTGGATGCCGGCCAAGCGCGCGATTGCCGCTTACGGCGCCAATCTCAAGGCCTTCAATCTCGGCGAAGAGCTGACCCCGGGCATCAAGTCGGTCGACGCTGCCGGCCATACACCGGGCCATAGCTGCTACATGGTGCAGTCGGGCGCGGCGCGCCTGCTCGCCATCGGCGACACCATGCACGTCGCGCCGGTGCAGTTTCCGCGCCCCGAGATCACGGTGGCGTTCGACTGGGACCAGGCCAAGGCGCGCGCCACGCGCAAGTCGATTTTCGATACCGTGGCCGCCGACGGCACGCCGATTGCCGCCGTGCACCTGCCGTTCCCCGGCATCGGCCGCCTGCGCAAGAGCGGCGACGGCTTCGCGTTTGACCCGGCGCCGTGGCAGCTGTTCTGAAGTCGTGCAGCAGGCCGTAGCCTCCCCGCTATTTTTTCTGATTTGAGTGAAAGTAACAGCCATGCCCAAGTTCGCCACCAATATCTCGATGATGTACCAGGAGCACGCTTTTCTCGACCGCTACGACGCTGCCGCGCGCGACGGCTTCAAGGGCGTGGAGGCGATGTCGGTCTACGACTATCCCGCCGCCGAAGTCAAGGCGCGCCTGACGAAAAACGGCCTGACCCAGGTGCTGTTCAACTGCTCGCACGGTGACCTCGCCAATGGCGAGCGCGGCATCGGCTCCCTGCCGGGGCGCGAGGACGATTTCAAGCGCTCGATCGAAAAGGCCTTGTCCTACCAGGAGGTACTGGGCAACCAGCGCATGCATGTGATGGCCGGCATCATGGCGTCGGGCAAGTCGCGCGACGAGCACCGCGCCACCTACGTCAAGAACCTCACCTGGGCGGCGCAGCAAATCGGGAGCCGCGACCTGGTCCTGGTGATCGAGCCGATCAATACGCGCGACATTCCCGGCTTTTTCCTGAACCGCCAGGACGAAGCCCACGCGATTTGCAAGGACGTGGCGGACGCCGTCGGCAGCGTCAAGGTCAAGGTGCAGATGGACTTCTACCACTGCCAGATCGTCGAAGGCGACCTTGCCATGAAGTTCAAGCAATACTTTGCCGGGGTCGGGCATATACAGATTGCCGGCGTGCCGGACCGCAACGAGCCCGACATCGGCGAGATCAACCATCCGTATCTGTTCAAGCTGATCGACGAGATGGGCTACGACGGCTGGGTCTCGGGCGAGTACCGGCCCAAGGGCAAGACCAGCGACGGCCTGGCGTGGATGAAGAGCGGCGCGTGACCAAACGCGCCGCGCAGTCGCCTACTTGATCAGCGTCTTCCAGGTCGCCACCTCCGAGCTAATGAAGGTGAGCAGTTCGGCGGGCGAGCTGCCGATCGGATCGGTGCCGCCTTCCTTCAGGTTAGCCTGCATGTCGGGTGCGGCGATGGCCTCGCGCGCGGCCTTGTTGAGAGCCTCCACCACCGCCTGTGGCGTTCCCTTGGGCGCGGCCAGCCCGTACCACAGCGTGAGTTTGTAGTTCGGCACACCCGACTCGGCAATCGTCGGTACATCCGGCATCAGGGGGGAGCGTGTCGTCGAGGTGATCGCCAGCGGCCGCAGGCGCCCGGTCGCGAAGTGCCCTGTCGATCCCTGCAGGCTCAGCAGCGCGGCATCGACACGGCCGCCGAGCAGATCGGTGAGCGCCGGACCCATGCCTTTATAGGGGATGTGGTTGAGCTTGATCTGCGCCGCGTTCGCAAACAACTCCATCGCCAGATGCACGGCGCTGCCTTCGCCGGAAGAGGCGTAGGTGACTTGTCCCGGTTTGGCCTTCGCCATCGCGATGAATTCGCCAAGATTTTTTGCCGGGTTGGCCGCGCCTCCAGCCAGATAGACGGGCTGGCTGGCCAGCAGCGAGACCTGGGCGAAATCGCCGATCGGGTCGACCTTGCGATCCTGAATCAGCTTGACCGTGGAATCGCTGGTCGTGATCAGGAGCACATAGCCATCCGGCGCCGCGCGCGCCACCACCTCCGACCCGATTGCGCCACTGGCACCAGCCCGGTTGTCGACCAGCACCGGCTGCCCCATTGACTTGGTCATCTTGTCTGCAAGCATGCGTCCGAGCCGGTCGGTGAAGCCCCCAGGAGCCCACGGCACCACGATCTTCACCGCTTGCTCCGGGTAGCGCGGCTGGGCGGATGCGGGCGCGACTGCCAGCGCTGCGATCCCGCAAGAGGCCAGCAACAGGGTGATCGATGGGATCAACGAAGGGAGCAGCGGGGGGATCAACTTCATCACAACCTCCAAATCAACACGTACACAAAACAGCTCGAATCAAACTGCGACATCGAAGCGCATTCAGGCGGCCGCGGCCGGGCGCCCCGGAAACCCGCGGATCGACAACGTATTGGGGTCGATGGAGACGCCGTACAGGCGCTCGGCCTGGTCGATCGACACCATGCCCGAGCGCACGTCCGCGACGACCGCAGCGGGGTCGCGGCTGAGCGGATCGCCGTAACCGCCGCCACCGGGCGTGTAGTGGGTCACGGTGTCGCCGGTTTCGAGCGGTTCGATGTCGCCGATCGCGTATTCGAGGGTGTGCTCGCCAGGCTCGCCCTCGTTGATCACCCAACGACCGCCGTCACCGGGGAGGCCACCGGTCACCCCCTGCGGGCGCGAGACCGATTTCTGCGACGTGTGCTGCAAGCCCGGGTCTTTGCCCAGGATGCGATAGCTGAGCACCTGACCGACGCCGCCACGGAAGCGGCCCGCCCCCGCGGAATCGCTGCGGAACTCGCGTCGCAGGTAGCGCACCGGGGATTCCATCTCCATCGCCTCGATCGGCGGAATGTGGCAGTTGGTGACATGGCAGGCCACGACGTTGATGCCGTCGGCGCGGCTGGTCGCACCAATGCCGCCGGGCACCACCTCGCCGAACACCGTGCGCCGCCCGCTGTCCGGGTCCATCACGATAGTGTAGTTGTAGAGGCAGCCGCAGGAATCGGCCATCACGCGTTCGGGAATCGCCTGCGCCAGCGCGCCCATCACCAGGTCAACGATGGTGTGGCACACGATCATGCGCTGATACACGGCGGCCGGAGAGCGCGCGTTGACCAGGGTGCCGGGTGGCGCGATCACGCGCACCGGCTTCTTGCAGCCCTCGCTGGCCGGGATCGATGCGTCGGTCACGCAGCGCAGCACGTAGTAGACAGCGGCGAGCGTGGTGGCGAGCGGGCTGTTGACCGGGCCGGCCACTTGCGCGTCGGTGCCGGTGAAGTCGAGGACGATGTCGCTGCCCTGCTTGGTCAGCGCGAGGCGCAACCAGTACGGGCCACCCTTGGCGCCGTCGTCGAGGATCGGCTCTTCGTGCCGCCAGGTGCCGTCGGGAATTTTTGCGATCTCCTCGCGGGTGCGGCGCTCGGCGTAGTCAATCAATTCGGTAAAGCAGGCATGCATGGTCGCGGCGCCATACTTGCGGAACAGGTCGGTGACGTCCTGGCCCGCCACCTGCACGCTGGCGATCTGCGACGTGAGATCGTTCTCGAGCATTTCGCGGGTGCGGGTGTTGGTGAGGATCACTTCAAGCAGCTTGCGGTCGAGCACGCCGCCTTCCACAATCTTCAGCGGCGGGATGCGCAATCCCTCCTGGTAGATCTCGACGCCCCAGCCGCGCGTGCCCATGTTCATGCCGCCGATGTCGAAGTGATGCACCATCAGCCCGGAAAACGCCACCAGCCGGCCTTCATGGAAGATCGGATGGAAGGCGAGGTAGTCGTTGGTGTGCGTGGCCGCCATCGACTCGCCGCCGGCGTAGGGGTCGTTGGTGATCACGACGTCGCCGGGCGCCCAGGCGTCGGGCGGAAAGTACTGCTCGAGCACCGTCTTGAGGCAGATGCCGACCGTATTGAGCTGGATCGGTGGGCCGGCTTCCTCGGCCAGCAACTGGCCGTTCACATCGAGGATCGAGGCGGAACAGTCTTCCATTTCCTTGACGATGAACGAGTTGGCCGAGCGGATCATGCGGCGCGTGATGCGTTGGGCAACCGCCTTGAGCCCATTGCGGACGATTTCGAGCGTGACCGGATCGACGGGCTGCTTCATGCGACAACTCCCTTGGGTTCGTTCTCCGAGTACGCGGCGGCCGCGTTGTCGGTGATGGCCGCGGTGCTGACATCGGGCGAGAGCAGAATATTGCCCCAGCCGTCGACCTCGCCCTGCCAGCCAGGCGGCACGAAAAGCGTACCGCCCGCATATTCCACGATTGCCGGTGCTGCGAAGCGCTGCCCGGCGAGCAGTGCGCTGTGGCGGAACACATCCACTTGTTGCGCGCGGCCGGCCTCGATCAACACCGGCCTGCGCGAGTGCGGCTGGGCACGCACGGCACCATCGCCCGCCGCCGGCACCGCCAGCCACTGGGCATGCGGTGTCGTGCCCGTCGCCGTGACCCGCACATTGACCAGCTGGATCGCACGGCCTTCGAGCCGGTAGCCGTAGACGCGCAGGTGCGCGGCATCAAAGCGCGCCACCAGCGCATCGAACCCGGCGCGCGCCGCCGCCTCGATCTCGGCGCGCGCGAGGGGCAGGGTGAGTTCGTAGTTCTGACCTTCGTAGCGCAGGTCTACGGCCGTCGCGAAACGCCGGTCGGCGACGGCGACACCGTCTGCCGCCAGGGAACGCCCGGCCTCGGCCTCGAGGTCCGCGATGGTGCTGTGCAGGGTGGCGGCGAGCGCGGGGGTGAGCCGTGCGAACACCGTGCGGGCATGGTCGTGGCGCGTGTCCGCGCACAGCAGGCCCATCGCCGACAGGTTGCCGGGTGCCGGCGGGATCAGAATGGCGCGAATCGACAGGGCCTCGGCGAGGCGCGCCGCGTGCAGCGCGCCGGCGCCGCCAAAGGCCACCAGGGTGAAATCGCGCGGGTCGAGGCCGCGCTCGACCGACACCAGGCGGATCGCGTTGGCCATGTGGGCCTCGGCAATCGCAATGATGCCCAGGGCCGCCTGCTCCAGAGTCAGGCCCAGCGGCGTGGCGATGGCGGCCACGGCCGCTCGCGCCAGCGAGGCGTCAAGCTTGCGCGTGCCGTTGAGGAAAAAGTCGCCGTTGAGGCGCCCGGCCACGAGGTTGGCATCGGTCACCGTCGCGGCGCTGCCGCCCTGCGCGTAGCACGCCGGGCCGGGATTGGAGCCGGCGCTCTGCGGTCCGACGCGCAGCGCAGTGCCGCCGTCGATCACGGCAATGGAACCGCCGCCGGCGCCAATCGTGATCATGTCGAGGGTCGGTGCGAGCAGCGGGTAGGGCCCGATCGAACTGCGGTGCGCCAGCGTCGGGTTGCCATCGGCGACCAGCGACACGTCCGCGCTGGTGCCGCCCATGTCGAGGGTGATGATGTTGCGCAGCCCGCTGCGCACGGCCAGCGCTGCCGCACCGACGATGCCGCCCATCACGCCGGAGTGCGTGACTGCTACCGGCGCCGCCGCTGCGCTCGCGAAGCGGCAGATGCCGCCATTGCCCTGCATCATCGCCGGTGTGGCCCCGATGCCGCGCTCGCGCAAGGCCGCTGCGAGCGTCGCGAGGTGACGCGCGATCGGGCGCTTGATGAACGCGTTGACGCAGGTGGTGCTGCTGCGCTCGTACTCGCGAAACTCGCGCACCACATCCGACGATAGCGAGATGTCAAGCTGCGGGCAGACCTCGGCGGCGATCGCGGCAATGCGCTGCTCGTGCGCCGGATTGGCATAGGCATGCAGGAGGCACACCGCCACGCTGCCGACGCCGGCACCGACCAGCGCTTGCAGCGCCGCACGCACACCGGCCTCGTCCAGCCCGGTGAGGACCTCGCCGCGATGGCTGGTGCGCTCGCGTACCCCAAAGCGCAGGTGCCGCGGCACCAGGGGCGGCGCGGGACGCCAGTGAATGTCGTAGACATCAGGCTTGCGCGAGGCGCGCCCGATCTCCAGGACATCGCGAAACCCCTCGGTCGTGATCAACCCGACCGGCGCCTGCCTGCCCTCAATGAACAAATTGGTGACGAAGGTGCTGGCGTAGACGAAGCGGTCGACCGCCGCCAGCGGGATGCCGGCCATGGCAGCCAGACGCTCGACGCCGTCGATGATGCCGCGCGTGAGGTCGTCGGTGGTGCTGGGCACCTTGAGTGTCAGCAGGCGGCCATCACCGGCCAGCACCAGATCCGTGTGCGTTCCGCCGGTATCGACGCCGATGGCGAAGCCGCGCGTGTCCGCGACGGGCGACGCATGCTCGCCTGGCGCCGCTTGCACCATTGATGCGCTTTTGCTCATGCAAACACTCTCCCGTTCATAAAGGGGTTCCCGGCGCAGTCTGTGGCGTTCAGAATCGATCGGGCCGGTAGGGCGCGGCATCGACCGGCGCCACGGCCAGGCCAAGCCAATGTGCGACGAGTTCGGCGGTCATGGGTGCGCCGGTCAGCCCGGAATGCCCATGCCCGAAGGCGTACACGACGTTTGCGGCCTGCCGGGCGACACCGATGATCGGCAAGCTGTCGGGCGTCGAGGGCCGGCATCCCATCCAGATCGTCGCCCCCTCACCGTTGAGCTGCGGATACATGCGCTGCGCGAGTTCGAGCAGGCCCCAGGCACGCTGCTCGTTGACTGGCGCATCCGGCGTGGTGATCTCGACCGTGCCGGAGATGCGCACGCCGTGTTCCATTGGCGTCATGCCGAACATGTGGTCGCGGTTGCTGATCTTGACTGCGGGCCGCACACCCGGATTGGGCAGCATGACATGGTAGCCGCGCTCGGCTTGCAGCGGAACGCGGTCGCCGAGGTGACGCGCCAGGGCCTTGCCGTCCATGCCGGCCGCCAATACCACTGACGCCGGATCGAGGTGCGCGCCCGACTCCATCACCAGGCGGCGCACGCGACCGTCGGCGCGCTCGAAGGCTTGCAGCTTGTCGCGTCGTACGCTACCGCCGGCTGCGACAAAATGCTTGACCAGCGTCTCGACCAGCCGCAGCGGGTTGACGGTATGGCCGTTGTCCGGAAAGAACAGGCCGCGCGTAAAACCTGGCGCCAACGCAGGGTCCATGGCACGGATCGCTGCCGCATCGAGGGCCCGCGTCTCGACGCCGTTGCGCTCGCGCAGCTCGCGCGCCAGCGCCTCGGTAGGACCCGCCGCGTTGCTGCGCCAGACGTAGAGTTGCCCGGTGCGCTCGATCAGGGAGGCGTCCGCGGCGAGCAGGCGCTCGTAGCGCGCAAGGCTTGGTCCATGCAGCGCGCGCAGTGCCTCGGCGAGCTGCAGCACGCGGTCCATGCGACCGGCTCTTACCCAGCGGATCAACCAGGGCAATGACGCGGGCAGGGTCTGCCAGCGCACCACCAGCGGGCCGAGCGGATCGCGAAACCAGCCAGGCACCCGCTTGAGCATGCCCGGCAGCGAAATCGGCACGCACAGGTCCGGGCTGATCGCGCCACCGTTGCCGTAGGAGCAGCCGCGCCCGGGCTCGTCCCGGTCGACCAGAAGCACCTGCCTGCCGAGCCGCTGCAAGTGCAGCGCCGTCATGGCGCCGATGATCCCGGCACCGACCACCACCACGTCACGGCCCACTTCTGACGCGGCTGTCGATTCACTCATCGGTGGCAGGTATCCCGTTTCAGGGCGGGTCGCCGCGCCCTGACAGCGCGATCCCTGCGCGTGGCGAGAAGGCCTCCGGCATTGCGCTTTTGACTCGCCGGCCGGCGCGCAATCTGATTTGCATCCACGCAGGAACCCAGGTCGTCAGTGAGTTCGAGCACATCCCAAGCTTGCGGGGCCGATTCGACGCGGAACGGTCGCCGGGGTGGTCCTTGACGAAAATTTCTGCTATGTCGATTCACCATGAGAGGCAGTGTAGGGATGCGGTGAGTTCCAGTCAAGCCCGACAACCGCCCGACAACCGCCCGACAACCGCCCGACAACCGCAAGCGTCGGCCGCGGAAACCGGCATGCTGATCCGTGCCGTTGATGCGCAGGGTGTGGCACAGGTCGACACGACCTGCGTCGCGCCTGGCATGATCACCATAACCCTGCGCCAGACGCGGGCCGAATGGGAGCGCGAGCTCCGGCGCATCATAGGCATGCCGAGACCACGCAGTGTCGGGCTCAGTGACATCAAGATGGCGATCGGTGCGGATGGCGCGAGAGTGTCGTTCAACCAGGGGTTTCGCTCGGACAACCATGCCGACAGGAGCGTCATGGCGCCGCGTCTGGTGCGGCAGGGCAAGCCCTGGCTGATCACGGCGGAGGCATTTACACCGCGCTAGAATACGATGACTGCGCCTCCAGACTCCCTCCAGACTCTCGGGCCAGTATGAATCGAATTCGCCAACACGAAAGGCGCAATGGCAATCCCTCTTGCTTTTATCACCGCCAAATCGTCGAAGGCGACCTCGCGATGAAATTCAAGCAGCATTTCAAGGGCGTCGGCCACATCCAGATCGCCGGTGTGCCGGACCGCAACGAGCCCGACAGCGGCGAGATCAACCATCCTTACCTGTTCAAGCTGATCGACGAGATGGGCTACGACGGCTGGGTCTCGGGCGAGTATCGGCCCAGGGCTAAGACCGGTGATGGGTTGGCGTGGATCAAGGCCGGTCTGTGAGCGCACCCATCGCGGCGCCCGCCACCGTACCAACGCAGGCCAAAGCCGTCGCGCTGATCGCGCACGACAAACAAAAGGCTGCGATGCTCGACTTCGCACGTACCCATCGCGCGGTGCTGGCGCGTTTTCCCTTGATCGCCACTGCGGCTACCGGCAAATTGTTGCGCGATGAATTGGGGCTGGAGATCGAAACCATGCTCTCCGGCCCGCTGGGTGGCGATCAGCAGATCGGCGCGCGCATCGCTGAAGACCGTATCGCCGCGGTCTTCTTCCT
>CANJDH010000009.1 GCA_947473125.1 Burkholderiales bacterium
CCCGCAGTGGGGCAGTTGAGTGAAACTGTTGATCAAGCATCGTTATCGCCATACGGACCCGGAAACCGGCCAGCGCATCGAAACCCGGCACCACATGACCGAGGAAGCCGCCGCGGCATCGACGCTGATCGATCCTGAATTGATCGCCGAATCGCGCCAACAACGCTACGTGTCCGACAACCCCAACGATCCGCAATTCGGCCCTCTGTTTGCGAAGGCGCCGAAGCGCTGACCGGCGCGCGGCTGCGACTCACTCGCGCGTGGCGCTCCAGGGCAAGGCGCCGCCGCCTTCACTGAACGATTCGCCGCTCATGCGCGCACCTTCGACGCGGCCGTGAAACTGGCGTGAATGGCCGTTGCGGTCAAACGCGGTAAAGCTGATCTCGGTGCCGCGCAGGCGCGCACCGATCACGTTGGCGGTTTGGCCCGCACGCGTGCCGCTGGTTCTGAGGGCCTGGTGCTGTTGCTCGATGCCGATGCGCAGCGCATCACCCGGCATGGACAGGGCCCAGTTGCCGCGCACGTCTGACGGCACCAGCCAGAGCATGCCGGTGCGCCCCTCGACGCGCACGGTTTCGTCCGGCTCCCAGTCTTCCAGGGTGAACTGGTGCGACACGATGCGCGTGCCGGGCTTCAGGGCCAGCAGGCGCGGTTTGAGCTTCACCATGGCGCCGGGGCTCAGGTACAGCGTGATCACGCTCGCTTGTGTGAGGTCCACTTCAAACAGGTCTTGTTCGATGAATCGCGTCAGGTGCGCGACGCCCTGTGCCCGGGCTTTGTCCAGCGACAGGCGCACCAGGTTGGCTTCGAGCTCCACGCCGACGGCGCGGCTGCCGAAGTGGCGCGCGGCGTAGATCGGTACGCGGCCGTCGCCCGAACCCAGGTCCATCACCACGTCGTCGCGCGTGGTGTCGGCCAGTTGCAGCATGCGCCGGATCAGGCGCTCGGGCGTCGGCACCCACACTGAATCCTTGCTGACCTGGCCGATGTGCGGTGTCACGTCGGCCGTCACGGCCGGCGCCGACCCTTGCGCGCAGGCGCCGCCTATGGTGATGTATCCGGCCAGCAGCGCGGCCAGGATTCGCACGACCGCCGGCATCATGCGGCGGCCCGCAGCGCCTGCCACACCCGCGCCGGCGTGGCCGGCATGTCCAGGTGATGGATGCCGCGGTGGCGCAGCGCATCGACCATCGCGTTCATTAGCGTCGGCAGGGCACCGGTGGTGCCGGCCTCGCCGGTGCCCTTGGCGCCGAGCGGATTGGTCGGGCTCGACACCGCATGCTCCAGCGCCACGATCGGCGGCACCAGGCCGGCACGCGGCATGGTGTAGTCCATGAAGCTGCCGGTGAGCAGTTGCGCGCTGTCGCGGTCGTAGACGCAGTGCTCGCCGAACACCTGGCCGGCGCCTTGCGTGACGCCGCCGTGAATCTGACCCTCGACCAGGGTATGGTTGAGGATGGTGCCGCAATCGTCGACCGCCACGTAGCGGCAAATGGTCGTGCTGCCGGTATCGGGGTCAATCTCGACTTCCGCCACATGTACGCCGCTGGGGAAGGCGCGGGTGAGCGGCACTTCGGCTTCGCTGTTGAGAGGGTGCACCGGCGCGTCGCGAAACTTGTGGATCAACACGCCCATCGACACCGCCAGGTCGGTGCCGTGTACGCGAAATTCACCGTCGCTGAACACGATGTCGTCGGGGGCGGCTTCGAGATGCTCGGCAGCTAGCAGGGTTGCCTTGCGAATCACCTCAAGCGCGCCCAGCTGCAGCGCGCTGCCGAGCTGCTGCGTGGTGCGTGAGCCGGTCACGGCGTTGCCGGTGAGGGTGGCAGAAAACGCGTCGTCGGTGCGCAGTTCGACGGCCAGGGCCTCGATGCCGAGCAGGCGCGCGACAAACTCCGGGAACACCGTTTCGTGGCCCTGGCCGTGATTCTGCGTGACCGCGTGCAGCACCAGCTCGCCCTGGCTGCCAAAGCGCAGCGCCACCTGGTCTTTGGGAACGCCGCCGCCACCGGAGGGTTCAAGAAACATCGCCATGCCTAGGCCGCGCAGCTTGCCGATGGCTTGCGACTGTGCCTTGCGTGCCGCGAAGCCTCCCCAGTCTGCGGCAGCTTCGGCCTTGTCGAGCAGGCCGGCAAAATCGGCCGAATCGTAGGTGGCGCCTGCCGCATTCTTGTAGGGCATGGCCGCGCGCGCGATCGCGTTCTTGCGACGGATCGCCAGCCGGTCGAGCCCGAGTTGTTGCGCCGCCTCATCGACCAGGCGTTCGACGGCGTAGGCCATGTCGGGCCGGCCGGCACCGCGATATGCGGTGGTCGGGCAGGTGTTGGTGAGCACGCAGCGATGGCGCCCGTAACCGGCGGCGGCCGCATAGGCGCCGCCGATGGTGAGGCTGCCGTTCAAGGTGTTGATCAACGGGCCGGCCGGCGTGAGGTAGGCGCCCATGTCGCACAGCCAGTGCATGCGAAAGGCGCGGAAGGTGCCGTCGCGGTCGAGCGCAAGTTCAGCTTTGATGCTGATGGCGCGGCCGTGCGCCTCGGTCATCAGCTGCTCTTCGCGCGAGCCCACCCACTTGATGGTGGCCCTCAATTCGCGCGCCGCCCACATCAGGATCGGGTATTCCTGATACGGGGCCGAGCGCGCGCCGAAGCCGCCACCCACATCCTGTGCATGCACGCGCACCTGCGCGGGGTTGAGGCCCATCATGTGGCACAGGCCGGCGCGTACCGTGGTTTGCCCCTGGTTGGGCACGTGGATGTCAAAGCGCTGTTCGGCGGCGTCGTATTCCACCAGGCAGGTGCGCGGTTCCATCGGGCACGGCGCCACGCGCTGGCTCACCAGATCGAGCTTGACCACGTGCTCCGCGGCGGCGAACGCTGTCGTCGTTGCCGTTTCATTGCCATACTCATAATCGAACGCAAGGTTGCCCGGCACCGAATCATGCACTCGTGGCGCGTCCGCTGCAATCGCATCTTCCGGGTGGGCGATCACCGGCTGGTCGTCATAGTCGATTTCGATCAGCGCGACCGCATCTTGTGCCGCCAGCGCCGATTTGGCGATGACGATGGCGACTTCCTCGCCCAGAAAACACACGCGGCCGCGCGCCAGCGGCAGGTGCATCGGCACCTGCACCGCCATGCCGCCGTGCCCCGGGTAGCTCACCAGCGTGGCGGGGGTCTTGAAGGGCGTACTGGCGAGGTCGGCGCCGGTATACACCGCGACCACGCCGGGTGACTGTTTGGCGGCGCCGGTATCGATCGAGCGGATCAGGGCGCTGGCGCGGTCGGCGCGCAGGAACGCGGCGTGGAGCTGGCCGGGGCGGTGGAGGTCAGCGGTATAGCGCCCCTGGCCGGTGATCAGGCGCCGGTCTTCACGGCGGCCGGTAAAAGGATGGGGCATGGACTGTGGCGTGGCAATTCGATATGGGGAAGTCGATTGTCGGCGAGTGTCGACCGATACGCAACTGTTGCCTGTTGCGTGTTTGCCGCATGCAGGGCGAATGGCCGGGGAATCGCTACCACCAGCGGTTTCAGGGCATATCCCCGGCGCCTAGCGCTGTAAATTCTCGATCAGTGTCGCCATGCCCATGCCTGACCCCAGGCACATGCTGATGATGGCGTAGCGGCCTTTGGTATCGGCCAGGTGGTGCATGGCCGTCATCGTCATGCGAATGCCGGTGGCGCCGGGCGGGTGGCCGATCGAGATGCCGCCGCCGTACAGGTTGGTGATGGCGCGCGGAATGCCGAGTTGTTTCTCCGCATGCAGGTTGACCACGGCAAACGCTTCGTTGATTTCGAAGTAGTCGATATCCGACACCTTGAGCTTGACGCGTTCGAGCAGTTTGGCAATCGCCGGCACCGGCCCGGCCCCCATGATTTCTGGCGGCACACCGGCGACCGCATAGTCGATCAGGCGCGCTTCGGGCGCGATGCCTAGGTGCTCGGCTTCACTGCGGGATGCCACCACAATGGCGGCGGCACCGTCGGTGACGCCGCTGGAATTGCCGGCCGTCACTTGGCCCTTGCCATCCTTGCGGAACGCGGGCTTCAAGGTGGCGAGCTTCTCACGGGTGATAGTGGGGCGCGGAAACTCGTCGGTGTCGAAACGCCGCGTGCCTTTCTTGTCCGGCACGTCAAGCGGCGCAATCTGGCGCGCCAGGAAGCCCGATTCGATGCCGGCCTTGGCGCGCATCTGGCTCATGTAGCCCCAGTCGTCCATGGCTTCGCGCTGGTAGTCGTGTAGCGCGGCGAGGTTCTCGGCGGTGTCGCCCATCAGCTCGCGCGAGAACGGGCAGCGATAGATGTAGTCGAGGCCGTCGACCATGGTGGCGGGGCCGCGCCCGGCGCCCCAGCGCATCTCGTGCACCAGATAAGGTACGCGGCTGTAGTTCTCGCCGCCGGCGGCTACGGCTACGCTGCTGTGGCCGGTGAGGATTTGCTGCGCCGCGCTGAGGATGGCTTGCGAGCCGGTGCCGCAGGCGCGTACCACGCCGAGGGCCGCACTCTCGACCGGCAGGCCGGCGTCAAGCGCAATCTTGCGGCTCACAAACAGCCCGTCATGGTCCACCGGGGCGGTGTTGCCGAATACCAGGTGGTCTACCGCCGAGGCGGTGATGCCGGCCCGCTGCAACGACGCCTTGACGACGTGGGCGCCGAGGGCGGCGAGGGGAACATCCTTCAGGGATTTGCCGAAGTCACCGAACGGCGTGCGTGCGCCGGCGGCGAGGATGACGTCTGAAAATAGCATCGGGGTTCTCGCGAATTTGAACGTAAGATGGCGTTCCAGTATAGTGCGCACTTTGCGCTTTAGCAAACGACTGTTTGGTTAACAAAAGCGACGCGTGACAGACATCCTGCAGGTCGACAACTTGAGCCTTTCGTTCGGCGGCATCCGTGCGCTGAACGACGTCTCGTTCACGGCCAGCAAGGGCGAGATCACCGCCATCATCGGTCCCAACGGCGCCGGCAAGACCAGCCTGTTCAATTCGATCTCGGGCTTCTACAAGCCCGATAGCGGGCGCGTGGTGTTTGAAGGCGCCGACATTTCCCGGGTTGCCGCGCACCGCCGCGCCGAAATCGGCCTGGCGCGCACGTTCCAGAACGTCGCGCTGTTCCGCGGCATGACGGTGCTCGACAACATCAAGCTGGGCGGCCACGGGCGCCTCAAATCGAATGCGTTGTCGGCCATGTGGTATCTGGGTAGCGCGCGTCGCGAAGAAATGCAGTTGCGCAGCGAGATCGAGCGCGACGTGATCGACTTTCTGGAGATCGACCACATCCGCAACCAGCCGATTTCGGGCCTGGCCTACGGCCTGCAAAAGCGCGTGGAGCTGGCGCGGGCGCTGGCGATGCAGCCGAAAATCCTGATGCTCGACGAGCCGGTGGCCGGCATGAACCGCGAAGAGACCGAAGACATGGCGCGCTTCATCCTCGACATCCAGGAGGAGCGCGGCATCACGGTGCTGCTGATCGAGCACGACATGGGCATGGTGATGGACATATCGAGCAAGGTGGTGGTGCTCAATTTCGGCGAGGTGATCGGCAGCGGCACGCCGCACGATGTGCGCGCCAACCCGGAAGTGATCCGTGCCTACCTGGGCGGCGGCCATGACAAGGTCGTGCCGACGTTGACCGAGGAAGCCGCGACGTGAACGCGCCGTTTGACTGGATCGCTCTGGCGGAGTTTGCGCTGATCGGGGTGTTCTCGGGCGGCCTGCTGGCGCTGATCGCGCTCGGCTTCGTGTTGATCTACAAGGGCACCGGCGTGATCAATTTCGCCATGGGCGAGTTCATGATGCTCGGCGCCTATTTTTTCTACACCAGCCATGTGATGTGGAAGTTGCCGATGTGGCTCTCCCTGGCGCTGACGCTGGCCGCGGTGGCGGCCGTCGCTGCACTGATCGAACGCGCCATCCTGCGGCCGCTGGCGGGCCAGCCGGTGATCTCGATCCTGATGGCGACCATCGGATTGGCGAGCGCCTTGCACGGGGTCGTCGATGCGGTGTGGGGCGGCAACAATTACGAGATGCCGCCACTCCTGCCGCGCAAGGCATTCACGTTTGGCGAGATCCTGATTCCCGGCCAGGTGGTCTGGAGTTTCATTCTGGCGGCGCTGATCATCACGGCGTTTACCTTGTACTTTCGGTATTCACGCACCGGCATCGCAATGCGTGCCGCCGCGAGTGACCCGATGACCGCGTATGTGCTCGGCATCGACGTGCGCCGCACCCAGCGCCTTACCTGGATGTTCGCCGGCGTGGTCGGAGCGGTAGCGGGCATTGTGGTCGGTTCGATGACCAGCCTGTCGCCGGCCCTGGGCGGCGCCGCGCTCGGCGTGCTGGCGGTGATCATCCTGGGCGGGCTCGACAGCATCGCGGGCGCCATCGTGGCCGGCCTGATCATCGGCGTGATCGAGAGCCTCACCGCCGGCTACCTCGGCGGCAAGGTGCGCGATATCGTGCCGTATGTGACGGTGCTGCTGATCCTGCTGGTCAAGCCCTACGGTTTGTTCGGTACGCGGCAAATCGAGCGGCTCTGAGGCTCGCGCGAAAAATACGGCAATGAGAATCCGCGACTTCCACCAAAGCTATGCGCATGACGAGGCAATCTGGCAGACGCCGACCTCGCGTCTCTGGCTGGCCGCGCTGTTCATTGCGCTGTTGTTGTTTCCCTTCACCGCCAACGGCTACATCGTGGGTCTCGCCTGCGTGCTCGGCATCCACGTGATCGGCGCGGCGGGCCTGAACATCATGACCGGTTACACCGGCCTGATCTCGCTGGGCCATGCCGCGTTCATGGGTGTGGGCTGCTACACGGCGGCCTGGCTGGGTCAGCGCGGCCTGCCGTTTTATTTGACGATCCCGCTGGGAGGCTTGGTGGCAGCGCTTCTTGGCCTGGTGGTGGGTATCCCGAGCCTGCGCATCAAGGGCTTGTATCTGGCGGTGGCGACCCTGGCGATGCAGTTCATCCTGGTGTTCGTGTTCCGCGAATGGGAGTCGGTGACCGGCGGGGTACGCGGTGTGAATGTGCCCAACGCAGAGTTGTTCGGCATTGAGCTCAACAACGACTTTCGCATGTATTACGTGATTGCGTTCTTCGCGGTGCTGCTGCTGGTCGGTGCGCGCAACCTGTTTCGCACCCGCATCGGCCGCGCCTTCATTGCGATTCGCGACAAGGACATTTCTGCCGAAGTGCTGGGCATCAACCTGTTTCGCTACAAGCTGCTGGCGTTTGCCATCGGCAGTTTCTACGCCGGTGTGGCCGGCGCGCTGCTGGGCTACTTCTATCGCGCCATGACGCCCGAATATTTCACGCTGACCCTGTCGATCTTCTATCTGGCGGCGGTCATCGTCGGCGGGCTCGGCACCATGCTCGGTACCATCCTGGGTGCGGTATTCATGACGCTAGTCCCGGAGCTGCTGCGCGCGGTGGTGTCGTTCATCGCCCAGTGGGCGCCGCGCGCCGTCGAGGTGCTGTCACCGATGCAGGAGATTGTGTTCGGCCTCCTGATCGTTGGCTTCCTGGTGTTCGAGCCGCACGGGCTGGTGGAAATCTGGCGCCGCGTGCGACGCTTTTTCCACCTGTGGCCGTTTCGTGCCTAGACTGGCGTAGACTCTTTTCCGGACCGTTTCAACCCAAAACATAACGTAGGAGACAAACCATGAACGATTCCCAACCCAATCCGCTGCGTCGCCGCATTCTCGGCGCTTCCGCCGGCGCGACCGGCCTGGCCACGGCAGGGTTGCCGCTCCAGGCGGCGCTCGCCCAGTCAGGCGAGATCGTATTCGGGGCAGCCCCGCCGATTACCGGCGTGTTTGCCTTTGCCGGCGTCGGCCTGCACCAGGGCTTGGGTGATTACTGCGAGTGGCGCAATACCAAGGGCGGGATTGCCGGTCGCAAGATCAAATACATCGGCGAGGACTCCGGTTACAAGATGGACCAGGCCATGAGCGTGTTCAAGAAAATCATGGGCGCACACAAGCCGCCGGTGTTCTACGGCGATTCGACCGCGTGGGCCAAGGCCTCGGCCAAGGAAGTGAGCCAGATGGGCTCGGTATTGACCTGCAGCCCGTCGTTTTCGTCCGACCTCGCCGACCCGAAGAATGTGCCCTATTACTTCATGGCCGGCCCGACCTATGCCGCCATGTGCGAGATACTGCTGCAGTACATTGCGCGTACCTCGAAGGGCGCCAACAAACCCGCAGTGGCGTTTGTCTACAGCGACACCGAATTCGGGCGCGACCCGATTTCCGCAGCCAAGGCAACGGCACAGAAACTCGGCATCCCGGTGGTGATGGAGATCGTCACCAAACCTGGCGCAGTCGACGTGTCGTCCGAAGTGGCCAAACTGCGCCGTGCCAAGCCTGACTTCGTGATTTTCCACGGCTACGTGCTGGCGCCGATTCCCGAGTTCATCAAGCAGATGCGCGAAGCGGGCATGAACACCACGCCGATGGGCACGATCTGGAGCATGGACAAGACCACGGTCGATGCGATGGGCGCCGCCGCCGAAGGCTGGATGGGCGTCCTGCCGTACCGCTACAGCTACGACACCAAAGACGCGCCGACCATGCAGATCATCAAGGACTACACCGCCAAGGCGCGGCCGCAAATGCAGTATGTGCCGACCTTTTATACCAACGGCTGGCTGGTCGGGATGATCTTCTCCGAAGTGATCGAGCGCTGCCTCAAGGCCAATAAGGCGCTCACCGGGCCCAACATGAAGGCGGCGCTGGAGTCGATCAATGATTGGGATACGGGCGGCCTCACGGGCCTCCTGGTATCGCTCAAGGGGCACCAGATCGGCTCCGGGCGCATCTACGCCTACGACGCCAAGAGCAAGCTGATGGAACCGGCCAGCGGCTGGATCAAAACCGCCTGACCAATCGATCGCCGTGAGTGAAGCAAGGACCGCCGGCCCAGCGGCGCTGGCGGTTGAAAATATCGAGGTGGTGTACCACCACACCGTGCAGGTGCTGCGCGGGTTGTCGCTCACCGTGCCGACCGGGCAGATCGTTGCCCTGCTCGGTTCGAACGGCGCCGGCAAAACCACCACGCTCAAGGCGATCTCCGGTCTGCTGCCGATGGAGGTGGGCGCGATTCGCGGCGGGCAGATTCACTACCAGGGCGAACGCATCAATGATGTGGCGCCGCACTTGCTGGCGCGGCGCGGCATCGGCCATGTGCGCGAGGGGCGGCATGTGTTCGAAGACCTCACCGTGGATGAAAACCTGATCGCCGCCGGCAGCGCCCTGATCGGTCGCAACATCAAGCCCGAACCCGAGCTGATCTACGAGTACTTTCCGCGCCTGAAAGAGCGCCGCAGCCAGGTCGCCGGTTATCTCTCGGGCGGCGAGCAGCAGATGCTGGCCATCGGCCGGGCACTGCTCGGCAAGCCCTCGCTAATGCTGCTCGACGAGCCTTCGTTGGGTCTTGCGCCGCTGGTGGTGGAACAGATCTTCGAGATCATCGCGCGCATCAATCGCGAGCAGGGCGTCTCGATGCTGCTGGTCGAGCAAAACGCGATGGCCGCGTTCGGCATCGCGCAGTATGGCTACATCATGGAAAGCGGCAAGGTGGTGATCGACGGGCCGACCGACAAGCTGGTGAAAGACCCGGACGTGCAGCGCTTCTACCTGGGTTACGGCGAGAAGTCTGACGCGTTGGCGAGCTTTCGCGATGTCAAACACTACAAGCGCCGCAAGCGTTGGCTGTCCTAAGTATTCCCTGATCAGGCCCGCAAATGGAAACGACGCTGCTGTGCAAACCATTCCCCGAGCTCGCTTCTGTGCGACCCCGCAGGTCCGGGGCCTGACAGGGAGCCCTACGTCCGTATGACTTCCCTCCGCAAACCCGATCCGCACGCGACGTTGCCCAGCAAACTGCGCTTCTGGGCAGAACATCGCGCCAGTGAAGTGGCGTTGCGCCAGAAGGATTTCGGCATCTGGGAGCCCTTTACCTGGGCCGACTATGAGCGCCGTGCGCGCCACTTCGGCCTGGGGCTCGCCAAGCTTGGCCTGCCCGACAAGGGCCATGTGGCGATCATCAGCGAGAACCGCAAGGAATGGGTGTTCACCCAACTGGGCGTGGGCATGATCAACGCGGTGACGGTGGGCGTGTACCCGACCTCGCCGGCGCCGGAAGTGGCATACCTGCTGCAGGCATCGGACGCGCGCATCATTGTGTGCGAGGACCAGGAGCAGCTCGACAAGGTCCTCGAAGTACGCGAGCGACTGCCGCAATTGACCCACCTGGTCGTAATCGACCCCAAGGGCCTGCGCCATTACAAGGTCGACAACCTGCTCACGTTCGAAGAAGTCTCGGCACTCGGTGCCGCGTTCGAAGCCGGTCAGCCGCGCCTGGTGGAAGAGCGGCTGGCGCGCCAGAGCGAAGACGACATCGCGCTGATGATCTTCACCTCCGGCTCCACTGGGCGGCCCAAGGCGGCGATGATCTCCTACGGCAACATCAACGCGATGGCAATCGGCACCGATGCGATCTACCACTGCACCCCGGCCGATTCGACCGTCTCCTACCTGCCGCTGTGCCATGTGGCCGAGCAGATCTACTCGGTGTATCTGCCCCTTCTGGCCGGGGTAGTGGTCAACTTCGCCGAAAGCCTGCGCACCATCCAGAGCGATTTGCGCGAGATCGGGCCGACCTTGTTTCTGGGCGTGCCGCGCATCTGGGAAAAACTGCATGCCTCGATCGAAATCAAGATTCGTGAAGCCGGTGGTGTGCGCCGCAAGTTGTACGCCCGGGCGTTTGCCGCGATGCAGCCGTTTGCTGCCAAGCCGCCCGATGCCTGGTCTACACGGGAAAAACTGACATTCTCGATCTGGTACTGGATCGTGTTGCGCGCGCTGAACAATTTCATCGGCCTGCGTGAATGCCGCCTGGCCATTTCAGGGGCGGCGCCGATTGCGCCGGAAATGCTGACCTTCTTCCGGGTCCTGGGTGTGGCGATTCGCGAGGGCTACGGCATGACCGAGACCGCCGGCGTGGCCGCAGTGCAGCGCAGCGCTGCGTCGCCGGTCGGCACGGTGGGCGAGCCGATTCCCGGCATTGAAGCCAGGCTTGCCGACGACGGTGAATTGCTGGTGCGCGGCCCCACGGTGTTCAAGGGCTATTACAAGAACGAAGCCGCCACGCGCGAGGCGATTGATGCCGAAGGCTGGCTGCACACCGGCGATGTCGCGCAAATGGTTGGTAATGAAATCAAGATCGTTGACCGCAAGAAGGACATCATGATCACGGCAGGCGGCAAGAACATCACGCCGTCGGAGATCGAGAACGCGCTCAAATTCTCGGCCTACATCAAGGAGGCGATCATCGTTGCCGACAAGCGCCCGTTCGTGTCGGCGCTGGTGCAGATCGACCCCGAGACGGTCGGCAAGTGGGCCGAAGAAGCCAATCTTGCCTACACCCACTTTCGCAGCCTTGCCGAGCATGCGCGCGTGCGCGAACTGATCCAGGCCGAGATCGACACGGTCAACGCGCGCATGCCGCAGGTGCAGCATGTGCGCAAGTTTCATCTGCTGGTCAAGGAGCTTGACCATGATGATGGGGAGGTCACCGCCACCATGAAGGTCAAGCGCAGCAGCATCACCGGCAAGTATGCCGGGGAGATTGAGGCTCTGTATGGCAGTCGTGCCGCCGCGTAAGCGCTGCCCGTACCTGTCATCGGTTCGGGAAGCGCTCCCACCAACGGTTTTCAGCCATTCTTCTGTGAAAGCATTTTCATGAACCCGATACGTTTTGACAATCGCGTTGCCGTCATCACTGGCGCCGGGGGCGGCCTGGGCCGCGCCCACGCCCTCTTGCTCGCCGCGCGCGGCGCCAGGGTGGTGGTCAATGACTTGGGCGGTACGCTCAATGGTGTCGGTGGCGACAGCGCGGCTGCGGACAAGGTCGTGGCCGAGATCAAGGCGGCCGGCGGTGAAGCGACGCCCAACTACGACAACATCGCCAGCCCCGAAGGCGCGCGACATTTGATCCAGGCCGCGATCGATACTTACGGGCGCATCGACGTGCTGATCAACAACGCTGGCATCCTGCGCGACAAGTCGCTTGCCAAGATGGACCCGGCCGACTTTGCTTCGGTGGTGGCGGTGCACCTGATGGGTTCGGCCTACTGCACCCAGGCGGCGCTCGGCCACATGCAGGGCCAGGCCTACGGACGCATCGTGATGACGACATCGGCAGCCGGGCTCTATGGCAATTTCGGCCAGACCAACTATGGTGCCGCCAAGCTCGGCCTCGTCGGGTTGATGAACTCGTTGAAGCTCGAAGGCAAGAAGTACAACATCCTGGTCAACACCGTGGCGCCGGTAGCGCTGACGCGCATGACCGAAGACCTGCCGTTCGCGGCCATGATCAAGGAGGCGTCCCCGGAGCGGGTTTCCGCAGCCGTGGCGTTTCTGGCGTCAGAGGCCTGCGATTTTTCGGGGGAGGTGGTGGCTGCCGGCGCCGGTTATTTCGCGCGGGTGCAGATTATGGAAAGTCAGGGCGTGCACCTGGTGCTTGCCGACGTCTCGCCCGAAGCGGTGGCGGCCAACTGGGGCAAGATTGCCGACATGGCAGGGGCGCGTCCGTTTGATTCGGCCGGTGCGGCACTGGCCGGGGCGTTCCTGCCGGGCTGACGCCGGCGGTCGCTGCGCTTGGCAAAACACTGAATAAGCCCCTGAAATGCGGACTCGCGCACGAAGTGCCGAATCGACTCAGCGTGTTGCAACAGCGTCTTTGGTTACATACGGGCTTATGCAGTGTTTCCTTAGGCACCCAATTGTGAATTGAGGTGCTGGACCCGCTCGCACATGGAGCGCAGCAGGGCCACGCCGACTGCCGGCTGCGACGCGACGATCTTCAGGAACGCGTCGCGGTTGACCGGCAACCAGGCGCCGTCGTCTTCCGCCATCGCGGTGGCCGAGCGCGTGGTCGAGCCGAGCAGGGCGACCTCGCCGAAGGTCTCGCCGAGGCCGATCTGCTCGATCGGCTTGTTGTTGATGCCGATGGTGACGCGGCCGCGCATCACGATGTACATGTTCACCCCGGTCGCGCCCTGACTGACGACGGTTTCGCCGCGCTTCATCAAGGTCGGCACCGGGTCACCCAGGCTCTGGCGCAATTTGCCCAGTTGCTCGGCGTTCAATCCCGATCCGCCCAGGCGCGGCACCAGTGAGCCGCTGCCAGCCGCGAGGAGCTTCTCGACGCTGCGGCGCATTTGCGTGGTCAGATTGCTGACCAGTTGCAGCGCAAATTCCGGCGCCTGTTGCAGGGAGGTCAGCACGCGCTTTTCGTCCAGCGACAGCAGGCGCGATTTCTTGAGGGCAGTGGCAGTGGCGCTGCGCGGGGCATCCGAGATGATCGCCAGTTCGCCGAAGGTTTCGCCGGGCAGCATCATATACAGCGGCTTGCCCCTGAGCGTGAGGGCAATCTGCCCCTCGAGGATCAGGTACATGCGCGAGCGCTTGGCGAACATGCCGGAAGGCTTTTCGCCTTCGGCAAATACGTTGGTCCCGGCCTCAAAAGTTTCCTCTTCGCCTGCGATGCGGAAAAAGCGCATCGCCAGTTGCGGGTCATGCGGCAGGGCCGCGGCCCTGGCGGGAATCTGCGTCGCGGTCAGCGCGGCAGGGGCAGGCGCGGGCGCGGGTGTGGCGGGGGCCAGATGCGAGAAGTCGAGGTCGTCCATGTCGGTATTCAAGGCCTCATGCAAAAACGGCATTCTAGGGCTAGTTTCGGCGGCGTGGGGTGGCAAGGGTGCGGCGCGAGGGCGGGGAGCCTGGCGGGAACAGCGCCGCCAACCCTCTGTTCACCAAACGATCGTTTGTTTTATACTGAGCGCATGAAAGACGTCTACATCATCGCCGCTGCGTGCACGCCGTTCGGCAAGCACGCGGACAAAACCTTTCAGGATCTCGCGCGCATCGCCTATCTGGACGTGCTGGCCGATTGCGGCCTGCCGTCAGCCAGGGCTGGACATGCGGGCGGCGGGGCCCTCATCGAGCAGGCCTGGTTCGGCAATTGCGGCATGGGCCAGTGGGGTCAGGGCGGGATCCGCGGGCAGGTCGCGTTTACGCCGCTGGTCGAGGAAGGGTTGTTTCCCGAGCGCGTGCCCATGATCAATGTGGAGGGCGGCTGCGCTACGGCGGCGTTTGCATTTCACGGGGCATGGAAAGACGTGCTGTCCGGCGAGTGCGAAGTGAGTCTGGCGATGGGTGTGGAAAAGCTGGTCAGCCCGGATCGCCCCGAGCGCGTGCCGGAAATTTTTGCCACCGGCATCGACCAGCTTGACCGCGACAAGTGGCTCACCTATTACGAGAAGGCGGGCGCGCAAGCGGGCAAACCGTTCGAGACCGGGCCCGGGCGCACTGTCTTTATGGACACCTATGCGATGCAGGCGGCCTGGCACATGAAGCGCTACGGCACCACGCAGCGCCAGATCGCGGCGGGGGCTTCGAAGAATCATTATCACGGCAGCTTGAACCCGAAGGCGCAGTACCGCTTCGAAGTCTCGATTGATGAAGTGCTGGCAGATCGCGAAGTGAGCTTTCCCTTGACGCGCTCGATGTGCGCGCCGATGGGCGATGGCGCGGCGGCGGCGATCCTGTGCTCGGAAGCGGCGCTGGCGAATTTTCCGAAGTCGGCGCAGGCCCGTGCCGTCAAGGTGCGTGCGTCCACCTTGTCGGGCGGCAAATACCGCAAGCTCGATGAACCGGGCCTGTCGAAGATCGCGGCCGACAAGGCGTACGCCAGGAGCGGGTTGAAGCCCTGCGACTTCCATGTCGCCGAGGTGCATGACGCCACCTCGTTCTGCGAAATCTTCCAGATCGAGATGATGGGCCTGTGCCCGGTGGGCGAGGGCGGCACATTCGTCGAATCGGGCGCGACGCGGCTTGGGGGAAAAATCCCGGTCAACGTGTCGGGTGGGTTGGTCTCGAAGGGGCATCCGATCGGCGCCACCGGCCTGTCGATGGTCTACGAAATCACGCAGCAATTGCGCGGCGAATGCGGTGCGCGGCAGGTCAAGGGCGCTTCGCTCGGCATCATCGAAAACGGCGGTGGCGTGATGGGGTTTGACGAGGCGGCTTGTGCCGTCACGATTCTGGAGAAATGCGCATGAACGCAGTTGCCGAAGCTTCCGTGATCGACTATCGCCCAGAGGACCCGGCGATCCTTGCCAATCCTTACACCTTGTTCGACCGCATGCGCGCCGAAGATCCGGTGCACTGGAGCCCGCGCCTGAAAAGCTGGGTGCTGACGCGCTATGACGATGTCAAGCGCGTGTGCCTGGAGCCCGAGCGCATGTCGTCGGACCGCCTGCGGCCGTTCTTTGCCAGCATCCCGAGCGAGGAAGCCAAAAAGATCGGTGACATCATGCGCTACCTGTCGCTGTGGATGGTGTTCAAGGACGCGCCTGAGCATACGCGGCTGCGTCGCCTCACGTCCAAGGTGTTCCACAACAAATCGATGCAGGCGATGCGCCCGCAGGTCGAAGAGATCAGCTACTGGCTACTCGACCGCATTGGTGACAATGCCGAATTCGATTTCGTGGCCGAGTTTGCCGGCCCCTTGCCGTGCCTGGTCATCATGAGCATGCTCGGCGTGCCGCGCGCAGACCTCACCAAGGTCAAGCGCATGTCCGACGAGATGGCGCTGTTCATCGGTTCATCACGCACCTCCAGCGAAAAATACGACACCGCCGAAGCCGCCACGCACGAGATGGCCGAATATTTCCGGCACCACATCGCCAGCCGTCGAGCTGCCCCCCAGGCCGATTTGCTGACCGAGCTGGTCCAGCTTGACGACAAGGGCGACCGCCTGAGCGAAGACGAGCTCATCGCGACCTGCATCCTGCTGCTGTTTGCCGGGCATGAGACCACTACCAATCACATCGCCAACGGCATGTTGTCGCTGACGCAGTTCCCCGGCGAGATGGCCAAGCTGCGCGCCCATCCGGCGCTGGCGCCGGCGGCGGTGGAAGAACTGCTGCGTTACGAGGGGCCCTCGGGGGCGCAGGTGCGCATCGTCGCCCAGGCGCACGAACTGCGCGGCAAGCAGCTCAAGGAGGGCGACCGTGTGTTCATGATGCTGAATGCGGCCAATCGCGACCCGGAGGCCTATGCCGAGCCGAACCGGCTCGACCTGGACCGCGACGGCGTAGCGCATCTCACGTTCGGCTTCGGCCAGCATATCTGCCTCGGCTTTCCGCTGGCGCGCCTTGAAGGTCAGGTGGCGTTTCCGGCACTGCTCGGACACTTCCGGTCGATCGAAACCGTGGGCCCGGCGCCCGAATGGATCAATTCGCTGGTGTTTCGCGGCATGAAGGCCATGCCGGTACGCGTATCTCGGTAAACAGCGGGCTTGATGCACATCAAATTGAGGGCATTTGATGCCTTGAAAACGGACGGCGCGCCTATAATCTAGCCTTTCCCGACCACCACGTGAGAATACGATCATGCCCGACGCCTCCCGCGACAAACTCATTTCCGACGTCAAAGTGCTGATGGCCGATGCCGATGACATAGTCAAGGCAATGGCTTCGGCCACCGGTGAAAAAGCCGTTGAGCTGGCCGACAAGCTGCGCATCAATATGCGTAGCGCCAAGGAAAAAATGGCCGACATTCAGGTTGTTGTCGCCGACAAGGCCAAGATCGCCGCGCGCGTCACCGATGATTATGTGCACGACAATCCCTGGCAGGCGGTCGGCATTGCCGCCGGTCTCGGCTTTGTCATCGGTCTGCTGATCAACCGACGCTGATTTTTCCGCTGCCGGTTGTACAGGCACAACGCATGAATCCACAAGGGGCGGACGGCCAACCTGAGGGCAGTCCGCCAGCGGGGCTGTTTGCCTCGTTGCGCGGCGTGTTCGTTACGGTGCTCGGCATTGCCAGCACGCGCTTCGAGTTGATCGGCATTGAAGTGGCGGAAGAGCGGGAGCGTTTGGTGGGCCTGCTCATCACCGCCGTTGCGGCGGTGTTTGCCCTGTCATTTGCGGTCTTGTTGCTGACCATGCTGATGGTCGCCCTTTATTGGGAAAACCGCCTGATGGCGCTCGGGGCGTGTGCCGCAGTGTACGCACTTGCCGGCGCATGGCTGGTGACGCGCCTGCGCGCCCAGTTGGCCGAGCATCCCCCCCTGTTTGCCGCCACCATCGCGGAACTCGAGAAAGACCGCGACGCACTGCGGGCTGGCATGCAGCGTCCCGAAGGCGTTCGGCCGCCGCCATGAATCGCCGCCTGCAGCTTCTTCAATTGCGTAAGGAGGCGCTCACTTTACGCGCCGAACTGGAGCGTCTGGACTTGGCCGGGCACGTTGCCGCATTGCGCGGACCGTCGGAGCTGACCTACAAGGGCCTGCGCCTGATTTCGCTGTTGCGTGCCCCCCTCGCGGCATTGCTGGCGTCGCGCTTTGGCGGTGGCGGGGCGTCGGGCGGGATGTTGTCCCATCTGCTGCGCTATGTCGGCATGGCGGTCGCCGGATGGCGCGTCTACCGTGGGGCACGCGAGTTGTTTGCCGCGCCACGCCCCCCCTCGCTATAAGCCCAGATCTTTCCAGAGCGCGTCGACCCGCGTCTTGACGGCGCTGTCCATCGCGATCGGCCGGCCCCATTCGCGCAGCGTTTCCCCCGACAGCTTGTTGGTGGCGTCAATCCCCATTTTGCCGCCCAACCCCGACACGGGCGACGCAAAATCAAGGTAGTCGATCGGTGTATTCTCTACCAGAAGCGTATCGCGCACAGGGTCCACGCGCGTGGTGAGTGCCCACACCACTTCTTTCCAGTCGCGAATGTTGACGTCGTCGTCGGTCACGATCACGAACTTGGTGTACATGAACTGGCGCAGGAAACTCCAGACCCCGAACATCACCCGCTTGGCGTGGCCCGGGTAGGATTTCTTCATGCTGACCACCGCCAGCCGATAAGAGCAGCCCTCGGGAGGCAGGTAAAAGTCGGCAATTTCGGGGAACTGCTTTTGCAGCAAGGGCACGAACACTTCGTTGAGCGCCATGCCGAGCACGGCAGGCTCGTCCGGTGGCTTGCCGGTGTAGGTCGAGTGGTAGATCGGCGCATCGCGCATCGTGATGCGGTCGATCGTGAACACCGGAAAGCGCTCGACTTCATTGTAGTAACCGGTGTGGTCGCCGAACGGCCCTTCACGCGCCGACTCGTAGCCGCTGGGGTCCTGTGCGTCCGGGCGGATCGATCCCTCTAGGATGATCTCGGCGGACGCTGGCACCCGCAAGTCGTTGCCCAGGCACTTGATGAGTTCGGTCTTGGCGCCGCGCAACAACCCGGCGAACTGGTATTCACTCAATGAGTCCGGCACCGGCGTCACCGCGCCGAGGATCGTCGCCGGGTCACAACCCAGCACCACTGCAAGCGGGAAAGGCGTTCCAGGAGCAGTGAGCGCATGCTCACGGAAGTCCAGCGCCCCGCCGCGATGCGCCAGCCAGCGCATGATTACCTTGTCGCGGCCGATCACCTGCTGCCGGTAGATGCCGAGGTTTTGCCGCGTCTTGTGCGGGCCGCGTGTGACCGTCAGCCCCCAAGTAATGAGCGGGCCGGCGTCGCCAGGCCAGCAGGTCTGGATCGGCAACCGCGCCAGATCAACGGCGCTGCCTTCCCAGACGGTTTTTTGGCAAGGGGCGCTCGACACTTCCTTGGGCGCCATGTTGAGCACCTGCTTTAGCACCGGCCATTTTTCCCATGCGTCTTTCAGGCCCTTGGGCGGCTCTGGTTCCTTCAGAAACGCCAGGAGCCTGCCGACTTCACGCAAACGCAGGAGCGCCTCGGCCTCGGTGGCGCAGTCTTCGCCCATCGCCAGGGCAACGCGTCGCACCGTGCCAAACAGGTTGGCCAACACCGGCATTTGCGAGCCCGGCACGCTCTCAAACAGGAGTGCCGGACCACCGGCGCGCAGCACCCGATCGCAGATTTCGGTCATTTCGAGCCTGGGTGAGACCGGAATTCCGACCTTTTTCAGCTCGCCGCGCGCCTCCAAGGCTCCAATAAACTCTCTAAGATCTTGATATATCAAGGTTTTTCTGTGAAACAAGGATTTACTTTCAAAAGTATACGCCTAAACCCTTGTTTTGGCTCGAAATGACGTTGACATACGCTCTAAAATATTGATTTTATTGAATAAAAAATAGATTGACCCCTCCACAAAGCCCCCCTACAATTCGCGCCAACAACAATAAGGGGAGGACGATAGGAATCGTGCCTTCCCTTTTTTGTGCATCAGTATTGGTGCAGTGCGGGAAGCGACTCTGAATCGTCTTCCGCTTGTTGTTAAACCCGAAGTTCAACGATTCATCGATTCAACGTAGTACTAGCGCCGTTTACGCTGTTCACACTTATTGAACAGGCCGTGCGGCCAATTCCGGTCTGGTGGAATCTTGGGGACACGCGTGAGCCCCAATCCAGGCCCTCGACTGCGAAGCAGGCAAACAGACACTCTTCCCTAGCGGGACGGGCGGCTGCGAGCGTGCAGAGATAGGAGGCATGATGTCGCGTTTCACAAGCAAGAAATTGCAGGGCGCAGTAGAAGCTTTATGGAACCTTGCCAAAGGCAGCCTGATGATTGTCGGCCTGGTGGCACTGGTAGCGTGGGAGATGCAAACTTTCAGCTACGCCAAGCCGGCCAACCTGCCCGATGCCGGTCCGCCGGTGCTTTCCAGCGTACAACCCCTCAAGGTCAAGGCGGCCACCGCCGCCCAGGCTGAAGAAGCCGACGTCGACCTGGCCGCGTTGGGTAGCGTAGACGGCCACAAGCGCATCGCCCAGTTCCTGGCCCGCAAGTATCGGGTCTCGCTCGACGCGACCCAGCTTCTGGTCGGCGCCGCCTACCTCACCGGCAAGGAAACCGGTGTCGATCCGCACCTGATCCTCGCCGTCATGGCAGTGGAGTCGCGCTTCAACCCGTTTGCCGAGTCGGTGATGGGCGCGAAGGGCCTGATGCAGGTGATCCCGAAATACCACATGGACAAGTTCGACGAGCACGGCGGCACCGAAGCGGTTCTCAACCCGGTGGCGAACATCAAGGTCGGCGCGCTGATCCTGAAAGACTACATTCGCCGCTTCGGCAACGTCGAGTCGGCGCTGCGCGTCTACTCCGGCGCCACCGGAGACGACTTCGGCTATCCGAACAAGGTGCTCGCCGAGCGCGATCGCCTGCGTGCAGCCAGTGCCGGCAAGCTGCCGGCTGCGGCCGTGGCGGCGCCTGCCCGCCCCGAGAAGAGAGTGGCACCGATCACCCCGAGCGAGTCGCCCCAACCCGAAGAGGTCTGAGGCGGTTTGCCCGGAGCCGCGCGCAGCGGCACGGTGAGTGATGGGCCATGGGTACCAACGGCATCGGGTCGCGCGTCCTCAGGGCCGTGTTTGCGACGCCGCGTAAAACCTCAGGTCTACTGAAGCGGAACCACCGGATCCGCGCGGCGCGCGCCACTTTCGCCCCGAGCTTGGCCGAGTAGGCAACGATGGCGGTCGGCGCGTCACGGTTTCTCCGGCGCGGGTTTTACCGTAGAATTGGTCAGACCAGTTGACCAATTCTGGCCACCGTCCTTCTTGCCGCAGGCTCACCAAGGCCCATGCCGATCACCAGCATCGAACCGAACCGGCTGTACCGTCGCATCGCCGAGCAGCTGCGCGCGCTGATCCAGTCGGGCGAGTATGCGGTCGGCACGCGCCTGCCGCCGGAGCGCGACCTCGCCACCCAGCTTGGTGTGAGCCGACCCTCGGTGCGCGAAGCGCTGATTGCGCTCGAGGTCGCGGGCCTGGTAGAGATCCGCGTCGGATCGGGCATCTACGCCAGAAAACCTGACACCCATGAAGCCGGCATCGCCTTGCACAATGAAGAAGGCCCTTTCGAGCTGATCCGGGCGCGCGCCCTGATCGAACCGGAGATCGCGGCGCTGGCCGCGCGCAACCTCAAGCGCGCGCAACTTGACCCGATTCGCGCCTCCATCGGCCTGATGGAGGCCGACGCGGCTGCAGGGCGCATTCCCACGGCCGGCGATCGCCTGTTCCATGTGAGCCTTGCCGAAGCGGCCGACAACAGCGTGCTGGTCAGCGTGGTGGGGCAGCTGTTTGACGGCCGCTCCAACCCGCTGTTCGTGAAGCTCGCCAACTATTTCGAAAACCCCAAGAGCTGGGCGGCGGCCATCAGCGAGCACCGCAAGGTGCTCGAAGCGCTGGCAGCGCGCGACGCCGACGCCGCGCGCGATGCGATGCGCAGCCACATGCAACTGTCACACAAGCGTTTCGCCGCCGGCTGGCCCGAAGCCAAAAAAAGCGGCGCCGCCGGCACGCGCAAAGCCAGTGCCATCCCCCCCATCCATGACATCGACCATGCATAACCTGCAAATCCACGCCGCCCGGAAAATAGTCCTCAAACCACTCGGCGCGCTTACGCCAAAGCCCGATGAAGTGCTGATCCGCCTGGGTGCCGGCGGCATTTGCGGCTCCGACCTGCACTACTACTTCGAAGGCAAAAACGGCAGCTTCGTGGTGCGCGAGCCGATGACACCGGGCCACGAGGCTTCGGGCGTGCTTGAGAAAGTCGGCAGCAATGTGCGCGGCCTCGAAGCCGGCATGAAGGTCGCAGTCAATCCGTCGCACCCCTGTGGCATCTGTCCGGCTTGCCGCAGCGGCCGCGAGAACCTGTGCGAACGCATGCTCTTCCTCGGCAGCGCCAGCGTGTTTCCGCATGCACAGGGCATGTTTGCCGACTTGTTCATCCTGGGCGCCCGGCAAGTGACGCCGGTTGATGCCGGCGTATCGCTCGGCGAACTCGCCTTTGCCGAGCCGCTCGCAGTAGGCCTGCACGCGGTGCAGCGTGCCGGCGGTAATTTGTCCGGCAAGCGCGTGCTCGTGACCGGCGCCGGCACCATCGGCAGCCTGTGCGCTCTCGCGGCCAAGCTTGCCGGCGCCGCTGAGGTGACGGTGTGCGACGTGCTCGACCGGCCCCTCACGATCGCGCGCCAGGCCGGCGCCGACCATACGTTTCGCTCCGATACTGCGGATGCCAAAGACTATGCGGGCCGCTTCGACATTGCGCTCGAAGCCGCTGGCCATCCGCGCGCCCTCACGACGTGCCTCGCCGGCGTCAAGCGCGGCGGCGTGATCGTGCAGGTCGGTACGCTGCCCAACGAAGACTTGCCGTTTCCGGCCAACAGCATCATGGCGCGCGAGATCGACTATCGCGGCGCGTTCCGCTGGGGTATCGAATTCGACTGGGCGGTCGACTACCTCGCCAGCGGCAAGGTCAACGTCAAGCCGCTGTTGACCAAGCAGTTCGCCCTTGCCGACGCGGCGGCGGCGTTTGACCTCGCCGCCGACAAGACCCGCGCCACCAAAGTGCAGGTGATGGGTGCCGGCATCCCCATCGAAGCCTGAGCAAGCCCGAGCGCCAGCTTTGAAACCGATCCGCATCACCGCCATCCGAGCGACCACGGTCACCGTGCCGCTCGAGGCGCCGTTGCGCCATGCCAACGGCTGCCACTGGGGCCGTTTTGTGCGCACCATTGTTGAAGTCGACACGGACGCCGGCATCACCGGGCTCGGTGAAATGGGCGGCGGCGGCGAAAGCGCCGAGAACGCGATTCGTGCGCTCGAAAGCTATCTGGTGGGCACCAGCCCGTTCGACCTCGAGCGCCAGCGTTTCGCCATCGCCAACCCGACGGCCAGCCTCTACAACAACCGCACGCAACTGCTCGCAGCAATCGAATTCGCCTGCGTCGACATCGTCGGCAAGGCGCTCGATGTGCCGGCCTACCAGTTGTTTGGCGGCAAGTTGCGCGACACCGTGCCGTTCGCCAGCTATTTGTTCTTTCGCTACGCCAATGCCGAAGGGCTGAACGAAATCCGCACCATCGACCAACTGGTGGTCCATGCGCAGGCGCTCAAGCAAGCGCACGGATTCACCAGCCACAAGTTGAAGGGCGGGGTGTTTTCGCCCCAATACGAACTGGCCTGTTACCGCGCCCTGGCCGATGCGTTCCCCGGCGACAGCTTTCGCTACGACCCGAACTGCGCCTTGCCGCTGGAAGACGCGGTGCGCTTCGGCAACGCGATTCGCGATATCAACAACGATTACTTCGAAGACCCGACCTGGGGCCTCAACGGCCTGCGCCAGGTGCGCGAACGCACCGGCCTGCGCACGGCCACCAACACGGTCGTGGTCGATTTCGAGCAGCTCGCCACCAACATCCGCGACCACGCCGTCGACGTGATCCTGCTCGACACCACCTTCTGGGGCGGCATCCGCCCCTGCATCAAGGCCGCCGGCGTATGCGAGACCATGCAGATCGGCGTCGCGGTACATTCTTCAGGCGAGCTCGGCATCCAGCTGGCGAGCATGCTGCACCTGGGCGCCGTGCTACCCAACCTGTCGTACAGCGCCGATGCGCACTACCACCACCTCAGCGACGACGTGATTGTGGGTGGAAAGATGTCATACAACCGGGGTGCGATGCGAGTACCCGACGGCCCGGGCCTGGGCGTCGCGCTCGATCGCGAAAAACTCGGGCAGTACGCGGACCTGTACAAACGCCTGGGCGGGTATCCTTACGACAAAGACCCGGGCCGACCGGGCTGGGTGCCGCTGGTACCGAACACGGAGTGGGCCGATCCGGAAGATGCGAGACGTCCCGCCATGTAATGCTCGTTGCAGTACCGATTTCAAAACCATCCCAAAGAGGAGACAAACATGAAACGCTTTACCCTGTCAGGCATCGCCGTCGCGTTCGCCACCATGGCGGCGCTCGGCGCAGCGCCCGCGTCCGCACAAACCAAACTCAAGTTTGCGCACGTCTACGAGACTTCCGAGCCATATCACAAATGGGCGCTGTGGGCGGCTGATGAAGTCAAGAAGCGCACCGCCGGCCGTTACGAGATGCAGGTGTTCCCCGCGTCTTCGCTCGGCAAGGAGACCGACATCAACCAGGGGCTGACGCTCGGCACCGTCGATGTCATCTACACCGGTCAGCTGTTTGCCGCGCGCACCCACCCGCCGCTGGCCATCGGCGGCGCGCCGTTCATGTTCCGCGACTTCAACCACTGGAAGGCCTACGTCAACAGCCCGCTGTATGCCGACCTGGCCGACGGCTACTTCAAGAAGGGCGGCAACAAGCCGATCGCCGTCACCTATTACGGCGTGCGCCACATGACCGCCAACAAGGCGATCAACAAGCCCGAGGACATGAAAGGCCTCAAGGTGCGCGTGCCCGACGCGCCGCTTTACACCATGTTCCCGCGCGGTGTCAGCGCGAACCCGACGCCGATCGCCTTTGCCGAGGTCTACCTCGCGTTGCAAAACGGCACGGTCGACGCGCAAGAAAACCCGTTGCCGACCATTGAGGCGAAGAAGTTCTACGAAGTGCAATCGCACATCAACCTGACCGGCCACATCACCGAAATGCTCATGACCATCGTTGCGGGCGGCGTGTGGAACAAGTTGTCGGATGCCGACAAGAAATCCTTCGAAGCGATTTTCAAGGAGGCCGGCGCCAAGGCCACCGACGAGATCGTCACGTCTGAAAACAAGCTCGTCGAAGAATTCGTCACCAAATACAAGAAAACGGTCGTCAAGACCGACCGCAAGCCGTTCCAGGCGGCCCTCACCAAGCTGCACCTGGGGCCCGATGCCACCTGGGACAAAGCGACCTACGACAAATTGCAAGCCCTGAAATAGACCAGCCATAACAAACCCGACCAAAGGAGAGACAAACATGAAACTGATGACCAAACTGGGATTGATCGCCACCGCCCTGGCCTTGAGCGCCGGCAGCGTTCTGGCCCAGCAAAAACTTAAATGGGCGCACGTGTACGAGACCTCCGAGCCGTACCACACCCAGTCGGTGTGGGCCGCCGATGAAATCAAGAAGCGCACCAACGGCAAGTTCGACATCACGGTGCACCCGGCGTCGTCGCTCGGCAAGGAGACCGACATCAACCAGGGCATGGCGCTCGGTACCATCGACATGATCATCAGCGGCCCGTCGTTCGCGGCGCGCAGCTACCCGCGCCTCGGCATTGCCTATTACCCCTTTATCTTCCGCGACGCCGACCATCTGCTGGCCTATAGCAAGAGCGCCGTGTTCAAGGAGATGGTCGAGGGTTTTCGCGCCAAGACCGGCATCCAGATTCTCGCCTACACCTACTACGGCGCGCGCCACACCACTGCGACCAAGCCGTTCAATGATTGCGCGGGCATGAAGGGCCTGAAGATCCGCGTACCCGACGTGCCTGCCTATACGGCTACGCCGAAGGCCTGTGGTGCCAACCCGACGCCGATTGCCTTTGCCGAGGTGTACCTGGCGCTGCAAAACGGCACGGTCGACGCCCAGGAGAACCCGCTCACCACGATCGAAGCGAAGAAGTTCTACGAAGTGCAAAAGGCGATCATGCTGACCGGCCACATCGTCGACGGGCTGACCACACAGGTGGCTCCGCACATCTGGAGCAAGCTGACAGACGCGGAAAAGAAGATCTTTACCGATGTCGCACTCGAGGCCGCCGCAAAAGCCACCGACCAGATCAAGAAACGCGAAGCCGAGCTGGTCGACGAGTTCAAGAAGAAGGGCCTGCAGGTGGTGACAGTCAACCGCAAGAGCTTCTCGGACGCGGTGCTCAAGACCTCCACCGTCGAATCGATGGGCTTTGACAAGAAAGACTACGACCGCATCGTCGCAATCAAGTAACCGCAGGAGAAGCCGGGTGCACAGCGAAGAAGCAAAAATACTCGGGGACGACGGTGAAATCCACATCGAGGATGAAGCCGTCGACCTGTCGCACACGATCTTCGAGGCCTGGGTGGCGCTGGGCTTTTTCTGGGCGCTCGGCCTTACCGTGTTCACGCAGTTCTTCACACGCTATGTGCTCAACGATTCTGCCGCATGGACCGAAGAGATCGCGCGCTACCTGCTGATCGCCGTGGTATTCGTCGGCGCGGCGATCGGGGTCGCCAAGAACAACCACATCCAGGTCGATTTTTTCTATCGCTATATGCCCCGCAAAATGGGGCATGCGCTGGCCCTGCTGGTTGACGTCTTGCGCACCGCGTTTCTGGGTGCGGCGGTGGTCTACACCGGGCTCATGATGGAGCGCATGAGCAGCCTCAAGATGACGGTGATCGACTGGCCGGTCAACTGGGTATACGGCATCTGCATGTTCGGCTTTGCGGCCATGTGCGTGCGCTCGATCCTGGTGACGCGCGTGCACTGGCAGCGTGGCTATACGGTATTGCAACGTCCCGAATCGACCATGGAAGACAGGTAAGACATGCTCAAGATCATCTTTCTGTTCTTCATGAGCGGCGGCCTGCCGGTGGCCATCGCCATGGCCGGTGCCTCGCTAGTCTACATCCTGTTCACCGGCGTTACGCCGCCGTTCGCGGTGTTCCACCGCATGATCAGCGGCATCGACAGCTTTCCGCTGCTTGCCGTGCCCTTCTTCATCCTCGCCGGCAACCTGATGAACAATGCCGGCATCACCACGCGCATCTACAACTACGCGCTTGCTCTGGTCGGCTGGATGAAGGGCGGCCTGGGCCATGTCAACGTGGTCGGCTCGGTGATCTTCGCCGGCATGAGCGGTACCGCGATTGCCGATGCCGCGGGCCTCGGTACCATCGAGATCAAGGCGATGGTCGAGCATGGCTACGACAAGGAGTTTGCCGTGGGCGTGACGGCCGCCTCGGCGACGCTCGGACCGATCATCCCGCCGTCGCTGCCCTTCGTGATCTACGGCATGATGGCCAACGTCTCGATCGGCGCGTTGTTCATGGCCGGCATCCTGCCCGGCCTCCTGATGGCTTTCCTGATGATGGTCACCGTCGCGTATTTCGCGCACAAGAACGGCTGGGGCGGAGACGTCAAATTCAGCTGGGCGCGTTTCGGCAAGGCGATCACCGAGACACTGGTGGTCATCGTCTGGCCGCTGCTCATGTGGGGGCTCGTCACCAAACTGGGCCTGCCCGCGCAGGAGACGGTATTCGCCGGCCTGCTCGCACTGTTCGTGGCCGACAAGTTCTTCAAGTTCCAGGCGGTGCTGCCGATCATGACGCCGGTGTTGCTGATCGGCGGCATGAGCACCGGCATCTTCACCCCGACCGAAGGCGCGATCGCCGCCTGCGTCTGGGCCATGGTGCTGGGCCTGGCCTGGTACAAGACCCTCTCCTGGAAAATGTTCGTCAAGGTCTGCCTCGACACGGTCGAGACCACCAGCACGGTGCTGTTCATCGTCGCGGCGGCGAGCATTTTCGGCTGGATGCTCACCGCCACCGGCGTCACCAGTGCGCTTTCGTCGTGGGTGCTTGGCTTTACCAAGGAGCCCTGGGTGTTCCTGCTCTTGGCCAACGCGCTGATGCTGTTCGTCGGTTGCTTCCTCGAACCCACTGCCGCGATCACTATATTGGTACCGCTGCTGGTTCCCATCTGCCAGCAGCTCGGCATCGACCTGGTCCACTTTGGCCTCGTGATGGTGCTCAATCTGATGATCGGCCTGTTGCACCCGCCGATGGGTCTGGTACTGTTCGTGCTCGCGCGCGTTGCCAAGCTTTCGGTCGAGCGCACCACCATGGCGATCCTGCCGTGGCTGGTGCCGCTGCTCGGCAGCCTCGCGATCATCACCTACATCCCCAGCCTGGTGCTATGGCTGCCGAACCTGATGAAATGACCGCAGCGCGACAAACTAAACCGATCCCGAGGCTCATCCATGGCTGACATCCGCATTCTCAATCCCGACGTGCTCGGCAAGCCGCTCGGCCAGTACTCGCAACTCACGCGCGTCAAGGCCTCCGAGTACCTGTTCCTTGCTGGGCAACTGTCGGCCAACAAGGCCGGCGAGGTGGTCGGCCGCGACGACTTCGACGCGCAGTGCGCGCAGGTGTTCGCCAACATCGAGGCGGCGCTACAGTCGCAGGGCGCCGGCTGGGGCAACATCGTGCAGTTCACCACCTACCTGGTGCACTCGCAGGACATCCCCAAGTTCATGGCCTACCGCCTGCGTGAATTTCCGCGCATGTTCCCGAACGGCGCCTACCCCCCCAACACGCTCCTGATGGTGGATCGCCTGGTGCAGGAACCCTTCCTGGTCGAAGTGCAGGTGGTTGCCGCGCTATGACCCGCTTGAGGCGGTAGCAAACAAAAGGGGCCGCAAGGTCCCTTTGTCTTTTGAGGTCACGGCCTCAGTCGAGCTTCACACCCGCGCGCTTGATCACTGCGCTCCAGCGCGCCTGGTCTGCCTTGAGAAAGGCGGCAAATTCGGCCGGCGAATTGCCGAGCAGCTCGCCGCCGTAGGAGCGCCACTTCTCGGCCAGGTCCGGCGATTTGCCTACCTGTGCCATCGCCGCGCCGAGCTTGTCGACGATCGCCTTGGGCGTGCCCGCCGGTGCGAACAACCCCTGCCAGGCGAGCGACTCGTAGTCGGCGAGGCCCGCTTCGGCAAACGTCGGCACGTCCGGCAGCGCCGGGTGGCGTGCCTTGCCGGTGATTGCCAACACCTTGAGCTTGCCAGCCTTGAAGTTGCCGATTGCCGCCGGCAGGGCGTCAAACATCAGCTGAACCTGCCCGGCCAGCAGGTCGTTGTACGGGCTGGACGTGTTGTAGGGCACGAAGCGGATCGTCGCGCCCGAGGCAAAGTTGAACCACTCGCCCGACAGGTGCGAATACGAGCCGATACCCTGGGTCGCCGACGCCATCGATTCGGGTTTGGCCTTGAGCAGCGCGACCAGCTCGCGCGCGTTGGCGGCCGGCACCGAGGGGTGCGCGATCAGCCCGGTGTTGAGCACGCCCATCAGGCTGATCGGCGTGAAGTCGCGCTCGGCGTTGAAGGTGAGCTTGGAGTAGATGTAGGGCACGATCGACAGGGTGCTGGTGGTGCCGATGTAGAGCGTGTAGCCGTCCGGCGCGGCCTTGGCGGCTGCGTCGGTGCCGATCGCACCGGCGGCGCCCGGTCGGTTCTCGACGATCACCGTCTGCCCGAGGAGTGGCGTGAGCTTGGCCGCCATTTCGCGCGCGTTCACGTCCGGTCCGCTGCCGGCCGGGAACGGCGCGATCACCCGGATCGGCCGGTTCGGATAGTCCTGCGCCTGCGCAACACCGAAGCCCAGTGCCAATGCGAGCGTCGCCGCTGCATGCGTGATGTGCTTGAATCTCATTGTGTCTCCTGCCGGATATTGTTGGAATCGAGAGGCGAACGATAATTAAGTCCAAACAAATTGTCAAATAATGAGATTTTCATTACACTTTAGCCGGACGGAAGCGCGAAAGTGCCAATTCCGTCTCATTATTTGATTTCAACCCCTCCAGGAGATCCCGCATGAGCGCCCTGCCGAACGGCCCCTCTTTCAGCCACATGGGCATCTACGTGCGCGACGTCGCGCGCATGGAAGACTTCTACAAGCGCGTGATGGGCTTCACCGTCACCGACCGAGGCAACCTCGACACGCCGCGCGGCCCGGTCTACCTGGTGTTTCTGTCGCGCGACCCGGAAGAACATCACCAGGTGGTGCTCGCCTCCGGCCGCCCCGACGGCGAGGTCTACAACATCGTCAACCAGATGTCGTTCCGCGTGCCGGACCTTGCCTGGCTGCGTACCCTGCACCAGAAACTGGTCACGGAACCCGGCATTACCGAAGTGTTGCCCGCAACCCACGGCAACGCCGTGTCAGTGTATTTCCGCGACCCCGAGGGCACGCGCATCGAATGCTTCATCGACACTCCCTGGCATAGCGAGCAACCGTGCCGCGAGCCGGTCGATTTTGGCCAAAGTGAAATCGAGATCATGGCGCAGGTTGAACGCATCGCGCGCGCCTCGAAAATCTTCATGCCGCGCGAACAGTGGGTCGCCGAGATGAAGCGCCGCATGGAAGCCGGCATCCATGCCTGAATCGCAACGTCCACACTTCGACGTCGCCATCATCGGCTGCGGCCCCACCGGCGCGGGCCTCGCCAACCTGCTCGGCCAGGCCGGCCTGTCGGTGGTGGTACTCGAACGCGAAGCCGCGATCTACCCGCTGCCGCGCGCGATCCATTTTGACGGTGAAGTGATGCGCGTGTTCCACGGCATGGGCCTCGGCGCCGAAGTCGAGGCGGTCACCCGTCCCGGCCTCAAGGGAATGCGCTTTATCAACGCCGCCGGGCAGACCCTGCTGATGCGCGGCGGCACCGCCGCGCACGGCCCGCACGGGTGCGCCAACAACCATTACTTCCACCAGCCCGAACTCGAAGCGGTGCTGCGCCGGGGCCTGGCACGTTTCGACAAGGTCAGGGTGCTGCTGCGCCACGAAGTGTTTGCGATCGCGCAAGATGCGAACGGTGCGCACCTCTCGGTCGAAGACACCGCCAGCGGCCGGCTGTTCGAAATCGACGCTGCCTACGTGGTCGGCTGCGATGGCGCCCGCTCATTGGTGCGGCGCCTGATCGGCGCGCCCATGAAAGATCTCGGCCTGGTGCAGCCCTGGCTGGTGTTCGACGCAATCTTGAAACGCGAGGTCGAACTCTCCGACCACACCCTGCAGATCTGCGACCCGGCACGGCCCATGACCTACTGCAACGTGCTGGGACGCCGGCGCCGCTGGGAAATCATGCTGCTGCCCGGCGAAGACCCGTTCAGCATCACGCGCCCCGAAAACGTCTGGCCGCTGGTCAAAAAGTGGATCACGCCCGATGACGCCGACCTCGAGCGCGCGGTGGTCTACACCTTCCGCTCGGTGATTGCCGACGGCTGGCGCCGCGGGCGCCTGCTGGTCGCCGGCGACAGCGCGCACCAGACCCCGCCGTTCCTCGGGCAGGGCATGTGCGCCGGCATTCGCGACATCGACAACCTCGCGTGGAAGCTCGTCCAGGTATTGCGCCACAGCGCGCCCGAGGCGCTGCTCGACACCTATGAAACCGAGCGCTCCCCGCATGTGCACGCCTTCATCCAGCTTGCGGTGCGCCTTGGCGACATCATCCAGACGCGCGACCCGGCGGTGGCCGCCGAGCGCGACCGCAAGTTTGCCGACTCGCCCGAGGTGTTTTCGTTTCCGCAGCCGACGCTCGGACCCGGCATGCTCACCGCCACGCCGCACGCAGGCAGCATCTTTCCGCAGCCGCGCCTGGCCGACGGGCGCTGGCTCGACGAGGTACTGGGCAAGCACTTCGGACTCCTCGTGAAAGCCGGGGTGGGTACGGTTGCCGCAGGCCCGCAGGAACGCGTTGTCGTCGCCGCGCCCGGCGATGCGCTCGATGCCGCGCTTGATGCGCTCGGCGTTTCCGCCGCACTGCTGCGCCCGGATCGCTACATCTTCGGCACTGCGCAAGATGCCGCCGGTGCCAATGCCCTGCAGCGTGTACTGCATACCGGTCTCGCAGCGACGCAGGGTGAAGCGCTTGCTGCCTGAGCACGGATAGCATCGCTGCATGTCCAGCCTGACCCGCATGTTCGCCGTGCTCGACCTGCTCGAGCAGCGCGCGCTCGCGCTCGACGCCGACACCATCTGCGCCGAGCTTGGCTACTCGCGTCCCACCGGCTACCGCTACATCGCCGAGCTGGTGCGCGCCGGTCTGCTGGTGCGGGTCGGCGGCGGCGCCTATGGCTTGGGGCCGCGCATCATCGAACTCGACTACGCGATTCGCGCCAACGACCCGGTGCTCGCCGCGGCGCAGCCGGTGATGCGCGCGCTGGTCGCCGCCACCGGCGGCGACGCGACCCTCGCAGCCACCTACGGCGAACACGTTGTTACCACCCACCACGAAGCCGGGCCCGAAGCCCTGATCCTGTCCTACGGCCGCGGCCGGCCAATGCCGATGGTGCGCGGTGCGCTCTCCAAGTGCCTGCTGGCGTGGATGCCGCGTGCGCGCCAGCAACGCCTGCACAAGATCCATGCGAAGGAGATCAAGGCCAACCGGCTCGGCGCCGACTGGCCGGCGTTTCGCGCCGCGATGGCGCAGGTCCGCAAGGACGGGTATGCCGTGTCGATCGGCGAGCTCGACCCCGGGCTGGTCGCGGTGGCGGCGCCGGTGCATGATGATGAGGGCAGCGTGCAGGCCGCCGTGGCGGTGGTGCTGCGCCTGGCGCGCTATGAACTGCTCGACCATGCGCAACTCGCCGCGCTGGTGATGGACAGTGCGCGCCGCATCGAACACGCGATGCGCACGCCAGCCCTTGCGGCGCCGGCGAAGAAAAAACGCACAAAGGCCAAGCCCTGAAATCCGCTCCAGCAGCCGTTCTCCACGGCACATGGCTCCAGGAGCCGCACCCAGAGCCATTATTAGGACCGTGGCCGATGCAAAATTGCCGCGTTACGGCTTCTTGATCATCGCCTCGAGCAGCTTGATCATCACCGGGTAATACTCCTTCGCGTAGCCGGCGTCGCGGGTTTTTTCCAGCAGCGCGTGGGTGCGCGTTGCCTGCTCCGCCACCACCCCGCCGTCGCGCGCGAGTTCGAGCGCGAGCGAAATGTCCTTGATCGCATACTCGGTCGGAAACGCCAGCAGCGGGAAAATGCCCGGCACCAGCGCCTTCAAGCCGATGTTGCGCAACACGAAGCTGTCCGACGAGCCCAGCGCCATGGTTTCGAACAGCAGCTTCGGGTCGACGCCGGCCTCGCGCCCGATCAGCAGCGCTTCCGAGAGCGCGTGCGCGGTCATGAACACGATCATGTTGTTCAATATCTTCACCGTCTGCCCGGCGCCGACCGCGCCGCAGTGGGTGATGTCCGAGCCCATGCACTTGAGGTAGGGCAGCACCGTGTCGTAGGCTTCCTTTGGCCCGCCGACCATGATGCTCAGCGTGCCGAGGCGCGCAGCCTCGCGCAAGCGTGCCACCGGCGCATCGAGCCAGGTGATGCCGTGTTGCGCGGCCTCGCCCGCGAGCTCGCGCGTCTCCTTGACCGCCGAGGTGCTCATGTCCACCACAATCTTCACCCGACCCTTGTGCGCAAACAGGCCGCCCGGCCCGCGGCACACCTCGGCCACCTGTTTCACCGCCGGCAGCGACAGGAACACCACGTCGGCGTTGTCGGCCACCTGCGCGAGTGACTGGCACGGGTGGAACGCTGCGCCCTGCATGCGCGCGATCGCCTCGGGTACGTTGTCAAACCCCGCGACCGCCAGGCCGCTCTTGGCGGCCAGGTTGTTGCACATCGGCGCGCCCATCACGCCGAGCCCGACAAATCCCAACGACGACACTGCGTTCATGTTTGCTCCTGGTTATCTGGTGGGGGCGAGGTGCAGGCAGGCGATGCCGATGTCGTCGCCGGGGAAGCGCGGGTAGCGCGTGAGTACCTCAGGGTCGTGGCCCGGCACGATGTGCTGCGGTGATGCGGCGATCGCGTTGAGGCGGCGGTGCCCTTCGAGCATGTCGGCGAGGTTGTAGACGATGGTGAAGGGCCTCCCGGTTTCGTGGTGTTCGTAGAAGTGGCTCGCATCCGAGGCCAGCACCACCGCGCCGCGCGCCGTCTGCACCCTGAGCGACTGCATGCCCTTGGTATGGCCGCCGATGTGGATCAGCTCGACCCCCGGTGCGATCACCGTATCCCCATTGTGGAACACCACACGGTCTGCATAGACCTTGCGCACCAGTTGCACCACGTCTTCCACCGAATAGGCGTGGCGTATCGAAGGGTGGCACATACAGCGCCCGGTGGCGTAATCCATTTCCGCATCCTGGATGTGGAAGCGCGCATTCGGCAGTTTGTCCAGGTTGCCGGCGTGGTCGTAGTGCAGGTGTGTGATGACCACATCCTCGATCGAATCTGGCGCCACGCCCAGCACCTTGAGGGCCTCGATCGGGCAGCGCAGCAGCTTGCGCCCGCGCAGCTTCGCCGTGGCGGCGTTGAAGCCGGTGTCCACCAGGATGTTGCGCCCCGGTGATTTCAGCAGCCAGACGAAGTAATCGAGTGGCATCGGGCCGTCGTGCGGGTCGCCACCGATGAAGTTCTCGCTGCGCAGCCGGTCGTGCGCGGCGTAGCGGATTGCATAAACCTCGTAGTGAACGGTGCCGTCCGGTGTGGCCATGGCGTCTCCTGCGGTAGCGCCCGCCCTCTGTTTTCTCTTGAGGGGGGCGAGGTGAAAAGGCGGAATCGATTCTAGTCTGAAAGCCGCGCCATACCAGCCGCAGCACTGCCCATCAACTGCAGCGGCGGTGCATCTTCCTTCAACTCCACGCCCGAGAGCTGGCGCCGGCGCGCCTCGTGCATCAGGTAGGCCAGCTTGTGCGCTGCTACTGCATACGAGAGCCCCTCGGGCGGGCGAATGTTGGAAAGGCAATTGCGCTCGGCGTTGCTGCGCCCGGGTAGCGGGTCATGGGTGAGGTAGATGCCCAGGCTATCTGGCGAGGACAAGCCCGGCCGCTCGCCGATCAACAGCACTGTCATGCGCGCTGGCAGCAGCACGCCTACTTCGTCGCCAATCGCCACGCGCCCCTGCCGCACGATAGCAACCGGTGCCAGCCGCCATTCGCTCGGGGCCAAGCGCGCGCACAGTTCTGTGAGCAGCGGCACGGCGTGCGCCAATACGGCACGCGCCGAGAGCCCATCGGCTATCACCACTGCACAATCGAACGGCGCGCTTTGCGCCCGCGTCTCCAGTTGCTGTCGCGAAGCATCGTCAAGGATGCGCCCCAGATCAGGCCGTGCAATAAAAGTCGCGCGATCCTTGGCGGCACTGGCCAGGCGCAGCGATTCGAACCCGGCGCCGGTCAGTTGCGCATTCAGCGCATCGACATCCAAATCCTGCAGCACGGCGTCGCGTGCCCGGGCGTGGGCGAGTTGAAACGCTAGCTGCGGCTGGGTCGGCACACTGCCGCCGGCGCGCCCCAGGCCGATGCGCGCAGCCGTGAGTGCCGCGAGCGATTGCCAGGGGTCGGGCCGTATCGGAGTACTTGCCACGGCTTAGGGCTCCATCAAGCCGAGCAGACGGTGGCCGGCCGGTGCCGGTAACAACTGGTTGTCCATCGACAAAATGCCCATGCTCTCCAGCCACGCGGCAAACTCTGGCGCCGGCTTCAAGCCCAGCAATTGGCGCAGGTAGAGCGCATCATGAAACGACGTGCTCTGGTAATTGAGCATGATGTCGTCCGCACCCGGCACCCCCATGATGTAGTTGACGCCCGCATTGCCGAGCAGGGTGAGCAGAGTGTCCATGTCGTCCTGGTCGGCATCAGCGTGGTTGGTGTAGCAGACGTCAACGCCCATCGGCAGGCCGAGCAACTTGCCGCAAAAGTGGTCTTCGATGCCGGCGCGAATGATCTCGCGGCCGTTCAAATATTCTGGCCCGATGAAGCCGACCACGCTGTTCACCAGCAGCGGCGCAAAACGCCGCGCCAGGCCGTAGGCGCGCGCCTCGATGGTTTGCTGGTCCACGCCATGATGCGCATTTGCCGAGAGAGCGCTGCCCTGGCCGGTTTCAAAATACATCACGTTGCTCGCCGCTGCATCGATCACCGTGCTGCGCTTCAAGCTGCGCGCCATCGCATCGGCTTCGGCGAGCATCGCCGTGGTAACGCCAAAGCTGCGGTTGGTGGCCTCGGTGCCGCCGATTGATTGGAACACCAGGTCCACCGGCGCGCCCTGCTGCATTGCCTGCATGGTGGTGCTCACGTGGGTGAGGATGCACGATTGCGTCGGGATCGCGTACTTCTCGATCACGTTCGCCAGCAAGTGGTTCAGCTTGATCACCTGCGCCAGGTTGTCGGTGGCCGGGTTGATGCCGATCACCGCGTCGCCGCAGCCATACAAGAGGCCGTCAAGGATGCTGGCGGCAATGCCTTGCATATCGTCGGTGGGGTGATTGGGTTGCAAGCGGTTGGCGAGCCGCCCGGGCAGGCCCAGGGTATTGCGAAAGCGCGTGACCACGCGCGCCTTGCTCGCCACCAGCACCATGTCCTGAATCCGCATGATCTTTGATACCGCTGCCACCATCTCGGGCGTGAGGCCCGGCGCGATCGCCGTCAGCGTATCGGCTTGCACTTCATAGCCCAACAGCCAGTTACGCAAGTCACCTACGGTCAGGTGCGCAATCGGCGCAAAGGCTTTTGCATCGTGCCCATCGATGATCAGGCGCGTGATGTCGTCTTGTTCGTAAGAGACCACCGCTTCGTTGAGGAAGGTCTTGAGCGGCAGGTCAGCCACTGCCATTTGCGCAGCGACGCGCTCCTCGGCGGAGTGCGCAGCAATGCCCGCCAGCACGTCGCCCGCGCGCAGCGGCGCGGCCTTGGCCAGCAGGGCTTTGAGGTCCGCAAAGCGGTAAGTGGTGGTGCCGACTGTGTGGGAGTAAGCGGGCATGCCGTCGTTGATGCCTGTCTGATAACTGCGCTGATGACCGCGAGACTATTTCGCGGAACTGTTCAAGCCGTCGTGCGCTTGCGCACTGCACGTTTTGGGACGGCCCCGGGCGCCTGCTGCACCTGGGTCTCTACATAGGCATCGAGCAAGCGCCGGATCATGCGCTGATACTGCGTATGGTGCTTCGACGCGGCATCCTTGAAAAATTCGACACTTTTCCTGCTCAAGGCAAGCGTCACCTTGACGCCCTCCTCCCGAAAGGCAAGTTCCGACGGCGGTGGCAGAAAGTCAGGGATCACCTCGTGGTTACCCAAGGGTTCACTTGCGTAGCTGGTTCTCTTTTTCATGACTTGCCTTTCCTTCGCGCCAAAAGCCGGCACCAATGATGCGGATGAAGCCATTTCGATAAGTGAATCGCACTGCCAGGATGCCGCTGTCAACCTTGCCAAAGCAATAGAACCGCTCCTCTGCGTCGCTGGGTTCAAGGTCGCGCGCGATAACGCGGTCTGGTTCGGCAAACGCGTACTGGGCCTCGAAGAACGAAACGTGGTGTTTGGCGAGATTCGCCGCCGCCTTTGCTTCGTCCCACTCGAATTGCGTCTGCGCTGTGCTTGTAGGCTAACACATGGCCATATTAATGGCCATACATGAATGTGGCTATTAATATGGCTCATGAAACCAGGCATAAAGCCTGCAACCTGCTCCCAGAGCCATTCTCGGGGCCGTGTCTTGACGCGGGTCAAGCCTCGCCTGCTGCACGGTTGACCCACTCGCCGGAATGTCCGTACACTGTGCCACCCAAACTACAACAAACCGCCAACAGGAGACCCACCATGCGCACCTTTGCCCTTGCCCGCGCCTTCACGTCGCTGCTTGCGCTCGGCCTTGCCGCTGCGCCGCTCGCCGCACAGGAAAAAATCAACCTGTCGATCGCCACCGGCGGCACCGGCGGCGTCTATTACCCCCTGGGAGGCGGCCTCGCCAACATCCTTTCGAAAGTGGTGCCGGGCATGCAGGCCACCGCCGAAGTCACCGGCGGCTCGGTCGACAACCTCAAGCTGATCGGCACCGGCAAGCCCTACATCGCGTTTTCGATGGCTGACGCCGGGCAGGACGCGTTCCGCGGTGAAGACAAGTTCAAGGGCGCCAAGGTGCCGCTGCGCACCTTGATGGTGGCGTATCCGAACCGCATGCACGTGGTCAGCGTCGAAGGCATGGGCGTCAACAGCATGAAAGACCTCAAGGGCAAGCGCGTCTCGACCGGCTCGCCCGGCAGCGCCACCGAAGTCATGGCCTTTCGCATCATCGAAGCCGCCGGCCTCGACAAGGACAAAGACATGAAGCGCGAGCGCCTCGGCGTGGCCGAGTCGGTCAACGCGATCAAGGACAAGAAGATTGACGCCTTCTTCTGGGTCGGCGGCCTGCCCACCGCCGCCGTGACCGACCTGGCCGCCACGCCCGGCGTCAAGATCAAGATGATCGACCACGCCGACGTGGTGGCCGCGATGAACAAGAAGTACGGCGACCTCTACATCCAGGACGTGATCCCCAAGGCCACCTACTCGGGCATGACCGCGGACAACAAGCAGGCCACCGTGTGGAACATCATCGTCTCGAACGAGAACCTCTCCAACGAGGCGGCCTACAACATTGTCAAGACCATTTTCGACAAGCGCGACGACCTGATCGCCGTGCACAAGGAGGCGATGAACTTCAAGCTCGAATCGCAAAAGGCCGCTGCGTCGCCGATCCCGTTCCACCCCGGCGCGATCAAGTACTACACGGAAAAAGGCATCAAGCTCAACTAGGCGTTGCCCGCGCCCGGCTCCACCCCGCCTCTGCCCGTCTTTGGCGGGGTTTTTGTTTCCGGCCCCGCGCTTGTCTCCTGCGCTTGCCCCCTTGTTTGTACCCCGTGTTTGCACGCCGCGTTTCCACCCCTTGCCACGCCCCTGATTGAGTCCATCACATGAGCGAAGCCGTCATCAATGATTCGATCCTGACCGCCGAAGCCAAGAAGCGCGTCGAGGAGTTGCTCGAAGAAGAAGAGGGCGCGCTGAACCGCTATGCCGGCCCGCTCGCGGTGCTGCTCTCGGTGCTGGCCGTGCTGATGTCGCTGTTCCACCTGTATGCCGCCGTCGACATCGTGCCGGCCTACCTGTTGCGCCCGCTGCACGTGGCCTTTGCCCTGGCCCTGGTATTCCTGCTCTACCCTACCGCCAAGCGCTTTCGCCACAAGTTGAAATGGTGGGACGTGCTGCTCGCCGTCGCTTCGCTGGCGGTGGTCTGCTACATCATCTGGTGGGGCGACGAACTCGGTGACCGCGCCACCACGCCCAACAACATCGACGTCATGGTCGGCATCGCGCTGATCGCGCTGATCCTCGAAGGCACGCGGCGCAGCTCGACCTGGATCCTGCCTTTCATCTGCATGCTGTTCCTCGCCTACGCGCTGTTCGGGCCGCACCTGCCGCCGCCCTGGACCCACAAGGGCTACGAGCTGCCGCGCCTGATGGGCTCGCTGTACATGACGCTCGAGGGCATCTTCGGCACCGCCGTCGACGTGTCGTCAACGCTGATCATCCTGTTCACCATCTACGGTGCGTTCCTGCAGTATTCCGGCGCCGGCAAGTTTTTCATCGACTTTTCGTTCTCGGCGATGGGCGGCAAACCCTCGAGCGCCGGGCGTGCGGTGGTGATGGGCTCGTTCCTGCTGGGCGGGCCGTCCGGTTCCGGCGTGGCCACCACCGTCACGCTGGGCTCTGTGGCGTATCCGCTGCTGGCGCGTTCCGGCTACAGCAAGGAGGCCGCCGGCGGCCTGCTCGCCGCCGGTGGCCTCGGGGCGATCCTCTCGCCGCCGGTGCTCGGCGCCGCGGCCTTCCTGATCGCCGAGTTCCTGAAGATCTCGTATCTCGACGTGATCCTGATGGCGACGATCCCGACCATCCTGTTCTACCTCGCCATCTTCATCATGGTCGAGATCGACGCGCGCAAATTCAACATGCAGACCATCGTGCTCGACAAGAACGACAGCGCGCTGGCGCTGGCCAAGCGCTACTGGTACCACTTCGCTTCGCTGCTCGCCATCGTTGTCTTCATGCTGATGGGCTACTCGCCGGTGCTCTCGGTGTTCTGGGCCACGGTGTGTACCTTCGTGCTGTCGTTCATCCGCACCGACTCGACGCTGATCCCGTACGAGTGGTTTCGCGGCAAGCTGCCGTGGGTCAGGGGCTTCTGGGGCTCGGGTCTGGTCAAGGCGCTCGAGGGCGGCTCGGTCGGCGTGCTCGGTGTGGCCATGACTTGCGCCGCGGCCGGCATCATCGTCGGCGTGGTCACGCTCACCGGTCTCGGGCTCAAATTCAGCTCGATCGTGCTCGACTACGCCGATTCGGGCGGCCAGGCGCTGGTCAACTTCTGGGTCATGCTCGGCGCCGAGCGCACCCCGGCGCTGCTGCACGACATGCGTCTGTTGCTCACAGCCTTCTTTACTGCCGCGATCGTCTGGATCGTCGGCCTGGCCGTCCCGGTGACGGCCTCGTACATCATCTGCGCGGTGATCGCCGCGCCGGCCCTCACCAAACTCGGCGTGCCCGATTTTGCCGCGCACATGTTCATCTTCTACTACGCGGTGCTCTCCGAAGTTTCACCACCGACCGCGCTGTCGCCGTTCGCCGCTGCCGCCATCACCGGGGGCGGGCCCTACCGCACCACCATGCAATGCTGGAAATACACCGCGCCGGCGTTTTTGCTGCCCTTCATGTTTGTGCTCGACCCGTCGGGCGTGGGCCTGCTGCTGGGCGGTTCGTTCAAGAACCTCGCCGCCGCCAACTGGGGTTCGGTGGCGGTGGTCACCATCACCGCCGCATTCGGCATCGCCGCGCTGGCCGGCGGCCTGCAAGGCTGGCTGCTGCGCAAGACCAACTGGTTCGAACGCACCATGCTGATCGTGGCCGGGCTGATGCTGGTGTACCCGAAGCCGCTGTTCGACTACATCGGCATTGCGTTGCTGGTGGCGGTGTTGCTGATGCAAAAGCGCAGGCCGCTGGCGGCGGCAACCTGAGCCGGCAGTAGCCCACAAACTAACTAAAAACGCCCGCAAATGCGGGCGTTTTATTGCGGCGCCCGCAAATGCGGGCGTTTTATTGCGGCGCCCGCAAATGCGGGCGTTTTATTGCGGCGCCCGCAAATGCGGGCGTTTGGTTCGAGCGCTGAAACCTACTTCGGTGCCACGGTGTTGGCCTTGACGATCGAAGCCTTCGCCTTGCCGGCGCGCGCATGCTGCTTTTTCGCGCCGTGCTTCTTGGCGTGGGTTTTCTTGGCCGCGTGCTGCTTTTTGGCGACGTGCTGCTTCTTCGCCACCGGTGCCGCCTTGGCCTGCGCGGGGGCGCCGGCCTTCTGTGCTTCGTAGTTCTTGAGCGCGTCGTTCATACGCGCATCGCGCGCAGTGGGTTCGGCAGCGAAGACCGTCGATGACAGGCCCAGGGCAGTTGCCAGCAAAATCGAGGTCAGGGTGCGCATGGTGTGTCTCCTTGGTGTTGTGTGGCGAAGTGTCGCCATGTAAGCAATCAACGCCGGGTGACCCCCTGCGTTGACCCCTTCAAAAAAGAAACATGCCTATCGGATCAAGCATGTCCCCTAGCGCTGTGGCAGCATCAAGCGCAAGGTGTTGTCGCGCATCACATAGTGGTGCAGCAGCGCCGCTGCCGCGTGCAGCCCGACCACCACGTACCCCACGGTGGCTGCCGTTTCATGGATGTCCTTGAACGTTTTAGCGAGCGCACGGTTCGTGTCGACCAGCGCCGGCAGCTCAAAGCCGAACCACGGCACCGGCGTGCCCTTGGCGCTCAGGGTCAGCCAGCCGAACACCGGCAGGCCGACCATCAGCACATACAGCAGGCCCTGGGCGATGCGCGCGGTGCGCGCCTGCCAGGTTGGCAGCGGTGGCGCCACCTCGGGCGCGCTGCCGGCGAGGCGCAGCGCCAGGCGCAGCCACACCAGGGCAAACACCGTCATGCCCAGCGAGTAGTGCCAGAACGCCATGGCCTCGCGCCCCGGGCTGCCTTTGGCAAACGCGCCCTTGAACTCCATCGTGGCGTAAGCCGCCGCCAGCAGCGCCAGCATCAGCCAGTGCAGCGACAGCGAGAGCCAGCCGTATCCGTCGCGATTGTTGGTCCAGCCGGTTGCCATGCGCATCTCCATCAGTCGGCCTGCATTGTCGGAGCGAACCGGTGCGCATTTGTTGACATGCATCAACCTTGCGGTGCGGCGCTGCAATGCGGGCTCGCGCCACCGCCCAGAAACGGCCCCAAGAATGGCTCCTGGAGCCATTCTTGAAGGTGCGGTTATTCCAGGCGCATAATGGCCCGATATGTCCCACACCGACATCCTGATCATCGGCGGCGGCGCCATCGGCTCGGCGGCGGCGGCTTTTTTGCGCGGCGCACCGCAGGCACCGACGGTGACGGTGGTCGAGCCCGACCCCACCTACGAGTTTGCCTCCACGTCGCGCGCCACCGGCGGCGTGCGGCGCCTGTTCTCGTGCCCCGAGAACATCCAGATGTCGGTGGCGAGCCTCGACTTCTTCAAGCACTGGCACACCAATATCGCGGTGGACGACGGCGCCGGCAATGCCGCCCCGGACCTCGGCTGGAAGGAAGGCGGCTACCTGTTCGTAGTCGATGACCGCGGCGCGGCCATTGTCGAGCGCAACGCCGTGCGCCAGCGCGCCCATGGTGTCGAAGTGCATCTGCTCGACCGAAGTGATCTCGCGCGGCGCTTCCCCTCGATCCGCAACGACGATTTGACGCTGGCCGCCTGGACCCCGGGCGACGGCTGGCTCGACCCCAACGCCGTGCTGCAGGGCTTTCGCAAAAAGGCGCAGCAGCTGGGCGCCGTGTATTTGAAGGACAAGGTCACCGGCATCACCGCGCAGGGCAGCGCCAACCCACGCTCGCAGCGCGGCCGCGTCAGCCACGTGCAGCTCGAAAGCGGTGACACCCTCAAGGTCGGCACTGTGATCAACGCCGCCGGCGCCTGGGCCGGCGACGTGTGCGCGCTGCTGGAGATGCCGCTGCCGGTGGTACCGATGCGCCGCTTCGAACACTATGTGGAAATCGAAGCCGCCCTCGAACCCCTGCCGCTCATCAAGGACCTCGACCGCCTCGTGTGCCGCCCCGAAGGCAAAGGCTATTCGGTGGGCTTGGTCAACAGCAGCGAGCCGCCCGGCTACATATTCGACACCGACCCCGCCTATTTCGAAAGCGTGGTATGGCCGGCGCTGGCCTGGCGCCTGCCTGCCTTCGAAGCCCTCAAGCTCAAAAGCGAATGGAGCGGCCTCTACGACGAAAACACCCTCGACGGCAACATGATCCTCGGCAACTGGGCCGGCGAGGTCGAAAACTTCTACGTGGCGGCCGGCTTCTCCGGCCACGGCCTGATGCACGCCCCGGCCGTGGGCCGTGCCCTGGCCGAGTTGATACTGGAAGGCGGGTATCGCACCCTGGACCTGGCGCGCATGGACTACCGGCGTGTGCAGAGCGGGGAGGCGGTGCGGGAAGAGGGCATCATTTAGTCGGCGTGGTGTGATTGCCCTGAAATGCGCCTAAAACAATAGAACCTATTGTTTTAGGTTAAAGATTTATCCTAAAATAACGAACTTCGCTATTTTAGGTTGGGGCCGCCCATGAAGCGCGCGTTGCAGGGCCGTTATGTCAAGGTTGCCACGGCGGGCGAGGCCTTCCAGGCCTTTGTGCCGGCGCCGTTGCCGCCCAAGCCCGCCATCGACTGGACCCCCGCCCTGCGCGCGCGTTTTGACGCGGCGCTGGTCGAACTCGGCCGCCTCGACACCGTGACCGACTTGCTGCCCAACGTGCAACTGGTGCTCTACAGCTTTGTGCGCAAGGAGGCGGTGTTTTCGTCGATGATCGAAGGCACCCAATCCTCGCTGGCCGACCTGATGTTGTTCGAACTCGACGAGCAGCCCGGCGTGCCGGTCGAAGATGCCCGCGAAGTGAGCCGCTATGTGGGCGCACTGGAGCATGGCCTCGCCCGCCTGCGCGGCGGGTTTCCGCTGTCGCTGCGCTTGCTGCGCGAGGTGCATAAGGTGCTGCTTGGTGGTGGGACGGGCGGCGGGCGCGGCGCCAGGCTCACCCCCGGCGAGTTTCGCCGCAGCCAGGTGTGGATCGGCGGCACCCGCCCCGGCAATGCCGCCTTCGTGCCGCCCCCGGTCAACGAGCTTGACGACTGCCTCAAGCACCTTGAACGATTCCTGCATGACGAACCGGCCGCCACCAGCCCGCTTGTCAAGGCGGCGCTGGCACATGTGCAGTTCGAGACCATCCACCCGTTCCTCGATGGCAACGGGCGCGTCGGCCGGCTGCTCATTGCCCTGCAACTCGCGGCCGACGGCCTGATGCGCCAACCGCTGCTCTACCTCAGCCTCTATTTCAAGCAGCATCAGCAAACCTATTACGCGCTGCTCAACGCGGTGCGCGAAAAGGGTGATTGGGAAACCTGGCTCGAATTCTTTGCCGACGCCGTGGTGGCCAGCGCCGCGCAGGCTGCCGACTCGGCCAAGCGCCTGCTCGCACTCGCCACCGAAGATGCCCGGCGCATCGCCGGCCTGGGCCGGGCCGCGGTGTCTGCCGCTGCGATCCACCAGGCGCTGCAACAGCAGCCGCTTGCCACGGCCGCCTCGCTAGCGGCAAGCACGGGTTTGAGCGCAGCCACCGTCAACAAATCGCTCGCGCACCTGGGGCAACTGGGCATCGTCGCCGAGCTGACCCGCAAGCAGCGCGGGCGGGTGTTCAGCTATGCGCGCTACGCCGAGATTCTCAGTGAGGGGATGGAGTTGCCGGAGTAAGGGATAAGCAGGGGTGACTCGGGTGAATCCGCTCGCAAGAGAGTAAAATCGGAATTTCCGAAAGTAAGGAAACAAGGAAATTGCCATGCTTGCCAAACTCACCTCGAAAAACCAGATCACCCTTCCCAAGGCGTTGGTAGGGAAGTTCCCCGGCACCGAGTATTTCGACGTGCGGGAAGAAGCCGGGCAATTGGTCTTGAAACCCGTCAAAGTGCGCGATCTGGATGCAGTCTGGCGCAAGATCGAATCACTCGGCATCACCGAAAAAGACATCGGTGACGCCGTCAAATGGGCGCGCCGTACCAAGGCACCGGCCAAATGAAGCTGGGCAAGCGTGTAGTGATCGACACCAACGTGGTCATTTCCGCTTTTGTGTTCAGGGCGGGCCGCTTGGCCTGGTTGCGCGAGGCCCTGCTCGGCCAACGCGTCACCGCGATTGTGTCGGACGAAACGCTGGGCGAGCTGGTGCGTGTGCTTGCCTACCCCAAGCTGGGTTTGGAGCCGGAGCTCCGTGAAGCCATCCTGACCCATTTTATGGAGCATGCCGAGGCGATCAAGCAAGCCCGCACTCGCGCCCGCCTGCCCAAATGCCGCGACCCGCATGACGAAATGTTCCTGCGCCTGGCCTATGCCGCCAAGGCCGACGCCGTGGTGACCGGCGATGACGATTTGCTAAGCCTCGCAGCACAATCGCGAATCCTGATCCTCACGCCGGCGGCGTTTGCCGAAAGCATTGCCGCATCGCGCGCCCGATGAGCCAACCGCCACCCGAGCCCGCTACGGCCACGGCAGACGCCGCCGCCTGCTGCGCCGAACTCACCGTGCTCTACGACGGCGCCTGCCCGCTGTGCCGGCGCGAGGTGGGCATGTACAAGGGCCTCACGCCGATAGAGCCCGTGGCGTGGCGCGACATCAGCGAGCCCGACGCCGCCTTGCCGGCCGGGGCGGCTACCGCGGGCGACCGCGCGGCCTACCTTGCGCGCTTTCATGTGCAGCGGGCCGATGGCCAGGTGCTCAGCGGCGCCGAGGCCTTTGTGGCGCTGTGGTCGGCGCTGCCCGGCTGGCGCTGGCTGGGGCGCGTGGCTGCGCTGCCGGGAGTGACGCCAGTGATGGAAGTGGTTTATCGATTGTTCTTGCGGGTGCGGCCTGGGTTGCAGTGGGTGGCGCGGGCCTTGGAAAAGCCCAAGGCCGACGGCAGCCAAAAATAGGTTGGCAATCAGCCCAAGAATGGCTCTGGGAGCACCTCCCAGAGGCAACGTGCCCAACAGGCGCTCCCACCAACGCTTTCAGGCCCTCTGGCCTTTGAAAAAGTACCAATCCACCCTCGGGCATAGCGACAACCACGCCCATCCCCAGTAGACTAGACACACCAAAAACAAGAGACTCGCCATATGGCCACCAAAGCCACCAAGAAGAATAGCGACAGCACCGCCAACCTCGGCTTCGAAGCCAAGCTCTGGCTCACCGCCGACAAGCTGCGCAACAACATGGACGCTGCCGAGTACAAGCACGTCGTCCTCGGCCTCATCTTCCTCAAATACATCTCCGACACGTTCGAGGAACACCGCGCCAAACTCCTTGAAGCCAAAGGCGACTACGCCGGTGCCAACGCCGAAGACCCCGACGAATACAAAGCCGAAAACGTCTTCTGGGTGCCGGCAGATGCGCGCTGGTCGCACCTGCAGGCCAGCGCCAAGCAGCCCACTATCGGCAAGACCGTGGACGACGCCATGGTCGCCATCGAGCGCGACAACCCGCGCCTCAAAGGCGTGCTCCCCAAAGACTACGCCCGCCCCGGCCTCGACAAGCAGCGCCTCGGCGAACTGATCGACCTCATCGCCACCATCAGCCTCACGGCGGCCAGCGAAGGCGAAAAGACCCACCGTTCCGTCGACCTGCTCGGCCGTGTCTACGAATACTTCCTCACCCGCTTCGCCAGCGCTGAGGGCAAAAACGGCGGCCAGTTCTACACCCCGTCGTGCGTGGTGCGCTGCCTGGTCGAAATGCTCAGCCCCTACAAAGGCCGCATCTACGACCCCGCCTGCGGCTCAGGTGGCATGTTTGTTCAGTCTGAAAAGTTCGTCGAATCGCACGGCGGCAAGCGCGGCGACATCAGCATCTACGGCCAGGAAAGCAACTCCACCACGCGCCGCCTCGCCGTGATGAACCTGGCACTGCGCGGCATCGAAGCCGACTTCGGCCCCGAGCACGCCGACACCTTCCGCCGCGATCTGCATCCCGACCTGCGCGCTGACTACGTCCTCGCCAACCCACCCTTCAACGACTCCGACTGGTTCCGCAAAGACGACGACGTACGCTGGCAATACGGTGTGCCGCCCAAAGGCAACGCCAATTTTGCGTGGGTGCAGCACTTCATCCACCACCTCGCCCCGGCCGGCTTCGCGGGTTTTGTGCTGGCCAATGGCAGCATGTCGTCCAACCAATCCGGCGAAGGCGACATCCGCAAAGCCATCATCGAAGCCGACCTCGTGGACTGCATGGTCGCGCTGCCCGGCCAGCTCTTCTACAGCACGCAAATACCGGTCTGCCTCTGGTTCCTCACAAAGAGCAAGAATGCCGACACCAAACGCGGCTTCCGCGACCGCCGCAAACAAACTCTCTTCATCGATGCGCGCAAACTCGGCACCCTCATCGACCGCGTGCACCGCGAGCTCACCGATGAAGACCTCACGAAAATCACCACGGCTTACCACGCCTGGCGTGGAGAAAAAACCGCAGGCAACTACGAAGACGTCGCCGGCTTCTGCAAATCCGCCACCACCGCGGAAATTGCTACGCACGGCCACGTGCTAACACCCGGTCGCTATGTCGGCGCAAAAGAAGTCGAAGATGACGGCGATCCTTTTAAGGAAAAAATGCCGCGCCTCGTCGCCGAATTGCACGCGCAGTTTGCAGAGTCCTCCAACCTAGAGCGGCTCATCAAACAACGTCTCGCAGGCTTCGGCTATGGAAGTTGAAGAAATCCCATTTACCGAGCTGCTATCAAAGATAGTGGATAACCGTGGGCGCACTTGTCCGACGGCTGAGACGGGACTTCCTCTAATAGCAACAAACTGCGTTCGCAATGACCTGTTGTATCCGGCCTTCGATAAGGTCCGCTACGTGTCTCCGGATACTTACGAAAATTGGTTTCGAGGGCATCCGGCTCCTGGTGATTTGATCTTTGTTTGCAAAGGCACGCCCGGACGCATCTGTATGACGCCAGACCCAGTAAGTTTTTGCATCGCACAGGACATGGTCGCAGTACGCGCAGATTCGAAGAAAGTTTATCCAAAGTATCTGTTCGCGGTGCTACGGTCATCACAGGTGCAAGCGCAGATCGGCAACATGCATGTTGGATCACTAATTCCGCACTTTAAGAAAGGCGATTTCGATAAGCTGCTTTTGCCTGTTCCCGACAAGAAGACCCAGGTAGCTATCGGCGACACTTACTTCGAAATGTGCGCCAAAATCGAGTTGAACCGGCGGATGAACGCGACACTGGAGGCGATGGCGCGAGCGCTGTTCCAGAGCTGGTTCGTGGATTTCGACCCCGTCCGTGCCAAGCTCGACGGTCGGCAACCTCATGGTCTTGATGCCGCCACAGCCGCTCTCTTCCCTGGCCAATTTCAAGACTCTCCGATTGGCCCTGTTCCACAAGGCTGGAAAGTAGAAAGATTCGACGCCCACATCACCGCAGACCGTGGACTGAGCTACAAAGGTGAAGGATTGCGCGACGACCAAAGCGGTCTGCCGATGCACAATCTCAACTCGATATACGAGGGCGGTGGCTACAAGCACGAGGGCCTCAAGTATTACGCTGGCGAATATCGCGAGAAGCACTTGCTACATCCGGGCGACATGATTGTCACCAATACAGAGCAAGGCTTTGATCACTTGCTCATCGGCCACGCCGCTATTGTCCCGGGGTGCTATGGCCCGAAGGGCATATATAGCCATCACATTTATCGCGTCCGGCACAAGCCTTCGTCGCCATTCAGCGCGCACTACCTCGTCGAGCTATTCAACAATCGTCGCTGGCATTACTGGATTAGCGGCTTCTCCAATGGCACCACCATCAATATGCTGCCGATGGATGCCCTTGAAATGCCGCTGCTGGTCGTTCCGCCCGTGGAACTTGTGAAGAAATTCACTGCATTGGCAGAGGCCGTGCACTTGCAGGTCGAAGACAACAAACAGCAATCCAGTACCCTCGCGACCCTGCGCGATACGCTGCTGCCAAAGTTACTTAGCGGACAGCTCTCAACTGAAAGAGTCTAGCCAACATGAAGCCCTACTCTCGCTCAATTTTTGACCTGTTCGACGGCAAGCGCCGTTATGAAGTGCCACTTTTCCAGCGCCAATATGTCTGGAATCTTGAAGATCATTGGGAGCCATTGTGGGAGGACATTGAGCGGAAGTTCATTCAACGGCTCAATGGTGCCGCTTCAACTCCTCACTTCCTCGGAGCTATGGTCCTCGACCAACGGCGCGTTTATGGAAATGCGGTGCCCGTTCAACTGGTCATCGACGGCCAGCAACGTCTGACGACATTTCAGATTTTTCTTTCCACATTTCGAGATGTTTGCGCGGCAGTGGGCCAGCAGGCGTATGCGGAAGAGTGTGCCCGCTATCTACAGAATACGGGCATCATGGAGAATGAAAAAATCGAGAAATATAAGCTCTGGCCGACCAACCTAGACCGGAAGCAGTTCACGGACGTGATTGATTCTTCGTCCAAGGCCGAACTAGACAAGCGCCATCCGGTTGTTCGCAGAAAGTATCAGAGAACGGACGATCCCCGGCCAAAGATGATCGAGTGCTACCACTTCTTCTACACGCAGATCACTGCGTTTTTGAAGAGCGAAGAGTACCCACAGCCACTCCCGGAACGTGTAGCCACCATGCACGAGGCGCTGCGTAGTGCATTGCAAGTAGTGACCGTTGAGTTGGAAGGCGACGATGATCCTCAAGTTATTTTTGAAACGCTAAATGCTCGGGGGGAGCCTTTGCTACCTTCCGACTTGCTGCGGAACTTCATCTTCCTGCGAGCCGCTCAAAAACATGAATCGCAAGAAGAGCTTTATGCTGAATTCTGGCTGCCATTCGATGATGAGTTTTGGCGGGCTCTTGAGAAGCAGGGCAGGCTTTTGCGTCCGCGCTCCGACATCTTCCTCCAGCATTACTTGACGCTGCACCGACGACAGGAAATCCTTATCTCCCACCTTTACAACGAATACAAGGACTGGATTAAGGCATCAAATCCGTTCCCAACCGTCAAAGAGGAGTTGGAGAATCTAAGTAAGTACAGGACGTTTTTTCGGGAGTTGATTCAGCCAGACCCAAGCACTCCGATTGGTCGCTTTTCGGCGTTCTTACGAATCTTTGACTTGAGTACCGTCTATCCTCTGGTGCTCGGCATGATGGGGGCGGGCTTGGGTGACGATGAGCTGGCGGGAATGCTCGAAGACCTGGAGTCGTATATCTTCCGCCGCGCGGTCTGTGACCTGGGAACAAAAAACTACAACCGCTTCTTTCTGACAGTAGTTGGCAAATTGGGGAAATCGCAATTCACCCGAGCGAACTTGCAGGCTGCGCTTGTTGAGCAGAAAGGCGACAGCGTTATTTGGCCTGATGATGCTCGGTTCAAGCAGGCGTGGCTCACCAAGCCTGCGTATGGCGCCGTCGGTCCGGGGCGCGTTCAGTTTGCCCTTCGTGAAATTGAAAAACGCCTACACCAGCCCCGCGCAGAACGAATCGAAATTCTCTCAGCACTCATAGTTGAACACGTACTGCCCGACAAGTGGATCGAGGAATGGCCGTTCGCAAACGGGAATCGGGGAGTGACGTGGTTGGAACAGTTCGACAAATCCCGCAGCCCCGAAGACGTGGAGGCGACGGCAAAACGTGATCGGGCAAAGCATACTTTTGGAAATTTGACGTTGCTGACGCAGCCACTTAACAGTTCAGTCTCCAACGCTGCTTTTTTAACCAAAAAGCCGGAGATTTTGAAAAACTCTGCTTTGGCGTTGAACCGATATTTTCAAGACAAGGAAGGCTGGGATGAAGCTTCTATCACCAAACGTGGCGAGGAATTGTTCCTCCACGCCATGGCGAAATGGCCTTACCCCGGATCAACAGCAACTTAGAAGCGAGTAAATTTGTTGATCGTCGAAGACGCCACCCTGAGTAAGTTAGCGGAGGAGGACTGAGAGTGGTTCCATGAGTGAGGCGCCATTGCACAAATCGGAAATCATCCTCTACCAAACAGAGGATGGGCGGACGCGTATTGAATGCCGATTTGAGGACGAGACGATGTGGCTCACGCAAGCCCAAATTGCGGAGTTGTTTCAAACCACGCCTCAGAACGTGACGTTGCATTTGAAAGCGATCTTCGCTGAGGGCGAATTGCCAGAGGAGGCAACTTGTAAGGATTACTTACAAGTTCGATCTGAGGGTAATCGCGAGGTTTCGCGGAATCTGCGTCACTATCGGTTGGAGGCGATCCTTGCCGTCGGCTTCCGCGTGCGCAGCCTGCGCGGCACGCAGTTCCGGCAGTGGGCTACCGCGCGTTTGGGCGAGTACCTGGTGAAGGGTTTCACCATGGACGACGAGCGGCTGAAGAGTCCGCCGGGCAAGGGGCAGCAGGATTACTTCGATGAGTTGCTGGAGCGCATCCGCGATATCCGGTCGTCGGAGCGGCGCTTTTATCAGAAGGTGCTGGATATTTACGCGACGAGTGTGGATTACACGGCGGATGCGGAGGTGGCGCAGCAGTTTTTCGCTACGGTGCAAAACAAGATGCATTGGGCCACGCACGGCCAGACCGCTGCCGAGGTAATCCATGCGCGGGCGGATGCGGGCAAGCCTTTCATGGGCATGCTCTCCACGCGGCCCGGCGGCATTGTGCGCAAGGATGATGCGGCCATCGCCAAGAACTACCTCTCCGAAGACGAGTTGCAGGTGTTGAACCGCATCGTGACGCTTTACATCGAATACGCGGAGTTGCAGGCGCTGGAGCGCAAGCCGATGACGATGCGGGATTGGACTGTCAAGCTGGATGATTTTTTGCGCGCTGCCGGGCGCCGGCTGCTTGATCACGCGGGCGCTGTGTCCGCCGAGTCGGCCAAGGCGAAGGCTGAGGCGGAATATGCGCGTTATCGGGCAGCGCTGGATGCGCAGCCGCGTGCGGTGGATGCCGAGTTTGAGAAGGTGGCGAAGCAGATTCAAAAATTGCCAACGCCGAAGAAGGCCAAACGATTGAAGCCATGAGCCTTAGCGAAGCCATCGTTGAAGACGCCGCGCTCTCGTGGTTCGGGGAGTTGGGTTATGCCATCGGCCACGGGCCGATGGCAGCATTCGGAAGGGGTGAGCACCACTGTTGTTGATCCCGCCAAATGTCCTGCCAATTTGGCGGGATAGGAGACCTTTAAAGCGGGGATTTCTACTGTTCTGCCAAATATCCTGCCAAACTGGCAGGATATTGCAGGAAATGCGATGCATATTGGGTGAATCAGGCCGCCAGAAATGGCTAGGGCCGCCCTGCGGGACGGCCCTGTTACTCCTTCAACGCATGGTTGATTAGTTGATGCAAGGTTCGCAGGATTCGATGTTTCCGTCAAGGTCGAACATGACAACGCCCTCCAAATCCAGAGGAATCCCGACAATAATCCCGACAAAATGTCGGGATTCGCGTATCAAATCTGCGCAAAACGTCCGATCCCGACATGAATCGCGACATGATGTCGCGATGCGAGGCGTCTGCTTCAGCCCGCCCGGTTCTTGCGACATGGAAGCACGTAGTGAACCTGATTGACATTTTGTCCGGTGAACCGGACTACGCCAAATGAGCAAAAACAAATCCACTCCGCACGGAAGCGCCAAGAAGAACGCAGCGGCTTCCGTGGTCCGCTCGTCGGCGGCGGAATACTTCACCTTTGTGGCTGCCAGCGGTAAGGGTGGCGTGGAGGCCGTTTACGCCGATGAGAATGTTTGGCTAACGCAGAAAATGATGGGGCTGCTCTACGCTGTGGAAACCCACACCGTGAATTACCACCTCAAAAAGGTCTTCGACGACGGCGAATTGGAGGCGGGTTCAGTTATTCGAAATTTTCGAATAACTGCCGCCGACGGCAAGAGCTACGCCACGCAGCAAAATGGGCACGGCCAATATGACCATGATGATCGCTATCATCAACACTGATTAACCGCACCGGTGGCTATGGCAACGAAGACCAAACTCGATCCGCGCAGGATGATGCTCAAATCCATCCAGGTGATGAAGGCATCCATCAATGAGCCGCGTGCTGACGGCAAGGCGAGCCCTTTGGTTGGTGCGGTTCTGGTGAAGCCGGATGGGGTGGTGGACTCGGCGTTTCGTGGAGAACTGCGCCATGGTGACCATGCGGAGTACACGTTGCTGGAGCGCAAGCACCGGGATGAACGGCTGGATGGGTCGGTGCTGTTTGCGACGCTGGAGCCATGTGCACCGGGAGCGCGGAAGCATCCGAAGCTGGCGTGCGCCGAGCGGATCGTGAATGCGCGGATCGCCGAAGTGTGGGTGGGCATCGAGGATCCTGATCCGCTGGTGGACCGGCAGGGCATCCGCTATCTGGAACAAAACGGTGTCAAAGTGCATTTGTTCGATCTTGATTTGCAGGATGAGATACGTGCGGCAAATAAGGTGTTCATCGCACAAGCCCTGAAGCGGGCGGCTGAAGCCAAAGATGGGAAGTCGGCCCAGCCATCGCCGCTTTCACAATGGGATAAGGCGCTGCCCGGTGTGACCGTGACTGATTTGGCGTCAGACGCTCTCACCCGCTATCGCGAGCAAACGAAGATTTCGGACAAGACAAATTCAGCCGGATTTCTGCAACGGTTGGAGCGTCAGGGGTTGCTCGGCCGGCGGGGATCAAAGCTGGTGCCAGCGGGATTCGGGTTTTTGCTTTTCGGCAAAGCACCGCGCGAGATTCTGCATCACGCCGGGCTCAACGCGACGATCGAGTACCCCGATGGCACGCACGAGATTCAAAATTTCGATGGCCCGACGATCCTGATTCCGGATCGGGTGGAGGCGTGGTTACGCCCGAAGTTGCGGAACGTGATTGACCGGAGCCGGATGACGCGGGCGGAACGGCCGGCCCTGCCATTCGATCTGGTGCGCGAGGCGGTGATTAACGCGCTGGTGCATCGTGATTACGACCTGACTGGCGCCACCTGCCATTTGGTGGTGACGGTGGACACGGTCACGGTGCGCAGCCCCGGCGCGCCGCTGCTCCCCGTCACCATGGCGCAGATGCAGGATTTCACCGCGCCTATGTATAACCGGAACCCCAAGCTGCAGTTTGCGTTCGGCGGAACAAAGCTGGTCGAAGGACGCGGGTTTGGAATGCGGACGCTTGGAGAGGCGGCCGCGAAGCATGGCCTGCCGATGCCGAAGTACACGTTCGATGGGCTGTATCTGAACCTGACGATTTATCGGGATGCCAAGGCGGCGGTCAGTGGATTGAAAGCCGGCGTGTTGAAGGCACTGAACGACGACGAGAAGAAAAGCTGGGAATATCTGGCCACCAAAACCTCCGTTACGCGCAAGGAGTATGCGGAGCGCCTTGGGTTTGATGCCCGAAAGGCACAGCGCCACCTCAAGCGTTTCGTCGAATTGGGACTGCTGCGCAAGGTGGGCGCGAGCTCCTCAACGGAATACGAAGTGCGCAAATCATGATCGCGACAGTTCTCACGACACTCTGTCGCGAGGCGAAATTTCCGCTTCCGCCAGCCCGGTTCTCGCGACAATTCTCGCGACAAAGTGTCGCGAGCGACGGCGTGCCCAATCGGGCAATCCCGACAATAATCCCGACAAAATGTCGGGATTCGCACCTCAATGCGGGACCAAACGCCGAATCCCGACAGGAATCGCAACATCTCCTGAAACCATGAGCTTCAACGAATCCATCGTCGAAGACGCCGCGCTCTCGTGGTTCGGTGAGCTGGGCTATGCCATCGGCCACGGGCCAGAGATGGCGCCGGGTGAGCCGGCGGCGGAGCGGGATTCGTTTGGTGAGGTAGTGTTGTCGGGGCGCTTACGCGAAGCGATTTCGCGGTTGAACCCGGCGATTCCCGAGGAGGCGCGCGAGGATGCCTTGCGCAAGGTGCTGCGCGTGGGCACGCCTTCGCTTACGCAGACCAACCGCGCCTTTCAGCGAATGCTGCGCGATGGTGTGCCGGTGGAATATCCGCGGGCCGATGGCAGCATCGCGGGTGATCATGTGCGGCTCGTCGATTTCGGCAACGTGGGCGCAAACGATTGGCTGGCGGTGAACCAGTTCACCGTGATCGAGGGGCAGCACAACCGGCGGCCGGACATTGTGGTGTTCCTCAACGGGTTGCCGCTGGGCTTGATTGAACTGAAGAACGCGGCCGATGAGGAGGCGACGATCTGGACCGCCTACGCACAGTTGCAGACTTACAAGGCGGAGATTGGGTCGCTGTTGCATTACAACGCGGCGCTGGTGGTGAGTGATGGTTTGCAGGCGCGCATTGGGTCGGTAACGGCCAACCAGGAGTGGTTCAAGGTTTGGCGCACGATTGATGGCGAGGGGGGGTTGCCAACTGAGGCCCCCAAGAGCGCGCTTGAGCTGGAGGTGCTGGTGCGCGGGGTGTTTGAGCGGCAGCGGTTTCTTGATCTGCTCCAGCATTTCATTGTCTTTGAAGAGAACCCGGATTCAGGTGAGTTGCACAAGATCATTGCGGGTTACCACCAGTTTCATGCGGTGAATGCGGCTGTGGAAGAGACGGTGCGGGCCAGTGGCATGCTTGAGAAGAACTTGGCGCGCGAAGAGGTGGGCCGCTATTGGGCGGGGCGGATGCATGGTGGCAAGCCGGGGGATCGGCGTGCGGGGGTGGTGTGGCATACGCAGGGCAGCGGCAAGAGTTATTCGATGCTGTTTTACGCTGCGCGCGTGGTTCGGCATCCGGCGATGCAGAACCCGACTCTCGTCGTGCTGACCGACCGCAACGATCTTGACGACCAGTTATTTGGCCAGTTTCAGCGCTGCCATGAAATTCTGGGTCAGGAGCCGGTTCAGGCCGGCGGCCGTGAGCATTTGCGCGAGTTGCTGAACCGCGCGAGCGGTGGCGTGGTGTTTACGACCATCCACAAGTTCATGCCTGAAAAAGGTGAGGTGATGCCCGAGCTGAGCGCGCGGCAGAACATCGTGGTCATCGCCGATGAGGCGCACCGCAGCCAGTATGGGTTTGGCGGCAAGGTCAATGAGAAGACGGGCGAGATGTCTTACGGCTTCGCGAGCAATCTGCGCGATGCCTTGCCGAATGCGTCCTTCATCGGTTTTACCGGCACGCCCATCGAGAAAATGGATGCGAACACGCGGGCGGTGTTTGGTGACTACATTTCGATCTACGACATCCAGCGCGCTGTTGCCGACAAGGCCACGGTGCCGATCTATTACGAGAGCCGCATTTCCAAGCTGAGCCTGAATGCCGCCGAGTTGCCGAATCTCGATGCGGAGTTCGAGGAGATCACCGAAGGCGAGGAGCTGACCAAGAAAGAGAAGCTCAAGACCAAGTGGGCCGCGCTTGAAGCGTTGGTCGGTGATCCCAAACGGGTAGCGCTGATCGCCGCTGACCTGGTGGCGCACTTCGAGAAACGCGTCGAGGCAATGGACGGTAAGGCGATGGTCGTTTGCATGAGCCGCCGCATCTGCGTTGACCTCTACAACGCCCTGATTGAGTTACGCCCGGATTGGGCCAGCGCCAAGGATGATGATGCCGAAGCCGAAAAGGGCAAAAGCTGCGTGGTCAAAGTTGTGATGACGGGTAGCGCAGACGATGGCCCTGATTGGCAGCCGCACATCCGCAGCAAGGACAAGCGCCGCAAGCTAGCGAACCGTTTCAAGGATGATCGCGACCCGTTCCGCATTGTGATCGTGCGCGACATGTGGCTCACCGGGTTCGATGCGCCCTGCCTGCACACCATGTATGCGGACAAGCCGATGCAGGGGCATGGCCTGATGCAGGCGATCGCGCGGGTGAACCGCGTGTTCCGCGACAAGCCCGGCGGCCTGGTGGTGGATTACCTCGGCTTGGCCGATCAGCTCAAGAAGGCGCTGGCCGTCTACACCGAGAGCGGCGGCAAGGGTGACCCTACTTTCGACACCGCGCAGGCGGTGGCCGTGATGCTGGAGAAGCACGGTGTCGTCTGCGACATGATGCACGGCTTCGACTGGAGCATGTGGACGACCGGCAAACCGGCGGAACGCCTGGGCCTGATCCCGGCCGGGCAGGAGCATGTGCTCGAACAGGAAGACGGCAAGAAGCGTTTCGTGCAGGTAGTGACTGAACTGTCACGCGCGTTTGCGCTGTGCGCCGCCAGCGACGAAGCCACCGCCATACGCGATGACGTGAGTTTCTTCCATGCGATCCAGGCGGCACTGAACAAGCAGAGCAGCAACAGCCGCAAATCGCCGGAGCAGATTGACGCGGCAATTCGCCAGCTTGTCTCCAAGGCGATCACGACGGAAGGCCAAGTGATCGACGTTTTCACTGCTGCCGGCTTGGCCAAGCCGGACATCGGCATCCTCTCCGATCAATTCCTTGCTGAGGTGCGCGGCCTCAAGCACAAGAACGTGGCGGCTGAGCTGCTGGAGAAGTTGCTCAAGGATGAACTCAAGGTGCGTTCGAAGCGCAACCTGGTGCAGAGCCAGTCGTTTTCCGAGAAGCTCAAGCAAACCCTTAACGCGTATCACAACCGCGCTATCTCGACGATGCAGGTGCTGGAGGAATTGATCAACCTCGCCAAGGAGCTTGATGCTGCAACCAAGCGCGGTGAGGAGCTGGGGCTCTCGGACGATGAACTTGCTTTCTACGATGCCCTAGCCGCCAACGAGAGTGCCGTCAAAGCCATGGGCAATCAGGAATTGCGCGTGATTGCCGCAGAGCTGGTGACACAAGTGCGCAAGAGCGTGACCATCGACTGGACCCTTCGCGAAAGCGCCCGCGCCAAGATCAAGGTGATGGTCAAGCGCATTCTCAACAAATACGGCTACCCACCGGATTTGCAGGAGGAAGCGACCAAGACGGTGTTGGCGCAGGCGGAGTTGTTGTCGGCGTTGTGGGCTGAGGCGTAGGCTGGAGAGCCTTGGTGGATGCGGCTCGCAGCGCCTTGGCCATGAAGGCCCGCTCCCACGAACGATTTCAGGCTTATCTCTGCAGTAACAGGTTGGTTCTTTTGGTCGAAAGCCACCGCTCGCTGTAGTTCTCGCGCAATGCCTCTTTCGGCTTGATCTTGACGTGCGTGTTCATCGCTTCAAGTGAAACCAGCCGGTCAATCCAGCCGCGTCCGTGCGTATGCCGCACCGCCGCCATGTCCGGGCTGTTGAGCAGCCACACGTCGTCCACGCCCAGCGTGGCGGCATGGATGATGAGGTCGCGTTCGCCGGGGTCGAGCACGGCCTGAGGGTGGTCGATCTGAAACTGCACGCGCTGGGTGTCGCTGATGTTGGCGACGTGTTTGCACGTCTTGCGCAGCGCGGCTTCGTTGATGGTGTGTTCCGGGTCGCGGTTTTGATGGCCGGTCTGGGTTTCTTCGACGACCTTTTCAACGGTGTGGATCGAGAAGTAGCCAGCCAGTGCCTTCCAGCAGCCGATCCGGTGCGCCTCGATGATGACGTTGGTATCGACCAGCACAATCTGGCCCGGTCGAAAACTCATGGGTGCGACCTAGAGATCGAACGGGGTCTTTAAGCCGTGCTCCTCGAATACCAGAGCCAGATCGTCGAGGGTGATGCCCAGCAAAGACGCTGCGCGCCGGGCGGATACATGCCCTTGCTCGATGCCCCATGCAAATACCTCGGCGAAGCGCTTGCTGAATCGTGCGGGCTGTTCCGCTTCTTCGCTTTGCGGCATGCGGAGGCTGGTGTCGCTGATGCGGTCCGCAACGGCTTTCTTGAGATATCCGAGGGCAACCAAGCGCCATCTGAGTGCCGAAGCGCTGACAGCGAGTTCAATTGCATGCGGAACTAGCCATTTGGGCAATTGGGCCTCGGCTGGGAGCGGCGTGCGGGCGATCATGTCGGCAATCGTGGGGCGCGGCATCAGGAGGGCGCCGGCGAAGTTGTCGGCGAGTGTTTCCACGCGCTTTTCCTGCGCGTCCACGGGCTTCGACCCTTCAATGTGCCGGGGTGCCATGTCGGCCCAGGTGAGCAGATGAAACAACTCGTGGGCGAGATCAAAGGCGCGGCGCCACGGGGCCTCGTTGCGGTTGATGAGAATGGTGTTGAGTTGCCCAAGCTGGCATGCAGCACCCGATATGCCCTTGAACGTGTCGACGTGCAGCACAAGGGTGTCGAGATCGTTCTCGAGTACGTGCGCGAGTTTCTTCGCGGGGTTGGGGCCCAGCTTCATGGCCCAGGCGATGGCCTCGCCTTCGGCTTGCGCCTCTTCAAACGTGCTTTTTGACGTGAGCGCAACACGGCGCATCGATGAGTTGACCGGCGTTCCTTTCAGGCGCGAAAGATGTCGATACGCGGCAATCCATTTGCCGGCGCGCACTTCGAATTCATCAAGCTGCTTGACGCTGGCATTGGTTTGGCGCCACGAAAACCGGCCTTCGCCCGCCAGTTCAAACGGGTCGGTGAAGTAATCGACCGGCACCTTGAAGAAATGCGCAGCCTGCACGACCTCATCAGCGGTGACTTTGCGATCACCGAGTTCGATGGCCGAGAGCGTTTGCCTATCCTTGAAGCCCAGTGCCTGGGCCAGTGCGTCCTGCGTGATTTGGCGTTGCTCGCGCAGCGCCTGCAGACGGGTGCGAATGATCGCGGTGTCCATGGGTTTGCCTCTCCAGAGCGTCCGGATTATATTCTTGCGAAAGTGTAAAATGCAAGAAATAATTTGTATCAAATGAAGACGCGTCAAAATGCGGTGTAATTTCACCGATCCCTACAGAACCCGCTCCCACCAACACTCTTAGGCCCATGGCCCGCCGCCTCGCCTCCCTAGACGACCTCACCGACAGCCTCGCCAAATTCCCCTGGTGGGCCTGCGTCGCCGCCGCACTCGTCGCCTTCCTCGCGCTGCACCTCGTCTCCCACACCACGCCGCCGAACCCGGCGGCCGCCGGTGACACCGCCGCGCCGTCGCTGTGGGTCATCGCGGCGGGCATCGGCAAATGGATCGCGCCGATCCCCTTGTTGATCATGGCGGCCCTGTCGGCGTTCAGCCGCAACCGCGGCATCGCGCTGCACGACGCGCTCGCACAAGACGGCGGCCTCACGGCCCTGCGTGCCTTGTCGTGGCAGGCGTTTTTGCCGCTGCTGGCCGAGGCGTTTCGGGCCGAGGGGTTTGCGGTGGTCGTGGTCGAGGCGCCGGAGGTGAGCGAAGCCGGTGTCGACCTGATTCTTGCCGCCGGGGCCGGCACCTGGTGCGTGCATGCGCGGCAGTGGCGTGCGCCGGCCGTGGGGGTCGAGCAGGTGGCGGCCCTCCATGGCGCACTCGCAATCCACGGCGCCACCACCGGCATTCTGGTTGCCACCGGCGTGTTTGCCGATGAGGCCGTGCAACAGGCACAGGCGCTGAACATCGAGCTGCTTGGCGGTGAGGACCTATTGCGCCGGGTGCGGCGGGTGCGGGGCCCGCGCTAGAGGTAAATCGGCCTGAAAGGGGCTCCCACCAAGGGTTTTAGGCTATCCTGATTCCTGCCATGGCCACCTCCCGTTATCTTCCCGCAGGCGCTGAAGCCGAGTTTGAGCCCGGCTCGCGTGGGCGGGTATTGCGCAACAGTCTTGGCATCCGGCTTGTGCGCGATATCAAGCTTGCTGAATCACAGCGGCTTGGTATCGCCCAGACACAGGCAATCGATCTGTTCTCAGACACTCATCGCTTCACTCAAGTGGATGTGTGCAATCTGCACCGCCTTTGGCTTGCGCCGGTGTATCCGTGGGCTGGCGAGTTTCGCGGCGTCAATCTGGGAAAAGGTGGATTTCAGTTCGCGGCTGCCGCACAGGTTCCGCGATTGATGGCGGAATTCGAGCGCGATGTACTTGGTCGCCTGACGCCATGTTTACCCGCGCGGCAGCCAGACGTTGCCAATGCCTTGGCTATCGTGCACGCCGAGTTGATACTGATCCACCCGTTTCGTGAGGGGAATGGCCGCCTCGCGCGTTTGCTCGCCTTGCTGATGGGTTTGCAGGCTGGCTTGCCACCGCTTAATTTTTCGAGCCTGGACGGAAATGGCAAGCAGCGCTACATCGCGGCCATTCACGCCGCCGTGGCGCGCGACTATCAACCGTTGTCGGAAATATTTCTGCGGGCTATCAAGCAGACTTGGAAGACGCATTCTTCCAGTAGTCGATAAACGCCTGATCAGTCTGCGGATGCTTGACGTCCTGCCCTTTTGCGAAGGGCTTGCGGATGCCTTCGATCGCCGAAGACGTCTTTGCCGAAATCCATAGCGCCGCGCGCGCTTGCTCGGGAGAGCGCAGGAACGGGTTGGATTTGGAGAGTTTCATGCTTTTCATTTTACCGCTGACCGGTGAGAAAGAGTTGAAAAACCCCAAATAGGGAGTTATCATTCCCTTTATGGGATCGATCTATGTGGGCCTGTCCGACGCCCTTTTCACCAAGACACAGCGCAAGCTGCTCGGCTTGCTCTATGGTCATCCGGATCGCAGCTACTACGCGAACGAAATTGTGCGCCATGCCAAATCCGGCATTGGCTCGGTCCAGCGTGAGCTTGAGCGGCTGACCCAGGTTGGTTTGCTCGTCGTCGAACCGGTGGGCAACCAGAGGCACTATCGCGCCAACCAGCAGTCCCCTATCTTCAGCGAATTGCGTAGCATTGCACTCAAAACCTTCGGTGTGGCAGACGTCCTGCGCGAGGCGCTGGCGCCCTTGGCCAAAAAGATTCACCAGTCGTTCGTCTATGGCTCGCTTGCCAAAGGAACCGACACGGCAACGAGCGACATTGACCTGATGATCGTGAGCGATACCCTTACCTATGCCGATGTATTTGGTGCCCTCGAGGCGGCCTCGGCAGACCTGGGGCGCCCCGTCAACCCCACCGTGTATTCGCCCAGGGAGTGGGCGCGTCGGGTAAAGGGCGACAATGCCTTCGTCACTCGTGTGCTGGCTCAGCCAAAGCTGTGGCTGATAGGGCAGGACAATGCCATCCCCACTTGAAAACCTGTCGGGGCCAGGCAAATCACTTGCCGCACACGCTTGGATTGGGCGCGGAAGTGTGGCGTGTGCTTGCCAAGTGCCATGACATTCGGAATCTTGGCGAATACGAGGGCGACCTCAATATCGACGAGCGCCTCATTGCCGATCTGATCATCGCCTGCAAGGCGGTCGCGGCGCAGTTGGAGACTCTAGCTCCCCGGCATTGACACGCCACAGTAGCGCTTCCCGGTGGTACTCGGGGTTGAAGGGGCATGTGTCGGTCCCGGTCGGCCTGCGGTTGTTTTGTGCACTGCGTCAGTAGTAAGCTTCTGCGCTGCCCCACTAAAACAACAAGCGTCCGCCAACACCACCCACGCCAAGGAGAACAAACCATGATGTCGCCCGACGAAATTGCACGCCTGGTCCCCGCTGAAACCGCGAAGTTCCGCTCCCCCATTCCCACCCAGTCGGTCTCCAGCGACGAGTTCATGCCGGGGCCGCAAACACCCAAGCAGCGCGAATTCGAGGCGCGCGTCAAGGCCATCGGCAGCGAGCTCGCCAAAAAGCAGGGCATGTCGCGGCGGCGCTTTTTCCAGGGCGCGGCCGGCATGGCCGCTGCCTACGTGGCGATGAACGAAACCTACGGCCCGCTCTACATGGTGAGCCGCGCCGAGGCGCAGACGCCGGAGATGGCCAACGCGCGCGCCAATGCGTTGAAAGGCCAGTTCATCATGGACATGCACACGCACTTTTTGCGCGATGACACGCGCATCATGGGTTTCGTTGCCTCGCGCGAGGCGGTCGGCAAGGCCGGCTGGAACCCGGCGCTGGCCGGCAAGCCGCAGACCATCGAAGACCTGAAGTTCGCCAACTACTTCAAGGAAATCTACCTCGATAGCGACACCAAGGTGGCGCTGATTTCCGGCTCGGGCTCGGAAGACCCGCGCGACTGGATGCTCACCAACGAGATGAAGGCCGACGCGCGCGCCGACGTTAACAAGAAGGCGGGCACCAAGCGCATGTTCTCGCACGCGATTTTCATGCCCGGCATGCCGGGATGGATGGACAAGGTCGACAAGGATTACGAGACCCTCAAACCCGATTCTTTCAAGGGCTACACCGTCGGCGACAACACCAACAAGCACCTCGCCAAGCACCCCTGGCACCTCGACGACGAAAAGCTCATGTATCCGTTTTACGAAAAGCTCGTCAAATGGAGCAAGACCACGCCGAGCCTGGCCAATGTGTGCGTGCACAAGGGCCTGTTCCCGCCGTCGATCACCCAGCGCTTCGCGGAGTTGCTCAAATACGCCGACGTGAGCGACGTTGCCAAGGCCGCCAAGGACTTCCCGCAGCTCAATTTCATCGTCTACCACTCGGCGTGGCGTTACTCGGGCAACGCCCACATGGCAGGTTGGGAGCAGTTCGAGAAAACCGGCCGCATCGACTGGGTCACCGACCTTGCCGAGATCCCGGCAAAATACGGCGTCAAGAACGTCTATGGCGACCTCGGCCAGATCTTTGCGCAAAGCACCATGGCCGAGCCGCGCCTGTGTGCCGCGATGATGGGCCAGCTGGTCAAGGGCCTCGGCGCCGACCACGTGGTGTGGGGCACCGATGCGGTCTGGACCGGTGCGCCGCAATGGCAGATCGAAGGCCTGCGCCGCCTCGAGATTCCCGAAGAGATGCAGAAGAAATACGGCTTCGCGCCGCTCGGCGCAGCCGACGGCCCGGTGAAAAGCGCGATCTTCGGCGGCAACTCGGCGCGCATCTACAACTTCACGCCGCAGCAGCGCGCTGCGCTTGACGGCGACAAGGTGGCGATCGCCAAAGCGCACTACGACCAGCATGCGCTGCTCGACGGCGGCGGCCGCACCAACCTGCGTTACGGCTACATGCGGGCGCCGGCCGCGTAAACCGGGATTCGCCCACGGGGCGCCCGAGGCAGCTGTGCTTCGCGGCGCCTTTTTTGTTCACCCGCTTTCTAACCGATCGTTCCAGACACCCCATGGCAAAAACTGCGTCCCCATCAGCCCCTAAACCCGCTCCCAAATCTGCCGGCAAGGCAGCACCGAAAACGGCAGCTGCGACCAAGGCCGCCTCGCGCCGCCTGGTGAGCAAGCCGTGCGACAAGGCCTATTCCACGCTGAACATCGCGGTCGAGGGTCGCATCGCCACCCTCACGCTGAACCGCCCCGAGCGCCTCAACGCCATCAACGACGACATGCCCGGCGAAATCCGCCAGGCGGTGGAAGCGGCCAATGCCGACGATCGGGTGCATGTGATCGTTGTGCGCGGCGCCGGCAACGCGTTTTGCGCGGGCTACGACCTGAAGTACTACGCCGAGGGCGACTCGACCAACATCATCACCCAGCCAATGCCGTGGGACCCGATGATCGACTACAAATTCATGAAGAAGAACACCGAAGACTTCATGAGCCTGTGGCGCTCCTACAAGCCGACCATCGCGCGGGTGCACGGCTACGCCGCGGCCGGCGGCAGCGACATCGCCACCTGCTGCGACTTCATCGTCATGGAAGACAAGGCGCGCATCGGCTACATGCCGGTGCGGGTATGGGGCTGCCCCTCGCCGGCGATGTGGGTCTACCGCATCGGCGCGATGCGCGCCAAGCGCATGATGCTCACCGGCGACCTGATCAACGGCAAGCAGGCCTACGAGTGGGGCCTGGCTACCGAGGTGGCGTCTTTGCCCAAGCTCGACGCCGCCGTGCAAAAGCTTGCCGACCGCATCTCCGGCGTGCCAAAAAACCAGTTGATGATGTTGAAGCTGGTGATCAACCAGGCAGTCGATGCGATGGGCCTGGAGCAAACCCAGATGTTTGCCACCGTGTTCGACGGCATCACGCGCCACTCGCCCGAGGGCCTGTGGTTCAAACGTTATGCCGAGACCTACGGCTTTCCTGCTGCCGTGGAATGGCGCGACAGCGGCCGCCCCCTGCCGGAGCCCGGGCCGGGCAATCTCGGCGACGCCTTCATGGCGCCGCCTGCAGAAGGGGCACGTTCGCAATGGTCGCGCGATGTCAGCGGCAAGCGTGGCGGCAGGGAAGGCAAGGAAGGCAAGAAAGAGAAGTCGGGGAACAAAGCCGACAAGAAATCCGCTAAGCGCAAGTAGGTTCTTGTCCATGCAGCACGGCGAGCAAGTCCGGCTGATCCGGCGCATCCTGGCGCACATGGCGGCCGGCACTACCGATCGTGGCGAGGTGGCGCAAAGCCCGGTCACCCGCTATCTCTCGCCGGAACGCCTGGCGCAAGAGCAGGCGATGATTCGCAGCCTGCCGGTGATGGTGTGCGCGTCGTCGAGCGTGGCGCAGCCGGGCGAGTGGTTCACCCATGACCTCTCGGGTGTGCCGATGGTGGTGGCGCGCGGGCAGGATGGCGTGCTGCGCGCGTTCATCAACGCCTGCCGGCATCGCGGCGCGCGCGTGGTCGACGGCGCCTGCGGTGCCGGGCGGCGCAATTTCGTCTGCCCCTACCACTCGTGGAGTTACGATCTCGACGGTGCCTTGCGCGGACTGCCGCATCCGCAGGAGTTTCCCGACCTCGACCGTGCGAAACACGGCCTGGTGCCGCTGCCGGTCATCGAAATGTGCGGCCTGGTCTGGGCGGTGCCGGCGCCCTCGGCCGCCATGGCGACGGCCGCCGACATGCGCGCATGGCTCGCACCCATGGCTGCCGACCTCGCATTGTTCGGCTACGACCGCTTCGTGGCCCACGACACGCGCCGCTTTGAATCGAAGCACGACTGGAAGCTGGTGGCCGACGCCAACCTCGAGACCTACCACTTCAAATTCCTGCATCGCGACTCGATCGCGCCCCTGTTCCAGGACAACCGCATGGTCGCAGATGCCTTCGGCGACCACTGGCGCATCACCTTGCCCAAGGAATCGATCGTTCAATTGCAGGGCCGGCCCGAAGCCGAGTGGGACCTCACGCAGCACTGCAACATCATCTATTACTTTTTTCCCAACCTGATGTTCCTGTTCATCGGTGACCACGCCACGCTGTTTGCGGTATGGCCGCGCGGCATCGGCGCCTCGACCATCGACGCGATCACGCTGATCCCCGAGCCGCCGGCCACAGAGAAGGCGCGCACCTACTGGGACAAAAACGTGAATATCTTCTGGGATGCGCTGATGGAAGATTTCCATCTGATGGATTCGATGCAATCGACGTTTGCCTCGGGGGCCAACACGCACCTGACGTTCGGGCGTTCGGAGTTTTGTTCGGCGGCGTTTGAAGAGTCGGTCGAGCGGCATCTGGGCGGGCACCCCGCCTGACCGGCCTTGTCGGCCGGAAACCGTTGGTGGGGGCGGTTCTCGTGGCCGCTGCGCAGGCCGGTAGCGGCTCTCGTACTTAAATACAAGCGTGCCTTCAAAACCCCTGCGCGCCATGGCTTGCCGGGCGGTGCTACCCGAAGTGTTTGAGCCCCTCGACATCGAGCACGCGCACCCCGCCGTATTCAACCTTGAGCAATCCGGCCTTTTCAAGCACCTGCAGGGCCTGGTTGGCGCGCTGCCGCGAGACCCCCGAGAGCAGGCCGATTTCTTCCTGCGACAGTTGCAGCAACGCGGCGGTGCCAGGGTAGAGCAGCGGGTTGAACAGTTGCGCCAGGGCGCGCGCGACGCGCGCGTCGGGTTCGAGCAGGCGGTCGAATTCAATCACCGAAATGAATTGCCCGAGGCGTTCGTTGAGCTGCTTGAGCAAAAACCGGTTGAAGCTGATGTTGGTGTCGAGCAGGCGGTTGAAGGTGGCGCGCGGCATGTAGGCGACGCGCGACTCGCGCACCGCCACCATGTCGTAGAGGCGCGGTTCCGGATACTTGAGCAGCGAGCCCTCGCCGAACCAGCCCCCAGCCGGCACGCCGGTGAAGGTGACTGATTTGCCCTCGGACGACAGGCTGGTCATCTTGACCAGGCCCTCGATCACGCCGATCCAGGCCTCGACCGGCGCACCCTTGTGGCAGACGTAGGCGCCGGCCGGTACCACCTTGACGCTGGTCTCGGCCACCACCAACGCGAGCTCGGCCGGGCTCAGGGAAGGGCCCCAGACGGACGACTTGATCGCAGGCAGCAGGGTATGCATGAAAGCTTCGAGTAAGAAAATTCGCCCGGGTTGCGAGGCCCAATTGTCTGCCGGATGACAACCGCTCCCCGATACGCTTCCTATGATAGCGGCCTTCGTGCGGCAGGTCCTGCAGGACGGGCGCGTATCGTCCGACCCGGTGCAGGGTGCCCGTGAAGTGCGCCTGTGCCTGTTCGGCACAATGCGTGGGTATAGAATGAAAGCCGCATACCATACAAAAGGCGGCGCCGACGTAGCGCCGTTCGCACGTAAAACCAGCCTGAACGCTCCCGGCAGCGGGTGTCCAGGCAAGGAGACAAGACAGATGAGCAGCATGCCCCCGGCTTCGGCGGATACCTTCCCGAGGCTGCTTCAACATCACGCTTCGGTGCGGCCCAACAGCCCGTCGATCCGTGAAAAGGACCTCGGCATCTGGCAAACCTGGACCTGGAGCCAGGTGCTGCAGGAGGTGCGTGCGCTCGCTTGCGGCCTCGCGGCCCACGGCTTGACGCGCGGCGACCACATCGCCATCATCGGCGCCAATCGCCCGCGCGTGTACTGGACGGTGGCCGCCGCGCAATGCCTCGGTGCGATTCCGGTGCCGCTCTATCAGGACGCGGTTGCCGCCGAGTTGGTGTTCGTGTTCCAGAACGCCGGCATCACCCACGCCGTGGCTGAAGACCAGGAGCAGGTCGACAAGGTTCTTGAGGTCAAGGAAAAGGCTCCCGGCATTGCCCACATCTATTTTGACGACCCGCGCGGCATGCGCCACTACACCCAGCCCGAGTTGCTTGGTTTCGCCAGGCTGCAGGATCTGGGTCGCGAGTTTGACGCCAAGAACCCGGGCTTTTTCGACGCCGAGGTCGGCAAGGGTGCGCCGTCCGACCCGGCCGCGATGTTCTACACCTCGGGCACCACTGGCAACCCGAAAGGCGTGGTGCATACCCACGCCGGGCTGATCGACCGCGCGCGCGTCGCCTGCGAGATGGAAGGCCTCACGGCCGACGAAGAAATCCTTGCCTACCTGCCGCCGGCCTGGATTGGGCAAAACATCTTTTCGTACGCCCAGGCGATGGTCGCGGGGTTTTGCGTCAATTGCCCGGAAGCGGCGGGCACGGTGACCACCGACCTGCGCGAAATCGGTCCCACCTATTACTTCGCGCCGCCGGCGATCCTCGAGCGCCTGCTCACCAGCGTCACGATCCGCATGGAAGACGCGGGCAGCTTCAAGCGCAACCTGTTCAAGTACTTCATGGGCGTTGCCAACCAGGTCGGCGGGCGCCTGCTCGACGGCAAGCCGGTGTCACCCGGCGAACGCGCGCTCTATTGGCTGGGTGACATGAGCATCTACGGGCCGCTGCGCAATGCGCTCGGCATGAGCCGCGTCAAGGTGGCCTACACGGCGGGCGAGGCGATCGGCCCGGACCTGTTCAAGTTCTACCGTTCGCTTGGCATCAACCTGAAACAGCTGTATGGCTCGACCGAAACCGCGGTGTTCGTGTGCATCCAGCCGAACGGCCAGGTCAAGGGCGACACCGTCGGCCCACCGGTGAAGGGCGTCGAGATCAGGATTTCGGACAGTGGCGAATTGCTGATCAAGTCACCGGGTCTGCTCAAGGAGTATTACAAGAACCCCGAAGCGACCGCCGCGGTGCTCACCAATGACGGCTGGTACCACACCGGCGACGCCGGATTTCTCGATGCCGACGGGCACCTCAAGATCATCGATCGCGCCAAGGACGTCGGCAAGATGTCGAACGGCGCGATGTTTGCACCCAAGTACATCGAAAACAAGCTCAAGTTCTTCCCCTATATCAAGGAGGCGGTGGCCTTCGGCGACAAGCGCGACATGGCCGCAGTGTTCATCAACATCGACATGGAAGCGGTGGCCAACTGGGCCGAGCGCCGCGGCCTTCCCTACAGCGGCTATCTCGACCTCACCAGCCAGAAGGCGGTGTACGACCTGATCAAGGACTGTGTCGAGAAGGCCAATGCCGATCTGGCGCAGGAAGAGGCGCTGGCGGCTTCGCAGATCAAGCGCTTTCTGATATTGCACAAGGAGCTCGATGCCGACGACGGCGAGCTGACGCGCACGTCCAAGGTGCGGCGCGGCTTCATCGGTGAAAAATTCGGCGTGCTGGTGGACGCGGTCTACTCCGGCAAGGCCGAGCAGTTCATCGAGACCCAGGTCAAGTTTGAAGATGGCCGGACCGGCGTGGTCAGCGCCACGCTGCGCATTGCCGACGCCGCCACCTATCCTGCTGTAAAAAAGGCAGCCTAAGTGTGGATGCCCCTGCTCCAGCTTGTAAATTGAAAAGCCACCGAGTCATGAACCACTTGAATATGCGCCCCGTTTCCAGATTTGAATGCCCGGGGCCAGGAGCAGGGAGCATTGATGCGCCCGCGTAATATTGGCGACGTCATCCTCGACGTCAAGAACATCTCGCTGTCGTTCGGCGGCGTCAAGGCGCTGCAGAACATTTCGTTCGACGTCAAGGAGCACGAGGTGCGCGCCATCATCGGCCCGAACGGCGCCGGCAAAAGCTCGATGCTCAATTGCATCAACGGCGTGTACCACCCGCAGGAAGGCGAGATCGTCTACCAGGGCGAGGTGCGCCGCGACATGGATACGCACCATGCCGCCGAGAGCGGTATCGGCCGCACCTTCCAGAACCTGGCGCTGTTCAAGGGCATGAGCGTGCTCGACAACATCATGACCGGGCGCAACCTGAAAATGAAGACCGGCATCCTGGCGCAGGCCTTGCACCTCGGGCCGGCGCGCGCCGAAGAGCTGCGCGAGCGCGAATTTGTCGAGCACGTGATCGACTTCCTGGAAATCCAGGCGTATCGCAAGACACCGGTCGGGCGCATGCCCTACGGCCTGCAAAAACGGGTCGACCTGGGCCGTGCGCTCGCGGCGCAGCCGAAAGTGCTGCTGCTTGACGAGCCGATGGCCGGCATGAACATGGAAGAAAAGCAGGACATGTGCCGTTTCGTTCTCGACATCAACGACGAATTCGGCACCACCATCGTGCTGATCGAGCATGACATGGGCGTGGTGATGGACATCTCCGACCGCGTCGTGGTGCTCGATTACGGCAGGAAGATCGGCGACGGCACCCCCGAGGTGGTACGCAATGATCCGGAAGTGATCAAGGCCTACCTCGGCGTGGGCCACTAAGAGACAAGACGGGAAAACGACACATATGGCAACCAAGAAAAACGGACCGGTGATCGCCTTGGGCGTGGTGCTCGGCATCGGTTTCGTCGCGCCGCTGCTGGCCGGCCAGCCGCTCGGCTTCTTCCTGGAGGTGACGCTCGGGGGGTTGATGGCCGGCGTGCTCTATTCGCTCGTCGCGCTCGGCTTTGTGCTGATCTTCAAGGCCTCGGGCGTGTTCAATTTTGCGCAAGGCGCGATGGTGCTGTTTGCCGCGCTGGCACTGGCGCGCCTTGCCGAGTGGCTGCCCGGCTGGGTCGGCATTCCCGCCGGACTGCCGGCGCTGGCGCTGGCCTTTGTGCTGGCCACCGGCATCATGATCGTGCTGGCCATGCTGATCGAACGCATCGTGCTGCGGCCGCTGGTGGCGCAGGATCCGGTGGCCCTGCTGATGGCGACCCTGGGCGTGACCTTCTTCCTCGACGGTTTCGGCCAGACCATCTGGGGCAGCGACGTCTACAAGATCGACATGGGGATCTCGAAGGATCCGACCATCATCCTCGAATCGATGTTCCAGGGCGGCATCCTGATCAGCAAGGAAGACTTGGTCGCGACCGTGATCGCGGCGGTTCTGGTGCTGGGTTTGGCGATCTTCTTCCAGAAGACGGCGACCGGCCGTGCCTTGCGTGCGGTGGCCGACGACCACCAGGCGGCGCAGTCGATCGGGATTCCGCTGAACCGCATCTGGGTCATCGTCTGGGCGGTGGCCGGGTTTGTGGCGCTGGTGGCCGGCATGGTATGGGGCGCCAAGCTCGGCGTGCAGTTCTCGCTGGCGCAGTTGGCGTTGAAGGCCTTGCCGGTGGTAATTCTGGGAGGCTTTACCTCGATTCCCGGCGCGATCCTCGGTGGCCTGATCATCGGCGTCGGTGAAAAGATTTCAGAAGTGTTCCTCGGGCCGGTGCTGATCAAGGCCTTCGACCTGGCCGGGGGTGGCATCGAAAACTGGTTTGCATATGTTCTTGCGCTGCTGTTCCTGATGGTTCGTCCCGAAGGTCTCTTCGGCGAGAAGCATATTGACCGCGTATAAGGCCCGACACCATGTTCTATCGTGAAAACGGCCAGTTCAAATCCACCTATCGCGAGGATCAGCAGATCCTCGGCATTCGCCAGGACCGCTGGTTCATCTTCGGGCTGATCGCGTTTGCCCTGTTGGTCGTGCCCTACTGGGGCTCGGACTACATGTTCCGGGCGATCCTGATCCCGTTCCTGATCGTGTCGCTCGCCGCAATCGGCCTGAACCTGCTGGTCGGCTATTGCGGCCAGATCTCGCTGGGGCATGCGGCCTTCATGGCGATCGGCGCCTATGCCGCGTACAACATCGTGGTGCATTTCCCGGGGCTCAATTTCATCGTGGTGCTGGTGCTGGCGGGGCTGGTGTCGGCACTGGTCGGTATCCTGTTCGGCCTGCCGAGCCTGCAGATCAAGGGACTGTACCTGGGCGTGGCGACGCTGGCTGCGCAGTTTTTCGTCGACTGGGTGTTTGCGCGCGTCAAGTGGTTCACCAATTACTCGTCGTCCGGCGGCGTCTCGACCGCGCCGGTCGAGATGTTCGGCTGGACGATCGACACGCCGATGGAGAAATACGTGTTCATCCTGGTGGTGGTGATGGTGTTCACCCTGATGGCCAAGAACCTGGTGCGCGGCCACATCGGCCGCTCGTGGATGGCGATGCGCGACATGGACGTGGCGGCCGAGGTGATCGGCATCCGCCCGATGTATGCCAAGCTGACCGCGTTCGCGGTCAGCGCCTTCTATGCCGGCGTGGCAGGTGCGATGTGGGGCTTTTTGCACCTGGGCTCGTGGGAGCCGGCGGCGTTTTCGATCAACTTTTCGCTCAACCTCTTGTTCATGATCATCATCGGCGGCATGGGCTCGATCCTCGGCAGCTTCATCGGCGCGGCCTTTATCGTGCTGCTGCCGCTGGCGCTGAGCCAGGCGCTGCCGCTGCTCAACAACCTTGGGCTGAAAGTCGATACGGCGATGGCCTCCCACCTCGAATTCATGATTTTCGGAGCCCTGATCGTGTTTTTCCTGATCGTCGAGCCGCTCGGCATCGCCCGCCTCTGGGCTGTGGCCAAGGAGAAGCTGCGCCTCTGGCCGTTCCCGCATTGACGCCGGCAGTCATACCAAGGGTTTACCCGTTGCACCAAACGCAGTTGATCGGCGTATAGTTTTTCCAAGAGTTGTCACGAAGCAACCGTTTTGATCCACCCACCGTTACAAGGAGACAGGCAATGTTGAAACACCTCGCTTTGACCGCTGCCAGCGTCACCGCACTCACCATGGCGCTGTCCGCGCCGCTGGTGTCTACGGCGCACGCCCAGGCAAAGGAACAGTTCTTCCCGGTGCTGTCGTACCGAACCGGCGCTTACGCCCCCAACGGCACGCCCTTCGCCAACGGCTATGTCGATTACCTCAAGATGCTCAACGCACGCGATGGTGGCGTCGGCGGTGTAAAGATCACTTATGAAGAGTGCGAGACCGGTTATGCCACCGACCGCGGCGTCGAATGCTACGAGCGCCTCAAGGGCAAGGGCCCGACCGGCGCGGCAGTGTTCCATACGCTGTCGACCGGCATTACCTTCGCGCTGACCGACAAATCGTTTACCGACAAGATCCCGATCATCACCGCCGGCTACGGCCGCGCCGACTCGGTGGACGGCCAGGTATTCAAGTGGAACTTCCCGCTCGGCGGCACCTACTGGGGCGCGGCAGACATGCTGATCCAGCACGTTGGCAAGAAAGAAGGCGGGGTCGACAAGCTCAAGGGCAAGAAGATCGCGCTGGTGTACCACGACAGCCCGTACGGCAAGGAGCCGATTGCTCTTCTGCAGGAACGCGCCAAGATGCATGGCTATGAGCTTTCGCTGCTGCCGGTGACCCATCCCGGCGTCGAACAGAAGGCCACCTGGCTGCAAATTCGCCAGAATCGCCCTGACTATGTATTCCTGTGGGGCTGGGGCGTGATGAACGGCACGGCCCTCAAGGAAGCGGTGGCAGTTGGCTATCCGCGCGACAAGATGTACGGCGTGTGGTGGGCCGGTGCCGAGCCCGACGTACGTCCTGCGGGCGACGGCGCCAAGGGCTACAACGCGCTGACCTTCATGGCGCCCGCTGGCCAGGGCAAGGTGCACCAGGATGTGCTCAAGCACGTGCATGACAAGGGCCAGGGCACCGGTCCCAAGGCTGAAGTGGGGGAGGTGCTTTACAACCGTGGATTGGTGGCGGCGATGATGAGCGTCGAAGGCGTGAAGCGCGCGCAGACCAAACACGGCAAGAAGCCGCTCACGGGCGAGCAGGTGCAGTGGGGCCTGGAAAATCTGGCCCTTGACCAGAAGGCTTTGGCCGCACTTGGCTTTGCCGGCTACGCCGACAACATCTCGACCTCGTGTGTCGACCATGAAGGCGGCAGCGTTGCCAAGATCCACACCTGGGACGGCAACAAGTGGGTGGTCGGTGCCGAACAGTACACGGCCGACCAGCAGATCATCAAGCCGATGATCAAGGCTTCCGCGGTCAAGTACGCGGCCGAGAAAAAAGTCGCGGCACGCGATTGTGCGAAGGAACTTGCTTCGAAGTAAGTTGTTGCATCCCGGAGCGCCCGGCCACGGCCGGGCGCTGCCCCCATTCCTGACGGGTATTCCATGAGCGCTCTTCCCGCTGTTAGCCCTCCCGCTGCCGGCACGTTGTTGTCGGTCAACGGCATCGAAGTCATCTACAACCACGTCATCCTGGTGTTGAAGGGGGTGTCCTTCAACGTGCCGCAAGGCGGCATCGTCGCGCTGCTCGGCGGCAACGGCGCCGGCAAGACCACCACGCTTCGCGCGGTATCACGCCTCCTCAAGGGCGAACGGGGTGAAGTAACCAAAGGCAGCATCGAATACCAGGGCGAGCGCATCGACAACCTGTCGCCTTACGACCTGGTCAAACGCGGTGTGGTGCAGGTGATGGAAGGCCGGCACTGCTTTGCGCACTTGTCAGTCGAGGAGAACCTCCTGACCGGTGCGTACACGCGCAACCTCTCGCGTGCCGACCTCGACGTGAGCCTGGAGAAGGTCTATGCCTATTTTCCGCGGCTCAAGACACGCCGCACCTCGCAATCGGGCTATACCTCGGGTGGCGAACAGCAGATGACGGCGATTGGTCGCGCCCTGATGGCGAGCCCGACTATGATCCTGCTTGACGAACCGTCCATGGGTCTGGCGCCGCAGATAGTTGAGGAGATCTTCGAGATCGTCAAGGACCTCAATACCAAGGAGCAGGTCAGCTTCCTGCTGGCCGAGCAGAACACCAACGTCGCGCTCAAGTACTCGAACTACGGCTATATCCTCGAGAACGGCCGTATCGTGATGGACGGCGAAGCCGCGTCGCTGGCCAATAACGAGGACGTAAAGGAGTTTTATCTTGGCGTATCGTCCGGGCAGCGCAAGAGCTTTCGCGACGGCAAGAATTACAAGAGGCGCAAACGCTGGCTCGCTTGACGCCGCAGCCGATCCAGATCCCGACCCCGACCCCGACCCCGACCCCGACCCCGATCGACAGCCCCGCCCCTGCGGGGCTTGTCATTTTCACTCTCGCTACATTGTCACTCGAACGACTGGAATGCCATGACCTCACACTACGATGCCCTCGAAACGCGCAGCCCGGCCGAGCGTGAAGCGGCGCTGCTGCGCGCCCTGCCCCTGCAAGTGGCCCATGCGCAGGCCAACACGTCGGGATTCGCCGGCATTCTCAAGGGTGTCACCGCAGCCGACGTGACGACGCGCGCGGCCCTGGCAAAGTTGCCGGTGACGCGCAAGGCCGACCTCAAGGATCTGCAGCGCGCGACACTGCCGTTTGGCGGCCTCGTGGCAAAAAGACCCGGGCAGGTGCGCAAGATTTTCATGTCGCCCGGGCCGATTTACGAACCGGAAGGCCGACGTGACGATTACTGGCGCACCGCGCGGGCGCTGTTTGCGGCCGGGTTTCGCGAGGGTGACATCCTGTTCAACACCTTTTCGTATCACCTCACGCCGGCCGGCAGCATGATCGAAGCGGGCGCAATGCAGATCGGCTGCGCGGTGATTCCCGCCGGCGTGGGCAATACCGAACAACAGATCGAAGCGATCATCGATCTCCAACCTACTGCGTATGTCGGCACTGCGGCATTTTTGCGCATTCTGGTCGAGAAATTCATCGAGCTGGGCAAGCCGTTCCCGATCAAGCGTGCCGTCACCGGCGGCGATGCGCTGACACCGAGCCTGCGCCAATGGCTCAAGGAACATGGTTTGGTCACGGTGCTCAATTTCTTTGGCACGGCGGACCTGGGCAATATCGCCTATGAGTCCGAAGCTTCCATGCACAAACCTGAGGGCATGATCCTCGACGAAGAGCTGATCCTCGAAATCGTGCGCCCCGGCACCGGCGACCCGGTGCCCGAAGGAGAGGTCGGCGAGATCGTCATCACCACGCTCAACCCGGATTACCCGCTGATCCGTTTTGGTACCGGCGACCTCTCCGCCGTCATGCCGGGCACTTCACCGTGCGGGCGGACCAATACGCGCATCAAGGGCTGGATGGGCCGTGCCGACCAGACCACCAAGGTCAAGGGCATGTTCGTGCAGCCGGGCCACGTTGCGGCGGTGGTCAAGCGCCACCCGGAGATCGACAAGGCGCGTCTGGTGATCGAAGGCGAGATGGCCAACGACCGCATGACCCTCAAGGTGGAGGTGGGCGACTGGACCGTGCCTGGCCTGCAGGAAAGTATCGCCGCCACTCTGCGCGATGTCACCAAGCTGCGCGGCGACGTGCAGTTCATGACGCCGGGCGAGCTGCCGAACGACGGCAAGGTGATCGAGGACGCGCGCAAGTACGATTGATGCGGCACCAGTGGCGTCCGGTTAATTGTCGAACAGATTCAATTGGTTAGCGGGATCAGGTGAAATGCTTGTACGAGGATCGGGCGCAAAGGCGCATGAAAGCTCGAATTTCTCGAAAGTTGAGAGCGACAACATCTGTAGAAAAG
>CANJDH010000010.1 GCA_947473125.1 Burkholderiales bacterium
CATGTTTTCGCTCGGCGCCACGGCCTACCATGCGCTGACCGGCGCGAGGCCGTTCCACGGCGCCAGTACCTTCGACCTGATGGAGCGCATCATCAACCAGGAGACGCCGCTGCCAAGCAGCCTGCGTCCGGATGTGCCCGATGAACTCGACGCCATCGTGCGGCGCGCGATGGCGAAGCGCCCGCAGGAGCGTTTCGCCACCTGGGGCGCGATGGCCGATGCGCTTGAAGACCTGCTCGGCCTTAGCCAGGCAGACGGCGACGACCTCTCCGAGGCCGACAAATACAGTGCCATGGCGCGCCTCGAATTTTTCCGCGCGTTCACCGATGTCGAATTGTGGGAAGTGGTGAAGCGGGCCCAGTGGCGTCGCTTCGCGCAAGGCGCCAACCTGATCACCGAGGGAGAAAACGACCAGAACTTTTTCATCATTGCCGACGGCCTGGTCAAGGTGTCATCGCGGGGGCAACTGCTCAATGCGGTGGGCGCCGGCGAAGCAGTGGGCGAAATGGCCTGCGCGCGCCGCAACAACGAACCGCGCACCGCCACCGTGACCGCACTCAAGGAAACCTGGGCCGTGTGCCTGATGGTGGACGACCTGGACCGTTTTTCACCCGCCTGCCATGCGCGTTTCTCGAATGCCTTCCTGGCGATCATGGCGCAGCGCATCGCGATGCTCTCGGGGCGGCTGCTGCATGCCCTGCAGAGCGAAAAAATCGGCATGGTGTAACCCCGCCGGTGAGCCGGTGAGGGCGCGCAGGAAGGGTTAGGGCTACTCGAGGACTTCTGTGGCCTGGAGCAGAATCGTCTGCGGTATCGCGAGCTTGAGCGCATCGGCGGTTTTGCGATTGACGATGAGCTCAAAGCGCATCGACTGCATCACCGGCAGATCTGCCGGTTTCGTGCCCTTGAGAACGCGACCGGTGTAGACCCCCAGTTGCCGATTCGCGTCGGTAATGCTGGTTCCGTAAGTCATCAGGCCGCCTGCGGTGGCAAATTCGCGTAATCCGTAGATTGCCGGAATGGCATGCCGTGTGGCGAGTTGGATGAGGGCCGGTTTGTGGAAGGCAAACAAGGGGTCGGTTGCCACAAACAACGCCCCCACCTTTTGTTTGGCAAGAGAAGCAAAAGCAGCCTCCAATTCGCCGCCGCTGCGCGCCTTGACGGGCACCAGCTTCAGTTTGAGTTTCGATGCGGCTTCTTGTGCATCACGGAGGTCGGACTGGGCATTCGGATCCTCCGGATTGAGAAGAAAGCCGATCAGCGTCACCTTGGGCAACATTTCATGCAGCAGGCTGATCGACTTTGAACCCAGCTGATTGACCAGGAAGGTCACCCCGGTGATATTGCCGCCCGGCCGCGCCAGGCTGGCGACGACGCCGAGTTTGACCGGGTCACCACCCATCACAAATACGATCGGCGTTGTCTCGGGCACGATCGGCCGGGCTTTCAGGACGCTGGCAGTACCACCAGTGGCGACAAACACATTCACCTTGCGCGCCACCAGCTCGGCCGCCAGCGCCGGCAAACGCTCGTACTGGCCTTCCGCGAAGCGCGATTCGATCACCACGTTCTGGCCATCGACAAAGCCGGCTTCTTTCAGACCCTCACGAAACGCGGCAATCACCGGCGCAGAATCGGCAGCACCGCGGCCATTGAGGTAGCCAATCACGGGAAGAGGCGACGTTTGTCCTCTGGAGGAGAGTGGTGTCGCCAAGAGTGGAAGAGCGGCAACAAACCTACGGCGATGCATCGTCACGAATTTCCCCCTGCTTTTTATCGTTATATAACTTCCGTCGCAACTTCTTAGGCAGGCGAGAGCATGTGCTGCCGCCAAATTGTTATTTTATTTTGTCCCCACACTTTACTCTTCCTTAAAAAAATAGGGAACGACATATCTGCACGCCCACATGTGAATATTCACGCCCCAGCTACCGCAAGATGCACATGACTTGCGCGCCCTGTGGCAGTAACATGGGCCTGCAGACTCGGCGATACACCGTTGCACTGCCATAGGGGGGGAGCCCATGTCGTCTTCACGGATTCGATCGGAGCCAACGATTGCAGGCGTCCGCGGGATGCGGCGTCGCATTCTCGCCCTCGGGGCCGGCGCTCTCGCATCCCCCTTTGGCGGCCTTGCCCAGCAACCCGCCAAAGTCTGGCGCATCGGATACCTCACGCTGCGTTCGCGCGGACCGGGTGCTCGAATGAGCGAGCTCACAAAAGAATCAAGAACCCCGGCGCGTCTTCACCCGTCAGCTTGGCAATGCGCTCAGCGTGCCGGCGCAGCAGTGCTTCCATCTCATCGGTTGAACAATTGCCCCGGCGAATCCACACAATGCGGGGGGCGACAGTGGCGATCTGACTGCGTTCCTGAAAATCGGAATCCTTGGTCACGATCGCGAGGCCACGTTCGAGAGCAAATTGCCACACTTGCTCATCCGGGGCACGCTCCAGCCCGGCATCGCGCACATGCAGGGATTCGGGGAACGCATCGGCCAGGCGCGACACCAACGCCGGCGCGAGGTTTTGATCGAACAGGAGCTTCACGCGGCGAGCGTGAATTGCAGACGTTCGCGATCGGCCGCGTAGGCGAGGCAGGCCTGGATGTCGGCGGCGGTGAGGTCGGGAAAGTCCTTGAGAATTTCCGCGCTGGTCATGCCGGAAGCCAGATATTCCAGCACTTCATAAACGGTGATGCGCATGCCGCGAATGCACGGCTTGCCGCCGCGTTTGCCCGCTTCAATGGTGATGATGTCGCGATAGTTCATGGCATCTCCCGCATGTTCCACATTTTCCGCATTGTCTTCCACGATCGGCGCAACCAGGGCTTGATGCCGGACGCCCCGCCGGAGACCCAATGGCGCAATGCGGCTGCCGGTGGTGCGCAGAGGTTTCCAGTATACGGAGTTTCAGGTGTATCGCGCCAGCGGAACCCTTGCAACCGGCAGGTGATCGAATGAACCATTCAGCCACCAAGCGCCGCAAAATCCTCGCCGCGCTCGGCGCCGGCCTGCTCACCAATATGGTTACTGCGTCATCACCCGCGTTCGCGCAACAATCCGGCAAGATCTGGCGCGTCGGCTACCTTGGTACCTCGACGCCAGACGGGTTTGCGGCCGAGGTGGCGGCGCTGCGGGCCGCCCTGCGCGAGCTGGGTTATGAAGAAGGCCGCAATCTCGTGTTCGATGCGCGCTGGGCAGATGGCAAGTACGAGCGCCTGCCGGCGCTGGCAGCCGAGTTGGTGTCGGCGCGCGCGGATGTGATCGTCGCCAACGGTACTGCCGGTGCGGTTGCCGCGCGCAACGCCACGACTACCATTCCCATCGCCATGATTCTGGTGACCGACCCGGTCGGCGCCGGCCTGGTAAAAAGCCTGGCGCGGCCGGGCGGCAATGTCACCGGCCAATCCAACTTGATCGGCGACATCAGCTCCAAATACCTGGAGTTGTTGCGCGGCATGGTACCCAAGCTCACCCGTGTCGCGATGATGATCAACCCCAGCAACCCGGGCAATGCCACGGCACTGAAAAGCGTGCAGGCAATAGCGCCCAAGCTGGACATCGCCATCGTGCCCTGCTCTGCAGCGAGTTCAGCGGAAATTGAAACGGCATTCACACGGATGGCGAAAGAAAAAGTCGGTGCGGTGATCGTGGCCGGTGACGGTTTGTTTCTCCAGCAACGACGCCAGATCGCCTCCTTGACTGCAACACACCGTCTACCTGCTCTTGGCGCGTATGCCACCCTGGCCGAGGCCGGCATCCTGATGACCTACGGCGTTGATTCGGTCGACAACTTCCGGCGCCTCGCGATCCATGTGAGCAAGATTCTCAAGGGCGCCAAGCCGGCTGACCTGCCGGTGGAGCAGCCGACCAAGATCGAACTGGTGATCAATGGCAAGACCGCCAAGGCATTGGGGCTGAAGATTCCGCAATCCTTGCTGATCAGTGCGGACAGGGTAATTGAATGAAGCCGCGCGACTCGCACATTACGATGGTTTGTAACCATCGGCCTGAAACCCTTGGTACAAGCCATTCTTCAGAATATTTCAGAGAAAGCACTGCATGAACAATCGCCGCAAGCTCATCGCCGCCACGGGCGCCGCCGCACTCACAGCGCCATTCGCCTCGCTCGCGCAACCACCGCCGGCCCCTGCGGGCAAAGTCTGGCGCGTCGGATTTCTGGCATCACCTGGCCGACCGTCCGACCTTGACACCCACTACTACGGCGTATTCAAGCATGGCATGCGCGACCTCGGCTACGTCGAGGGCAGGAACCTGGCCATCGAATGGCGCTTTGCCGATGGTGATGCCAAGCGCCTCGCCGCCATGGCGGCGGAACTGGTGCAGTTAAAAGTCGACCTCATCACCACGGCGGGAAACGCCGCCGCCAGCGCGGCACAAAAAGCCACTGCCACGATTCCCATCGTGATGGGCAGCAGCGCCGACCCGGTCGACAATGGCCTCATCAAGAGCCTGGCGCAACCCGGCGGCAACATGACCGGGCTATCGGATCTGGGAGGCGAGCTGGCGCCAAAGCGCCTTGAAATGCTGCTCGCCATGACAGCGGTTGCTCGCTCGGGCGCGCCGCGCATTGCGCTACTGCTGCTCAACACCGGCGGAACCAGCAGCCTGCGGACGCGCGATAGCGTCGTCGCCGCGGGGGAGGCACTGGGTGCGACGATTCTTCCCTTCGTGGCAGCCACGGCGGCCGAAATCGAAACGGCATTTGCTGCGATGCGCGCGCAAAAGGCGGGCGCCTTGATCGTGATGCTGATTCCTTTTTTCCAGCAGCAGCGCAAGCAGATCGCGCAACTGGCGATCAAATACCGGCTGCCGACGATGACTGCCGACCGGCAATATCCGGAGGCCGGCGCGCTGATGAGCTATGGGCCGACCCTTGCCGACAACTTCCGGCGTGCGGCGTACTACGTCGACAAGATATTCAAGGGCGCCAAACCGGCGGACCTGCCGGTGGAGCAGCCGACCAAGATCGAACTGGTGATTAACGGCAAGACCGCGAAGGCGCTGGGGCTGAAGATTCCGCAAGCGCTGCTGATCAGTGCGGACAAGATAATTGAATGAGCCACTCCATGAAATCAACCGGGAACACCCACATGAACACACGCCGAAAGGTCCTCAACGCGCTGGGGGCCAGCGTACTGACGGCGCCGCTCGCCTCTTTTGCACAGGCGCCAGGTGCACCCGCCGGAAAGATCTGGCGCATCGGCTACCTGGCTCTGACGGGCCGCGCGGCCAGCGTTCTGACTAGCACCGCGTTAGTGCGGCGCTTGCGCGAGCTCGGGTACGTTGAGGGCAGCAATCTGCTGATCGAGGCGCGCTTTGCCGATGGTGAGGCAGCCCGCTTGCCGGCGCTGGCGGCGGAGCTGGTGCAATTGAAGGTTGATCTCATCGTCGCCGTTGCGAATCAGGCCACCGCTGCCGCGAAAGCGGCGACCAGCACGATTCCGATCGTGATGCCCAACACCAATGACCCGGTCGGCAATGGCTACATCAACAGCCTGTCGCGGCCGGGGGGCAACATCACCGGCCTCGCCGACATTTCTGCCGAGATCGGCCCCAAGCGTCTCGAAATGCTGTTGGCCATGACGGCAACTCGGGCGCCCAAGGTTTCGCGTGTGGCCCTGCTGGCGCCCTCCGACAATCCGATCACCCGTCGATTCCTGCACCCCCTGGAAGAAGCAGGCTTGCGCGTTGGTGTCCGCATCGTGCCGGTGTATGCGGCGACGCCGGAAGCGATCGGCCAGGCTTTCGCATCAATGCGCGAGCAGAAAGTGACGGCGCTGATCGTGGTGCCGTTTCCGGTTTACTTTCAACAACGCAACCAGATCGCCGAATTGGCCGCGCAGCATCGTTTGCCGGTGGCGGCGCCCTTCGCTCAACTCGCCGATGCCGGCTGCCTGCTCAGTTACGGCCTGGACCCGCTCGACAACGCTCGCCGAGCGGCCACCTTTGTGGACAAGATTTTCAAGGGTGCCAAGCCGGCTGATCTGCCGGTGGAGCAACCGACCAAGTTTGAACTGGTGATCAATGGCAGGACGGCCAAGGCGCTGGGATTGAAGATTCCGCAAACGCTGTTGATCAGTGCCGACAGGGTGATTGAGTGAATTTTCGGTGCGAAAACGCTGCGGAACCCCTGAACACTCCCATGAAACCGTTGGTGGGTGCGGTTTTCCATGCTTTCATTGTCTGGAAACCCATGGATGCGATGAATCTCCGCTCGGGCAGGGAGCGTGAATATTCACGTGCTTGAGCCTCACCCGCCCACTAGAATCTGATCGGGGCGATTTCCTCGCGTCCTCTCCCGAGAAACCTGCCACCCCAAACCCGCCATGGCCATCCGCCTCCGCCTGTTTGCCAAATACGCCGCGCTGATCGTCGCGCTGGTGGGCGGCGCGCTGGTCGCGAGCGGCGCCATCAGCCTCTACTTCGCGTATGGCGAGAGCAAGCAGGCGCTGTTCGCCCTGCAGCGCGAAAAAGCCGACGCTGCCGCCTACCGCATCGAGCAATACGTTCGCGGCATTGAGCATGAGCTCGGCTGGACTGCCTTGCCGCGCGTGCAGGAGGGGTCGAGTGCCTCCGAGCAGCGCCGCATCGAATTCCTCAAGCTGCTGCGCCAGGCACCACAGATCACCGAGGCGGTGTGGATCGACCGTAACGGCAACGAGCAGGTGCGGGTGTCGCGCCTGGCGATGGATGCACTGTCGCAATCGACCGATCTCAAGAACGATCCGCGCGTGGTTGGCTCGAAGAACGGCCGCACCTATTTCGGCCCGGTCACGTTCCGCAAGGACACCGAGCCCTACATGGCGATCGCACGTGCGGCAGGTGGGCAAGACGGCGGCACCACGGCGGTCGAGGTCAACCTCAAGTTCGTGTGGGACGTGGTGTCGCAATTGCGCATCGGCAAGGCCGGCATTGCCTATGTGGTCGATGCGCAAGGCCACCTTGTGGCACACCCGGACATCAGCCTGGTGCTGCAAAAGCTCGACTGGAATCAACAACCGCAGGTGATCGCGGCGCGTGCCGCGCCCGGCGACAGCAGCCCCGATGCTGCAGGCCCCGGTGAAGCGGGCTCGCGCCAGATCGAAGCGCGCACCCGCGCCGGCCAGGATGTGCTGGTGGCGTATGCGCCGATCCCCTCGCTCGACTGGCGCGTGTTTGTCGAGGTGCCGCGCGAAGAAGTGCTGGTGCCGGTGCTGGCCTCGATGTACCGCACCGGCGGCGTGCTGCTGGTCGGTTTGATCCTGTCGATCCTGGCCAGCGTGTTCATGGCGCGGCGCATGGTGCGGCCGATCCGCGCGTTGCAGGAAGGCGCGGCGCAGATCGGATCGGGCAATCTGCAGCAGGAGATCGTGGTCAAGACCGGCGACGAGCTCGAAGCCCTGGCGAACCAGTTCAACACCATGGCGGTGGAACTCAAAGAATCGTATGGCGGGCTGGAGCGCAAGGTCGAGGAGCGCACCAGCGAGCTGACCGAAACGCTCGAGCAGCAGACCGCGACCGCCGAAATTTTGCGTGTGATCAGCAATTCGCCGACCGATGTGCAACCGGTGTTCGACGCGATCGTGGCCAGCTCGATCCGCCTGTTCGACGGCCACCGTGTCGGCCTGCTGCTGGTTGAGGACGGGCAATTGCACATGCGCGCGCGCGGCAGCCTCGATGCCATTGACGAAGAAATGCTTAACCGCCTCTACCCGATGCCACTCAACCGCGACAGCTTTGTCGGACAGGCTATCCTGGACCGCAAGGTGCTGCAGGTCGGCGACGTCGACGCGCCCGGCGTTCCCGCCGTTTCGGCAGAGCACGCGCGCAAGCTCGGTTACCGCTCGACCAGCATTTCGCCGCTGCTGCGCGAGGGCATCGCGATCGGCGCCATTACCGTGCCGCGCGCGCAGCCCGGCCTGATGAGCGACAAGCAGCTCGCGCTGCTGCAAACCTTCGCCGACCAGGCGGTGATCGCGATCCAGAACGTACGCCTGTTCCGCGAGATCGAAGACAAAAACCGCCAGCTCGAGATCGCCAGCAAGCACAAGTCCGAGTTTCTCGCCAACATGAGCCACGAGCTGCGCACGCCGCTGAACGCGATCATCGGGTTTTCCGAAGTGCTTTCCGAACGGATGTTCGGTGAACTCAACGAGAAGCAGGCCGAGTATGCGGACGACATCCACACCTCGGGCAAGCACCTGCTCTCGCTCATCAACGACATTCTCGATCTTGCCAAGGTCGAGGCCGGGCGGATGGAACTCAATTTGTCGGACTACAACCTGCCGGCGGCGATCGACAACGCGATGACGCTGGTGCGCGAGCGCGCCCTGCGCCATGGCCTGTCGCTGGCGGCCGAGATTGACCCGGCCGTGGGCGACCTGCGCGGCGATGAGCGCAAGGTCAAGCAGATCATGCTCAACCTGCTGTCGAACGCGGTGAAGTTCACCCCCGAGGGCGGCAAGATCACGGTGCTGGCGCGTCATGTTGACGGTTTCGCCGAGATTGCGGTGCGTGATACCGGCGTCGGCATCGCCCCCGAAGACCAGGCCGCGGTGTTCGAGGAATTCAAGCAGGTCGGCACCGACGTCACCAAGAAAGGCGAAGGCACCGGCCTCGGCCTGGCCCTCACGCAGCGCTTCGTTGAGCTGCATGGTGGGCGCCTGTGGCTCGAAAGCGTGGTCGGGCAAGGCTCCACGTTTACATTCACATTGCCGCTGGAACTGCCGGCGGCAATGCAATCTGTGCAGGGAGAAGATCATGGCGGGTGAACTGGTACTGGTGGTGGAAGACAACGACAAAAACATGAAGCTGGCGCGCGACGTGCTCACGGCCAAGGGCTACCGCGTGGCCGAAGCGGTGACCGGCGAAGAAGGCGTGAAGATCGCGCATGAACAGGTGCCGCAGCTGATCCTGATGGATTACCAGTTGCCGGGCATCGATGGCATCGAGGCATTCCGGCAGATTCGCGGCGACGCGACCACCAAGCACATCCCGATCGTCGCAGTGACGGCCTCGGCCATGCCCGAGGAGGAAGCGAAGATGAAGAAGGCCGGGTTTGACGGCTTTTTGACCAAGCCGATCAACCTCAAGGAATTTGTCAGCGCGGTCGCCGATACGCTGGCCAAGGGCAAAGGCGCCGCATGAGCGAGGCGCCCTGCCTGCTGGTGGTCGACGACATACCCGCCAACGTACGGGTGCTGGCCGACATGCTCAGCTTCAGCGGTTACCGCGTGGTCACGGCGAGCGGCGGGCGCGAGGGCCTGGCAAAAATCGTCAGTGACAAGCCGGATCTGGTGCTGCTCGACGTGATGATGCCGGACATGAACGGCTACGAAGTATGCAGGGCGATTCGCGCCGACCCGGCATCGAGCATGCTGCCGGTGGTGATGGTGACGGCGCTCGACGCCGGCGAAGAGCGTGTCAAGGGCATCGAGGCGGGTGCCGACGACTTCCTCACCAAGCCGGTGAACCGCCACGAGCTGCTGGCGCGGGTCAAGTCGCTGCTGCGCGTCAAGACTTATCACGACACCATTGAGAGCCAGCGGGAAGAGTTGAAATCCCTCAATGCCGGGCTTGAAGCGCGCGTCGCCGAGCAGGTCGGGCAGATCGAGCGCCTGGCGCGCCTGAAGCGATTTCTCACGCCCAAGGTGGCTGAGCTGATTGTCTCCGGTGAGATCGGCGACCCGCTCAAAACGCGGCGCTGCGAAGTGACCGTGATGTTCATCGACCTGCGCGGCTTCACGGCGTTTACCGAAACCGCCGAGCCCGAAGAGGTGATGGGCGTGCTGCGCGAATACCACGCCGCGCTGGGCACGATCATCACGGCACACGACGGCACGGTTGAGCACTTCGCAGGCGATGGCGTAATGGTGGTGTTCAACGACCCGATGCCAGTCGAGCAGCATGAACTGAAGGCGGTGCAGATGGGCCTGGCGGTGCGCGAAGCGGTCGGAAACCTCGCCGTGGGCTGGAATAAGCGCGGCCATGACCTCGGTTTCGGCGTCGGCATCGCACAGGGCTTTGCCACCATCGGCGCGATCGGCTTCGAGGGTCGTCGTGACTACGGCACCATCGGCACCGTGTGCAACACGGCGGCGCGACTGTGTGGCGAGGCCAAATCGGGGCAGATCCTGATTTCGCAGCGCGTCTACACCCGGGTCGAAGACAGCGTTGCGCTCGAGGCCGTGGGTGAACTCACGCTCAAAGGCCTGTCGCGGCCGCTGGCGGCTTACAACGTTACTGGCGTCAAGCCCTAGCCCAGGGGTCGATGCGGCCTAGGGCGCCTCGACCTGGTTCATGCGCTGCAAAATCACCGGTACCCGCTTGGCGAGGTAGGCCGAGTTGCGGTTGCGGTCGTAAAACTGCGGTCGCGGCAGCATCGCGGCGAGGCGCGCCGCCTGCTCGCGCGACAACTGCGCGGCAGCAACACCGTAGTAATGCCGCGCCGCCGCCTCGGCGCCGAACACGCCATTGCCCCACTCGACCACGTTGAGGTAGATCTCGAGGATGCGGTCCTTGTCCATCTGCGACTCGATCATCCAGGTGATGAGTGCTTCCTGGCCCTTGCGCACGTAGCTGCGCTCGCCGGAGAGGAACAGGTTTTTCGCCAGTTGCTGGGTGATGGTCGAGCCGCCGGCCACGACCTTGCCTTTTTTCTGGTTCTTCTCCAGCGCCTTTTCAATGCCTTTCCAGTCGAAGCCCTCGTGGTCGACGAACGAGGTGTCTTCGGCGGCGATCACCGCAAGCTTCAGGCTTTGCGCAATCCGCGGGTAGGCCACCCACTCGTGCTTGAGGGTGGCGCCCGGGTCCTTGGCGCGCAGGCCGTCGAGACGCTGGTCCATGAAGCTGGTGGAGCGCGGGTTGTGGTCGATCCACCACCAGATGCGCGCGTACAGCGAGCCTTGCCAGGCCACCAGGGCGAGCAGCAGCGCGAGCAGCGTCCAAAGCAGGATGCGCCGCAGGCGGCGCCACCGCGAAGGCCGCGCCGCTGCGGCCGGGGCCGCGCGTGGCGAAGTCTTACGCGCCATCACGCACTCCCCGCAAACCCCAAACCCTTGTGCACCAAGGCTTGCAGGGGAGTCACCGGGCGCGGATCGCGCGCATGCGCTGGGTCGCGGCGAGGTCGTCGTGCGGGTAGCGCCGCAGCAGGTCGCCGGCCTCATCGGCCGGCAGCGCCTTGCACAGCAGGAAGCCCTGGAACTCCTGGCAGCCTTGCGCGCGCAGCATGTCGAGCTGCGCCTCGTTCTCGACGCCTTCGGCGAGCACGGTGAGCTTGAGGGTGCGCCCCATCTGCACGATCGCCAAGGCAATCGCAACGTCGTCCTCATCGGTTTCGATGTCGCGCACGAAGGTGCGGTCGATCTTGAGCTTGTCGATCGGATAGCGTTTCAGGTAGGCGAGTGAGGAATAGCCGGTGCCAAAATCGTCGATCGACAGTTTCACGCCCAGGTTGCGCAGGGTCGCAAACTTGCCGGTGACGGTGGCGCTGTCGCTCATCAGCGCGCCCTCGGTGAGCTCGACCTCGAGGTAGCGCCCTTCGAGGCCGGTCTGGCGCAGCACGCGTTCGACATCTGCCACCAGGTTGCCTGTCTTGAACTGCACCGGCGAGACGTTGACGGCAATCGGGATTTTCGGCAAGCCGGCGTCCTGCCAGGCCTTGTTCTGCCGGCACGCCTCGGACAGCACCCAGCGCCCGATGGCGCCGATCAGGCCGCGCTCTTCGGCAAAGCCGATGAAATCGTTCGGCGCCACCAGCACGCCATCGGGGCGGCGCCAGCGCACCAGCGCCTCGATGCCGGTGATGCGATCGCCGTTGACATCGATCTGCGGCTGGTAGTGCAGCTCGAAATTGCCGTGGCGCACGGCGTCGCGCAGCGCCGCCTCCTTGGACAAGTCGTTGTAGGCACGAACCGACAGCTCGGGCGCATAAAACTGGTACTGGCCGCGGCCGCTTTGCTTGGACAAATACATGGCGCTGTCGGCATGGCGGATCAGATCGTCTGCGGTGGTGCCGTCGCGCGGGAACACGCTGATGCCGATCGACGGCGCCACGCTCACGGCGTGGCCGTCGATGTCGAACGGCGCCGCCACCTGTACCAGCAGCTTGACCGCGACCGAAGCGGCCAGCTCGGGCTGCGCCAGGTCTGCGAGTACCACGATGAACTCGTCGCCGCCCTGGCGCGCCACCACGTCGACCTCGCGCACGGCGCCCTGGATGCGCGCGGCGACTTCGGCCAGCAACAGGTCGCCGGCATGGTGGCCGAGCGAGTCGTTGACGGTCTTGAAATGGTCGAGATCAATGAACAGCACCGCGAGGTGGTTTTGATGGCGCCGCGACATCGCCAGCAGGCTGTCGAGGCGTTCGAGCAACAGGCGCCGGTTTGGCAGGCCGGTGAGCACGTCGTGGTAGGCCAGGAAGTTGATGCGCGCCTCGGCAGCCTTGCGCTCGCGGATGTCGCGAAAAATCCCCAGGCGGTAGACCTCGCCGTTGCGGTGCAGGGTCTTGGCAACCAGCTCGACCGGCAGGCGCGTGCCATCGCGGCAGATCGCCACGGCCTCGTACACGTCCTCGCGCTGCGCCGCCATGTAGTCGGAGACGATCTTGCGGTAATCCTCGGCGACGAAGTCGAGCGCGTTGCGGCCGATCAGCTCTTCACGGGTATAGCCGAGCATGGCGGCCATGGCCGGGTTGACGTCGGTGTAGACGCCGTCCTGGTGGAAGTAGATGCCTTCGGTGGACGCCTCGGAGAATTTGGCGAGGCGCTCCTCGCTCTCGAACATCGCGCGCTCCTTGTCCTGGCGGCGCGTGATGTCGAGGTGCAGCACAAAGGAACCGAGCTGCCGCCCGTCGGTGCCGAAATGCGGCGCCAGGCTCACTTCGATCCAGCGCTTGGAGCCGTCGGGCAAGGTGGTCTCGCGGGTGTATTCGACCACCTCGCCATTCTGGGCTTTTTCGACATGCGGGCCGATGGCCTGCCAGGCCGCGTCGCCGATCACCTCGCGCACGGTCTTGCCGATGATGTTTTGCGGCGTGCAGCCGTTGTAGGCGGCGTAGGCGCGATTGGCGAACCGGCACTGGTAGGTGCCCACCTCGTAGTACGCGGTCATCGCCGGGATGTGGTCGGCCAGGCTGGTGAGCAACTGCTCGCCGTCGGGAAATCCCGCGACGTTCTTCAGGGAGGGTGGTGAATCAGGCATGGGCAGAGCGAGGATCGGAATCGGGGTCGGGGTCGGGGTCGGAGGGCGCTGCGCTTGCGCACATCAGGCGCAGCAATCAGGTTTTGCATCCTACCGGATTGTTGGCGTGGCAAGGGCTGCGGCAGGTGCCGCGACACGACGCACGCACGCGGGTCGTGCGCGTCTCATTCCACCGAGAGCGCGTCGGCGCGCGAGAAGGTCCAGGTCATGGTCAGGTCGAGCACGCCGTAGCGCGATTGCATCTGCGATGAAAAGCGCCCGTAGGGCTCGCCCAGGCGCACGATGCGCTTGGCCGCGTTATCGATTTCACGGGTGCCCGAAGAGCGGTCGATCTCGACCTTCTCGACCCGGCCGTCGGCGAACACCGACACCGTCATCACGAGGCGGTAGAGGCGCCCGCGCGCCGCCTCGGGATAGTTGACATTGCCGATGCGCTCGACCTTGTCGGCCCATTGCTTGAAATACATCGCGTATTCGACCTCGCGCGTCGACGGCGTGATGTAGCCGCGCTTGGGGCGTGCGTTTTCGTCTTCGATGCGCTTGGCGATCTCCGCCTCCTTGCGCAGAATCGCCTGGGCACTGGCCATCAACTCGAGGCCGGTAGCCTGCGGCTGCACCGGCTTGGGCTCGGTTTGCTGCTCGGGCTTGGCGTCGACCGCAGAAACCTTGGACGGCGACTCCTTGAGCTGGCTCATCAGCTTTTTCTGTTCGGCCTCGAGCTGCTGGAGGCGCGCCGAGGCTTCGGAGAGCTTGTCGCCATCCTGCGCGGCACGCGAGCGCGTCAGGAAGGATTTGGCGCGGCCCTTGGCCGCCTCGCCGCCGCCATCCAGGTTGGCCTGCGCGAGCGCCTCGGCCTTGACCGGCTTGGTGGCGTGCTTGGCATTGACCAGGATGACATCGAGCGGCGCTTCGAGCGGTTTCAGGCGTGGCGCTTCCGGAACCACGAATTTGAGCGTCAACACCCCGGCATGGGCCACGGTGGAGATCAGCAGCGCACTGGTCAGGAGACGTTGTGAAGCATCCAGCCGGCGCCACCAGTCGGGAGCCGGAAAGGTCTGGAAAAATGCTTCGGCGATGCTCAATGTATTCTCGAAATATTCAATATATTTATATACTTATATGGCTATTCTAATCTGAAATATCTCCCTCCTCCAGCATTTCCACCAATTCAGCGGCGCCGGAGTCTGCACTCACATTGGCGCCGGTTTGAGTCGCCACATCAGGCACAGGTTCAAGCACGCCGGCAAAGGCCGCGTCGATACTGAGGCGCCACTCGTCGACCGCGCGCACCTGCACGGCCACGCGCGTGCCCTGCGGCAGCGCCGGCAAGCCGGCCACCGACAGGCGCAGCGGCAGCTCATCAAGGCGCACCACGCCATCGCGCATCACGCTGCCGGGCAAGGCGGCAGAGGCGTCGTCGGCGCGCACCCGCCCTTCCTGCAGCAGCCAGCGCATGCACCAGTAGCGCTCCATAGTGTCCTGGAACTCGGCATAGGCGGTATAGGCAGAATCGAACGCGGCAATCGCGGACAGGAGCATTTCGGATTTGGCCGCAAACGGCGGCTTGGCCGCCTCTGCGCCGGCTGCGTGCTCCGCGCCGGCTGCCGCGTCGGGCCGCGTCAGGACCGCAATCAGCTGCCACTGGTTGACCAGGTCGACATAGCGGCGCAGCGGCGAGGACGACCAGGCATAGTGCGTCACGCCCAGGCCGATGTGCGGCGCCGGGGCCGAGGTCATGCGTACCTTGCCCTGGATGCCGACGCCGGTCTTGACGCGGTAGATGCCCGCCGCGCCCTTGTCGGCGAGCAGCTTGCCCCAGGTCGAATTGGCCAGGATCATCAGCTCGGAGACGATCTTGTCGAGCGGCGCACCGCGCTTGCGTTCACCGATGCTGACGTGCCGGCCATTATCCCAGTCGACGCGAAATGAAAAATCGCGCATGTGCGCGGCGGTCGAGGGCTTGCCGCGCACTTTTTCGAGGGCGTTGGCGAAGCGCCACAGGAACTGCAACTCGGGCTTGAACGGGAACGTGCCGCCGCCGGATTCGAGGTTGGCTTGCGTGACTTCGGCGTCGAGCACGTCGTGGCGCAGGTTGGCGCCGATCTCGATGCTGTCGACGCAGCTGCGCATCGCGATCACCGAGCCGTCGGTTTCATGGACATCAAGGTACAGCGACACCGCCGGCATGCGCCGCCCTTCGATCAGGGTGAAGCGCTCGACCACACCGTCGGGCAGCATGGTGATCTTGTCGCCCGGCATGTAGACGGTCGAGAGCCGGCGCCGCGCGATCACGTCGACCGGCGAGTCGGGCGCAAACCCGAGGCCCGGCGCCGCGATATGGATGCCGACGCGCGTCACGCCGTCGCGCACATGCTTGACCGACAGGGCATCGTCGATCTCGGTGGTGGCCGAGTCGTCGATTGAAAACGCCGGGCCGTTGTCGGATGGCGGAATATCCGCCAATCCTCCGAAAACCGTTGGTGCAAGCGCCTCTTCAAGGTTTATCTCAGGAAACCCGCGCCCACCAAGCCTTTCCGGGAAGTTCTCGTGCAAAAACCGCCCAAGGTAATAGTCGTAGGCACTGGCCAGCACGCCGGCGCGGTGCAGCAGCACCGGAGCCGACAGCACGGTCTGGGCGCAGGCCGACTCGAGCGCCTTGAAGCCGATCGATTGCTTGTCGGGCGCATACAGCAATTGCAGTATCTGCGGCGCCAGCTCGGCCGGCACCTCGAAGCGCGCCAGTTGCTCGGTGTAGCGCGCCTGCAATTGGGCCTCGCGCTTCTTGCGCTCCACCGAGGCCAGCGCCGCCTTGAGCGCCTCCTCGGGCGCAGCCTTGTAGCGGCCCTTGCCCTTCTTGTGGAAGTAGATCGGCGCGCCGTGCAGGCGCATGATCAAGGCCGCCGACTCGACCGGCGTGGGCGCGCGCCCGTAGTACTCGCTGGCCATGCCTTCGGCACCGAATTCTTCTTTCGGGGCAACGTCCCAGAGGAAATCGAGGTCGAGCCCGCCCGCCTCCGCTTCCGCCAGGGGCAGAAACTCCGCCAGGCCGGGTTGCGTGAACTTGATCAGCACGTTGGCGGCCTTGATCTTGGAGCGTTTGCCGTGCGCCGCTTCGACCTGGTAGGACGCGTCGTTTTCGGTCAGCACATGGCCGACCTTGAAGCCGCCATCTTCTTCGTAAAAGACGTTCAAGAGAGTGTCACTTTCGCGCCCGAAACTGCGCATGCGGCATGTAAGCTGAGCGAAACCGGAGCGCAGCCAAGGCGATGGATGGTGGCGGGTAAAATCGGCGCAATTATAGCTTTCACCCCTCTCATCCCCCTCATCCCGACAGGAGATATTTCATGGCAATGGACGTCATCGACTACAAGGTCTACGGCGCGGAAATGCAGTTCGTCGAGATCGAACTCGACCCGGCGGAAGCGGCGGTCGGCGAGGCCGGCAGCATGTTCTACATGGAAGACGACATCACCATGGAAACCATTTTCGGCGACGGTTCGGCCCAGCAGTCGGGCTTTTTCAGCAAGGTGCTGGGCGCGGGCAAACGGCTCCTGACCGGCGAATCGCTGTTCACCACGGTGTATACCAACAAGGGCGGCGAAAAGCGCAAGGTCGCCTTCGGCGCGCCCTATCCGGGCAAGATCATCCCGATCGACCTGGCGAAGATCGGCGGCACCTTCATCTGCCAAAAGGACGCGTTTCTTTGCGCAGCCAAGGGGGTGGCGCTGGGCATTGCGTTCCAGAAAAAACTCGGCGCCGGCTTTTTTGGCGGCGAGGGATTCATCATGCAAAAGCTCGACGGCGACGGCATGGCCTTCCTGCACGCCGGCGGCACCATGCACAAGCGCGACCTCAAGCCCGGCGAAACGCTGCGCGTCGACACCGGCTGCCTGGTCGGCCTGCAGCCCTCGGTCGACTACGACATCCAGATGGTGCCGGGCATCAAGACGGCTCTGTTCGGCGGCGAAGGACTGTTCTTCGCCACCTTGCGCGGCCCCGGCACGGTGATCCTGCAGTCGTTGCCGTTTGCGCGCCTCGCGTCGCGCATTTTTGCCGCGGCACCACGCGGCAAGGGCGGTGGCGGCGTGGGCGGTGAGCAGGGCAGCGTGCTCGGCGGCATTTTCGGCGGTGACGACGATTGATCCGCAGTCAGGACGCATAAGCTCATGCAACGACTGAACGGGGCGGCATTCGGCCCCGGCTTTTCCGCCAACGGCTCAAAAGTCGAGCTCGAGGCGGGCGATTACGGGCTGCGCCTGGTCACGGCGGAGGCGCTCGACGGCAACCCGCCGTGGTCGGACATCGCGATCCACAAGAGCGGTTGGGACGGCTCGCAAGTGCGCCTCGAGTGGCAGGGCAAAGCCGGACGCTATGCGCTGATGCTGCCTGACGCGGCAAGCGTTGCAGCGGTGCGCGCGCTGCTGCCCAAGGGCGGCGGCATCCAGGCATCGCGCCCGGACAGCGCCACGCGCGCCTGGTCGCACGCGATGATCTGGCTCACGTTTGCGCTGCCCCTGCTTGCCCTGCTTGCGGTCGTGTCGCAACACGACCGCATCGCCAGTTGGGCGGTGTCGCAGATACCGGTGGAACAGGAACGCAAGCTCGGCGAGATGGTGTTCGCCCAGCAAAAAGCCAACCTGAAACTGGTTGAAGGCGCACCGCTCGAACTGGTGCGCGACCTCGGGGCGCGGCTCACCAAAGGCTCGGCCTACCAATACGAGTTTTATGTGGCGGACGACAAGGTGGTCAACGCCTATGCGATGCCGGGCGGTTTTGTCGTGATGCACACCGGGCTGTTGCAACTGGCGGATACGCCCGAGGAAGTCGCCGGGGTCCTGGCGCACGAAGTGATGCATGTCGAAAAGCGCCACAGCCTCAAGGCCATGGCCAAATCGCTCGGCCTGATGGCCACTGTAACCCTGGTGTTCGGCGACCTCGGCGGCATTGCTTCGATGGGCAGCGACCTGCTCGGCCTGAAGTTCTCGCGCGACCACGAAACCGAAGCCGACCGCGAGGGCCTGAAAGCCTTGGTAGGAGCGGGTCTTGGCCCACAAGGCATGGCGTCATTCTTTCGCAAGATGGCCGCGCAGGAAAAGCTCGACCTCGGTTTCCTGTCGACCCACCCGGCCAGCGAAGAGCGCTTTGCCGCGATCGACGCCGCGCTCAAGGCACTGCCCGATGCGGCGCGCAATGCGCCGGCCCTGCCCTACGACTACAAGGCCCTCAAGGCCGCATTGCCCAAATAACTTAAGGCCGCACATGGATCAGGAACCTGCCACCCGCAGCGCGGCGCTACGCCGCTTTCGCGACCCCACCTACGTACCGCTCAGCCCGAACCTGGCTGACGTGCGCGCCAACATCGACCGCCTCGACGATGCCATCGTCGCGCTGCTCGCCGAGCGTGCGATGTACGTCAAGGATGCAACGCGTTTCAAGCGCGACGCCTACCAGGTCAGTGCGCCGGCGCGCCAGGCCGAGGTGTTCGCCAAGGTACGCGAGCTGGCAAACCGTCATAATCGAGGGTTTGACGCTCTGCCGGACGTGGTGGAGGCCGCCTACCGGGCACTGCTAGCCGGTTTTATCGCGAACGAACAGCATTATTTCGCCCAGACCGAATTGATCGGAGACACTCCTTGAACAAACCATTGCTTGCACTGGCGTGCTCGCTCCTGGCGCCGCTGCCTGCCGCGGCGCAGGATTTCCCGAACCACCCGATCCGCATGATCGTACCGTTTGCCGCCGGCTCGACCCCAGACGTGTTCGCGCGCATCGTCAGCGAAAAAGCCAGCCAGGGCTTGAAGCAGCCGATCGTGATTGAAAACCGCGCAGGCGCCGGCGGCAACGTCGGCACCGACGCCGTGGCCAAGGCGGCGCCCGACGGCTACACCATCGGCGCCTCGATCACCGGGCCGCTGGTCAACAACACGGTGCTGTACAAGAAGATGCCCTACAACCCGTTCACCGACCTCGCGCCGATCACCTTCGGCGTGCATCAGCCGAACGTGATTGCGGTCTCGCCGGCGCTTGGCGTAAACAGCATGCCCGAATTGTTCGCCCTGCTGAAGAAGAATCCCGGCAAGTACAACTACGCGTCGATTGGCGCCGGTTCGCTCTCGCACCTGTCGATGGAACTGATCAAGGCATTGACCGGCACCTACGTCGTGCACATCCCCTACACCTCGTCACCGGCTGCCGTGACCAGCGTGATCGCCGGCGACACCCAGATCGCCTCGCTCGCGCCGCTGGCGGTGATGCCGCACGTGCCCACCGGGCGCCTCAAGGTGCTGGCGATTTCGACGCCGCAACGCTCGCCGCTGCTGCCGAACATCCCGACCTTCAAGGAAACCGGCGTGCTCGACGTGGTGGCCAGCGCCTGGATCGGATTGGTCGCCCCGGCGAAGACCCCGCCGGCGATCATCGAGCGCCTCAATCGCGAGTTTGTCGCGGCAATGAAAGACCCGGCCGTGGTCGAAAAACTGCGTGCCCAGTATATGGACCCGAACCCTGGTACCCCGGCAGAATTTGCCGCCTACATGCAGGAAGAACTCAAGCGCTGGACCCCGGTGATCAAACGCAGCGGAGCATCGGTCGATTGAGCTCCGTATCTGACGTTGTCGGCACGGTCACCGCCGCCCCCCCCCCGGCCACACCGGCCAACGCCAACATCGTGCGCGAGGTGGCGCGGCGCCGCACCTTCGCCATCATCTCGCACCCGGACGCGGGCAAGACCACGCTCACAGAAAAGCTGCTGCTGTTCGGCGGCGCGATTTTCATTGCCGGCAGCGTCAAGGCGCGCAAGGCCTCGCGCCACGCCACCTCGGACTGGATGGAGATCGAAAAGCAGCGCGGCATTTCGGTGGCCAGCTCGGTGATGCAGCTCGAATACCGCGACTGCATCATCAACCTCCTCGACACCCCGGGCCACCAGGACTTTTCCGAAGACACCTACCGCGTGCTCACCGCGGTGGATGCCGCCCTGATGGTGATCGACGCGGCCAACGGCGTCGAGGCGCAGACGCTGCGCCTGATTGAAGTATGCCGCGCGCGCAATACCCCGATCCTCACCTTCATCAACAAGATGGACCGCGAGGTCAAGGATCCGCTCGACCTGCTCGATGAGATCGAGCGCGTGCTCGGCATGCCGGCAGCGCCCTTCACCTGGCCGGTAGGGATGGGAAAGAGCTTTGGCGGTGTGTTCGATTTGAAGCGCGACCGCATGCGCATTTTCACTGCCGGCGAAGACCGGGTTCGCGAAGAAGACGACATCATCGAAGGCATCGACAACCCGCTCATTGCCGAGCGTTTTGGCGCCGCCTTCACGCAGGCAAAAAACGAGATCGACCTGATCACCGGCGCCTCGCCGGAATTCGACCGTGCGGCGTTTGTCGCCGGGCGCCAGTCGCCGGTATTTTTCGGCTCGGCGATCAACAATTTCGGCGTGCGCGAAGTACTCGATGCGCTGGTCGATCTGGCGCCGGCGCCGATTGCGCGCGTGGCGATCCAGCGCCGCGTGGAACCGACCGAAGCCAAGTTCGCCGGCGTGGTGTTCAAGATCCAGGCCAACATGGACCCGGCACATCGCGACCGGATCGCCTTCCTGCGCGTCTGCGCCGGCCATTTCGAGCGCGGCATGAAACTCAATATCTGCCGCAACGGCAAGGAAATCCGCACCAATACCGTGGTGACGTTTTTGTCGCAACGGCGCGAGCTGGTCGAAGACGCCTATGCCGGCGACATCATCGGCATTCCCAATCACGGCCTGCTGCAGCTCGGTGACACGCTCACCGAAGGCGAAGACCTGCAGTTCACCGGCCTGCCGTTTTTTGCGCCGGAACTATTCCAGACCGTCGAAATGGTCGACCCGATGCGCAGCAAGCAGTTGCGCATGGGCCTGACGCAGCTCGGCGAGGAAGGCGCGATCCAGGTATTCCGCCCGCTCGCCGGCGGCATGCTGTTGCTCGGTGCGGTTGGTACGCTGCAGTTCGAGGTGGTGGCGCACCGCCTCGCGCACGAATATGGCGCCGAGGCGCGCATGGCGCCGTCACGCTATCAATTGGCGCGCTGGGTCACGGCCGATGACCCGGCCGAGTTGAAACGCTTCATTGATGCCAACGTCCATCGCGTCATGTTCGACGCGGTGGACGCGCCGACCTTTCTGGCGGCGCACCACACCGAATTGCGTGCAATCGAAGGCATGTGGGACAAGATCCATTTCCATGCCCTGCGCGAGCACGCGGGGCTGGTGTTTCAGAAGCGCATCGGCGGCTAGGCCGGGCGCAACGACGCAACGAATCGCTTGCCTGCCCGCGCGTGGACGGGCGCACAGTATGATTGGCCGCGTACATGATCCCGCATGGTCCGCATTCCCATGACATCCTCCCCACCTCGCGCCACGCCCACCACGCCATCCGCTGCCGCTGCCGCGCTGCCCGAGGCCGACTTCGCCCCGCTGCTCATGAGCTATGTGCAGCTCAGCGGCGATATCCAGGCACTTGACGCTTACGCACGCTACATCCAGGGCCCATGGAACTACATGGAGTGCACACCGCCCGAGGAAAAAGCCCGGCTGCGTGCGCGTCTGATGCGGGTGCTGGCCGAGCTGGCATCGGGCGAGCGCGCCATGCCTGCGGCGCCGTCGGGTGAACTGCTGGAGCGCATGCTCTCGGCATGCGTGGGGCAGCCGGTGCCCGCCGAGTATGGGCCGCTGATCTGCCACGAAATGGGCTTTGCGGGCGCCGCACCGCTCGAAGTCACCTGGCGCAAACGCCCGGCACCGGAGGTACTCAACGCGTTCAGGGTGCTCGTCATCGGTGCGGGGGAATCGGGAATCGGCGCCGGCATCAAGCTCAAGGCGATGGGGATTCCCTTTGTCATCGTCGAAAAAAGTGCCGGGGTCGGCGGCACCTGGCGCGATAACAAGTATCCGGGTTGCGGCGTCGACACGCCCAATCACTTCTACCAGTTCTCGTTCGAGCCCAACCCCGACTGGTCGCGCCATTTCGCCCTCAGCGATGAAGTACAGCAGTACCTCGAGACCTGCGCCGTCAAGTACGGGTTGATGCCGCACATCCGGTTTGGGTCGGAGGTGCTTGCAGCACGCTACGACGCACCCTCTGCGACCTGGAAGGTCACCACGCGTCAGAGTGGCTGCGACGAGGACTCGCGCTACAACGCTGTCATTTGCGCGGTCGGTCAGTTGAACCAGCCGTTTGTCCCCCCGATCGACGGATTGGCCGGCTTCGCCGGGCCGCAGTTCCACACCGCGCGCTGGGATGCGAACGTCGATCTCGCGGGCCGGCGCGTGGCGATGATCGGCACCGGTGCGTCGGGCATGCAGACCGGACCGTCGATTGCGGACCGTGTTGCGCAGCTGACGATCTTCCAGCGCAGTCCGCATTGGGCGGTGCACAACCCGAACTACCACGCCGGCGTGCCGGCCGGGAAAAAATGGGCCTTGCGCCACCTGCCGCATTACGCGCAGTGGACCCGCTTCCAGCTGTTCTGGGCCTCCGCCGACGGCCTGTATGAATCGCTCAAGGTAGACCCGGACTGGTCACAACCCGCGCTCTCGCTCAACGCCACCAATCACGCGTTTCGCGAGCGCCTGATCGAGCACATCACGCGCGAGACCGGCGGCGATCCGGCACTTCTTGCAAAGACCGTGCCGTCCTACCCGCCCTACGGCAAACGCATGCTGCGCGACAACTACTGGTATCGCATGCTGACCCGCGCCAATGTCGAGCTGGTGACCGATGCCATCGACCACGTGGGCGCCGACACTGTAGTCACGCGTGACGGGCGCACCCATCGGGCAGACGTGCTGATTCTCGCCACCGGCTTTCAGGCAAAGCGCATGACCTGGCCGATCGAGATCGCCGGTATCAATGGGCGCACTCTCGCTTCACTCTGGGGCGAGGACGATCCGCGCGCCTACCTCGGCATCACCGTGCCCGGCTTTCCCAACTTTTTTCTGATGTACGGACCGAACACCAACCTGGCACACGGCGGCAGTGCCATCTTTCACAGCGAATGCCAGGTGCGCTATGCGCTGCTCGCACTGCGCGAACTGATCGAGACCGGCGCGGCGGCGCTCGATTGCCGCCAGGACGTGCACGATGCCTTCAACGATCGCGTTGACACCTTGCACGCCGGCCTGGTGTGGTCGCACCCAGGCGTGGGCAGCTGGTACAAGAATCGGCGCGGGCGGGTCTTCGCCACGTCGCCGTGGCGCCTGCTCGATTATTGGAACATGACGCGCACGCTTGACCCGTCCGACTACCACTTCACCATGCCCAGCGCCGGCGCAGCGCGCGCCTAATTGAGCGTGATGTTGTTGGCCTTGACCAGGTCGCGCCACTGCTTGAGGTCACCGCGGATGCGCGCGGCAAACGCATCCGGGGTCGAACCCTCGGGCTCCATGCCAGCCTGACGCAGGCGCTCGGCGACTTCTGGTACCTGGAGTATTTTTGCAGTCTCGGCAGAGATGCGCTCGACAATGGCGCGCGGCGTGCCGGCCGGCGCCATGAAGCCCCACCACGGATTGACTTCAAAGCCGGGCAGGAATTCGGCGATGGCGGGGACATCGGGCAGGGCCGACGCGCGCTTGAGCGTGGTGACCGCAATGCCGCGCAGGCGCCCCGCATCGATATGCGGTTTGCCCAGAGCCAGACTGACGAAGCCCATGTCGACCTGCCGCCCAATGACGTCAGTGATGACCGGTGCCGCGCCCTTGTAAGGCACGTGGCCGATGTCGATGCCGGCACGCAGGTTGAGCAATTCGCTCGCCAGGTGCGTAGTACTGCCCGGGCCGACCGAGCCGTAAAACAGCTTGCCCTTGTTGGCGCGTGCATGCGCCAGCAGGGCCGGGAAATTGGCCGCCGGGTAATCTGGCCGCACCACCAGCAGGAGCGGCCCCGAGACCAGCTGGGTGATCGGCTCGAAATCCTTCAACGGGTCGCCCGTGGTGGCCGGCTGCAGCACCGGGTTGATCGCGATCGGCCCGAGGTTGGCCAGCAGCCAGGTGTGTCCGTCCGGGGCCGCCCGGGCAACGACGGCCGAGGCGATCGATCCATTGGCCCCGGCGTGGCTCTCGACCACAATGGGCTGGCCGAGCACCTGGCCGAGTCGATCGAGCACCGGGCGGGCGATCACGTCGCCGATGCCGCCGGGTGCGAACGGATTGATCAGGCGCATCGGCTTGGCGGGCCAGGTCTGCGCCTGTGCGACGCCGGCCAGCGCCAGCGCGCACAACACGGTTGCGATGCAGCGGGCGCCCGGATGGGTCAGGTGGATTCTCGTTTTCATCGGGAAATGTTAGCATCGAGAGCATGAGCGACGATGTTGAGTATGGCACACGCGGTACTCTCGGTCTGCTGGTGCCGCAGGCGAACACCACGGCCGAACCCGAAGTGCAGGCACTGATGGGGCCGGACCTGCTGCTGCTGACCGGCCGTCTGACCAGCCCGCACCCGGGATTGCAGGAACGGATGGTCGATTACCTCGAGCACATCGAGGAATTCATCGGCACCTTTGCCAACGCGCCACTCGCGGCGCTCGGCTTCCTCATTACGGGGGCCACCTACCATTTCAATCCGCAAGAGGAAGATGCATTCTTCGCCGGCCTGAGCGCGAAGTACGGCTACCCGATCATCTCCGCCGGCCAATCGATCCGCCGCGCCTTTGCGGCGCTCGGCGCGCAACGCATCGCCCTGGTCAGCCCCTACCCCGACTGGCTGACCGAACGCAGTGCCGCCTACTGGAAGCGCGCCGGCGTGGAGATCGCCGCGATCGAGACCCCGGTCAAGGTCGGCGGCTTTCACAACATTTACACCATTCGCAATCCCGCCGTGCTCGCCGCAGCACGGCGGCTCGCACCACTCAAGACCGACCTCGTGCTGCTTGCCGGCGCCGGCATGCCGACGCTCGGACCGATCATGGCCCTGGCGGATGAAGGCATGCAGCCGATCTCGTCCAACCTGTGCATGGCCTGGGCGCTGATGCAGGCGGTGGCCCCCGCAGAAGGCGGTGCCGAGGCCTTGCGTCGGATGTTGCGTAGCGATGCGGCATGGCGCGGCGTGTTTTCGGCACGTTTTCCGGGAGCGGTCTGCGCCAGTTGAACGGCGCGTCCGGCACGCGCCAGCAGTCAGCGATGGTGCAGCCAAGGCGGGCAAACGCTGAAGTATGATCTGAGGCGACCATCTACGGTTGCACACCTTCCGGTCGCCGCACCGGAGTCGGGAACGTACGGGGAGACGAAAGCTTGCGATACATGGTAGCAGCGGACACTGGCGGCACCTTTACCGACGTCGCGGTATACGACGCGACTCAGGGCCGGGTCAGCTATGGGAAGACACTGACCAATTACACCGATCTGGTCGAAGGCGCGCTCGCTGGTCTTGAATCGACCGGTGTGAAGCTTGACCAGACGCTATTGTTCAAGCACGGCACGACCCACGTCATCAACACCTTCATCCAGCGCAGCGGCGCGAAAACCGCGCTGGTGGCGACGCGCGGCTTTCGCGACACGCTCGAGATCGGCCGCGGCAACCGGCCGGTGCCGTTTGCGCTCGAATACCGGCGCGATCCGCCGCTGGTGCCGCGCGACCTGCGCTTCGAGGTCGGCGAGCGCATCGACGCGCACGGGGCAGTGATCGAACCGCTCGATACTGCCGGACTGACGCAGTTGGCCGAGACCTTTCGCCGCGACGGCATCGGCGCAATTGCCATCTCGTTTATCAATGCCTATGCCAATCCGGCGCACGAAGAACAGGCCGTGGCGCTGCTGCGCAGCCTGTTACCCGATGCCTATGTCACCTCGGGCACTCTGTTGACACGCGAATGGTTCGAATACGAGCGCACCTCGACGGCGGCAGCCAATGCTTACGTAGGTGCGCGGATGGGCAGCTATATCACCGGCTTTGACGCCAGGTTGCGCGAGCGCGGCTTCGGTGGCAGCTTCTACATGATGGGCTCCAACGGCGGCGTGCTGTCAAGCACACGCTCGATCGAGCAGCCGGTGGCACTGGTCGAATCGGGGCCGATTGGCGGTTGCATTGGTGCGGCCGCCTACGCACGCGCCCTCGACGAGCCGCGCCTGATCGCATTCGACATGGGCGGCACTACAGCCAAATGTGCGCTGGTGCAGGATGGCCACTTCGATGTGCAGCCGGTGTATTACATCGGCGGCTACGACCACGGCTTTCCACTGCGCACGCCGGTACTCGATATCGTCGAGGTGGGTGCCGGCGGCGGGTCGATCGCTGCCGTCGATGCGCGTGGGCGGCTCTCGGTCGGGCCACGCAGCGCTGGTTCAGAGCCCGGACCGGTGGCTTTTGGTCGCGGCGGGGTGGAGCCGACTGTCACCGACGCAAATCTGGTGCTTGGACGCATCGGTGGCGGCGCCTTCATGCAGGGCCGGCTGGCATTGGACCGCGACGCCGCAGCACGGGCGATCCGCGAACGGGTCTCCGCGCCACTCGGCTACGATGGCGCGGGCGGCGTTGACAGCGCCGCCCAGGGCATCCTCGACCTTGCCACTACCACCATGGCCGGTGCGATTCGCGAGATCACCATTGAGCGCGGCCACGACGTGCGCGAATTCAAGCTCTTCGTGTTCGGCGGCGGCGGCCCCTTGTTTGCCTCTTTTCTGGCGCGCAGCCTCAACATTCCCGAAGTCATCGTACCGCCCCACCCTGGCAACTTTTCCACGCTCGGAATGCTCATTGCAGGGGCGCGCATCGACCTCTCACGCACGGTCGTGCTTGAAGCCGTGCAAGGCGCTCTGCCGACGCTGGCCGCAGCCTATGCCGGCCTCGAAGACACTGCGCGCCGCACCATGCACGCCGAACTGGGCACCAACGCGGTCACGTTCGAACGCATGCTCGAAATGCGCTATCGAGGCCAGAAGCATACGGTTGCCGTACCGTATGGTGCCGACGCAAGCATCGGCGCACTGCTGCAATCGTTCGAAACCATCTACCAGCGCCGCTATGGCAACATCAATCCCAATTGCGCGGTCGAGATTCTCGGCGCGCGGCTCGGCGCCGAAGCCCAAATCCCGTGCCCGGAGCTGACGCAAATGGCGGGGGGCGCAGGTGAGGCAGCGCCCGGTGCGACTGTTGCGCACGAGCGCCGCTCGGTCTACTTTCCTGCACCGCACGGACGCATCGAGGTGCCCGTGTACGCGCGCGACGCGCTGCCTATCGGCCACGCGATCGATGGCCCGGCGGTGATCGAGGAATACAGCGCCACCACGGTGCTGATGCCGGGTGATCGCGCGCGGGTGGGCAAGCTCGGTGAAATCGTGATCCGGTGCAGCCCATGAACGCCGCCGTTCTTGCGCCACAGCCGGCGCCGTCATCGGAACCTAGGCTCGCCAACAACCTGCGCCACGGGTTCGATCCCATCACGCTCGAGATCATCCGCCACGACCTGGTCTCGATCCCGAATCAGATCGACAAGAACATCACGCGCACGGCGTTTTCGCCCTTGATCAACGAATACAAGGACTACGCGGTCGGCATCGTCGATGCCGAGGGGCGCCTGATTTCGCAATCGCGCGGCAGCCTGCTGATCTTTGTCGCCAACGCGCTTGGCACCGCTGTACGCGACGGCATAGCACTGCATGGCGCACAGACCCTGGTCGATGGCGACGTGCTGATCTCGAACCATGCCGGCACCCTTGGGCAGCACCTCAACAACGTGGTGATGTACACGCCGATCCGCGTCGGTGCAGAGCGCAGGCTGGCCGGTTTTTTCTGTGTGCTGATGCACTGGATCGACGTCGGCGGCAGCATGGTCGGCTCATGCACCTCGACCACCACCACCGAAATCTTCCAGGAAGGCATCCAGTTCCGCAGCGTGCGCCTGTTCAGGGCGGGCGAGCGCCTGCCCGACATGTTCCGCATGATCGAATACAACACGCGCTTTCCCGACATGCTCATGGGCGACGTCGAAGCGCAGATCGCCGGCTGCTTCATGGGGCGTGACATGGTGGCGGCGATCGCCGACAAGCACGGCCTGCCGACCCTCGAGGCGGCCGTGCACGCCATGTGGGACGACGCCGAGGCTGCCAGCCGCGCCGCCATCCGCGCCGCCAAACCCGGTGTCTACGAGGCGTTCGCATTTCTCGATAACGATGGCCTCAATCTCGACAAGACGGTGCCGATCGGGATTCGCGTGCGGATCGGGGACGAGCGCATCGCGGTCGATTTTTCGGGCGTGTCCGAGCAATTGCCGGGCCCGCTCAATGCGGGCCGCAACGGCGGCGCGGTGGCGGCCGCGCGCATCGCCGTCAAATACATGCTCTCGCCCAATGATCCGGTCAACGAAGGCGATTTCCGCTGCCTCGATGTCGAGATCCCCGACGGCAAATTCCTGTCGGCGCGGCCGAACGCACCGATCGGCGGGTCGGGCAACATGATCCCGACGGTGGTCGATACGGTTCTGCGCGCCATGGCCGAAGCCTTCCCAGACCGCGTCGCCGCCGCGCACCACGGCACCTACGGCGTCCACTCCTTTCATGGCATCAGCCCGGCCACGGGCGAATCGTTTTTCCATCTCGATACGCTATGCGGCGGCTGGGGCGGATCGGCCGGCATGGATGGTTACGGGCCGTCGCGCTCGAACGTGCATGGCGATACCTCGGACGTGCCGGTGGAAATGCAGGAAGCGTTTCATCCCTACCGGTTCGAGTCGTATGCGCTGCGGCCCGATTCGGGCGGGCCGGGAGAGTTTCGCGGCGGCGTCGGCATCGTCAAGACCTATCGCATCACCGGCCCTTGCCGCATCAACCTGAAGATCGAACGCACCAAGTGCCCACCTTGGGGGCTTCTGGGCGGCGGCGAGGGCAAGACTGCCGAGGTCGAGATTCGCCGTGCCAATCGCAACGTCGATGGCGGTCACGATCGCAACGGCAGTGGCGATGTGCTCAAGGTATTCAAGGGCGATCATCCCCTGGATGCCGGCGATCAGGTGGTGATTCGCTCGGGCGGAGGCGGCGGCTTCGGCCCGGCCTGGAAGCGCGACCTTGCGGCGGTGGCGCGCGACCTTGCCACCAGCTGCGTTTCGCGCGCTGCAGCGGAGCACGACTACGGCGTGGTGACACGTGATGACGGCAGCATTGACAATGCGGCGACGCAAGCATTGCGACAACGCATGGCACAAGGAGAAGGCACATGATCACACTAACAAGGCGCCGCCTGCTGGCGGCCGGCGGGTGGACTGCGGCAACCCTCCCCATACCGCGCGCAGGGTTCGCCCAGGCGGCCTATCCATCGCGCACGATCCGCGTCATCGTCCCGTTCGGACCGGGCGGGGTCACTGACGTATTGGCGCGCCTGCTCTCGGCGGAAATCGCCAGGGACTTTGCTCAACCGGTGGTGGTCGAGAACATGCCCGGCGGCACCGGCCTGATCGGCACCGGCGCAGTGGCCAAGTCGGTACCGGACGGGCACACCATTCTGTTCACCTCGAACGCGCATACCATCAATCCGGCCTTGCGCCGCCAGATGCCCTTCGATTCGGTCAAGGACTTCACACCGCTGGTGCTGCTGGCGGCGGCACCCAACATGCTGGTGGTGCGATCCGATTCACCGATCAAAAGCGTCGCTGAATACATTGCCGCGGCGAAGTCGAATCCGGGCGAAATCAATTACGCCACCTCGGGTGTCGGGACCTCGCTGCACATTGCCGGCGAGCAATTTTCACAGATCACCGGCGCCAAGTTCAACCATGTGCCCTACGCGGCCTCGAACCAGTCGGTGCAGGCGGTGCTGGGCGGGCACGTGGTGTCGTCGTGGTCGGCGGTCAATGCGGCGCTGCCGTTCGTCAAGGCCGGGCGCATGCGCCCGCTGGCGGTGGCGAGCGACAAGCGCACCGACTTTGCGCCGGAGGTGCCCACTTTTGCCGAATTGGGGATCAATGGCATGAAAAGCGAGACCTGGCTGGCCGCACTGGGTCCGGCCGGATTGCCAGCGCCGGTTGCCGCCAAACTGGCCGCCGAATTGCAGATGCTGATCGGCCGCGCCGACATGAAGCAGAAAATCCTTGCCCTTGGCGCCGAGCCCGTAGGTGTGGAGCTCGAAACCTTTCGCGCGCAGATCCGCGACGAGATCGAAATGTATACGCGCATCGCGCGCGCCGGAGACATCAAGGCAGAATAGCGCTGCCAGAGGTGATGCGAACGACACAATGAAATCGGGAGGGTATATGAACATGCTCATGCGCATAGGCAAGTTGATTGTTGCAAGCGGGCTGGCGCTGTTTCTGGCGGCGCCGGGCCAGGCACAAGAATCATTTCCGTCGCGCCCGGTGCGCCTGATCGTCGGCTTCGGTGCGGGCGGCATTACCGACGTGCTGGCACGCCTGTTGTCGGTGGAGTTGCAAAAGAGCTGGGGTCAGCCTGTGGTGGTGGACAACAAGCCCGGCGCATCGGGCGTGATCGGCAGCGAACTGGCTGCGCGCGCCGCGCCTGACGGACATGTCCTCTTGGTAGTGCCCGGTACACACACCATCGTGCCGGGCCTGCGCACCAAAATGCCGTTCGATGCGGTCAAGGACTTCACCGCCATCACGTTGCTCGCGTCCGCACCCAACGTGCTGGTGGTCAATGCCGAAACACCACTGCGTTCGGTGGCCGATTACATTGCGGCGGCGCGGGCCAAACCCGGCGAGATCAATTACGCCACCTCAGGCATCGGCACCACCGTGCATATCGCCGGCGAGCGTCTGGCGCACCTCGCCGGCATCCGACTCAACCACATCCCCTACAAAGGCTCGAGCCAGTCGATCGAAGCGGTCGTGGCCGGGCAGGTGATGTCGTCGTGGTCTGCCGTCAACGCGGCGCTGCCGCACATCAAGACCGGCCGGGTGCGCGCTCTGGCGGTGGCAAACGAGAAGCGCTCGAGCTTTGCGCCCGATGTACCGACGTTTGAAGAACTCGGCATCAAGGGCATGAAAAGCGACACCTGGCTAGGCGTGCTGGCCCCGCCCGGCATGGCACCGGCCCTGGCCGCGCGCCTCAATGGCGATCTGGTACGCCTGATGGCCCGACCCGACTTTCGTGACAAGGTGCTGGCGCTCGGTGCAGAACCGGTGGCGGGCGTCGAATTGGAGAAATTCGCGGCGCTCATGAAAGAGGAAGTAGAGAGCTACGCGGTGATCATCAAGGCGGCGAGCATCAAGCCGGAGTAGTGCCCCGACGATCGACTCGCTCGCGCCGGTGGCCACCCCAAGGCCATGAATTCGATGTGGTCGCTGCGCAGCGGGGCTTGATATTTATCAAGCCCCAACACAGGGCATCTTTGCGGTCTACGCACTGCAATGGGATGACGCGATCACTTGGATCATGCCGTAATTGTTGCCATTGGGAGGTTTTGCCTCTGGCACGCTTGATGCTCAATGTTTGGACAGGAGAGAAATTCTTCTTTCGAACCCAACCACCAGGAGCATGCATGACCACGTCCCGCAGAAAATTCATTACCGGTGCCTCATTGGCCGGTGGTGCCGCCGCATCCACCCTCGCCTTCCCGGCGATTGCACAGTCGCAGCCCACCGTCAAGTGGCGCCTTGCGTCGAGCTACCCGAAGTCACTCGACACCGTGTTTGGCGGCGCCGACCTGTTGTCCAAGCGCGTCGCAGCACTGACCGGCGGGAAGTTCCAGATCCAGGTGTTCGCAGCCGGCGAGATCGTCCCCGGCCTGCAGGTGGCCGACGCGGTACAAAACGGCACGGTTGAGTGCGGCCACACCAACAGCTACTACTACATCGGCAAGAACAAGGCGTTTGCGTTCGAGACCACCGTGCCATTCGGCATCAACCAGCGCCAGCAGAACGCCTGGATGTATTACGGCGGCGGCAAGGAGCTGGTAGGCGACTTCCTCAAGGATTTCAACATTGCCTCGTTCCCCGGCGGCAACACCGGCACGCAAATGGGCGGCTGGTTCCGCAAGGAAGTGAAAACCGTTGCCGACCTCAAAGGCCTGAAAATCCGCATCGCCGGCTTGGGCGGTGAAGTCTTCGCCAAACTCGGCGCCGTGCCACAGCAGATCGCCGGCGGCGACATCTACCCCGCGCTCGAAAAAGGCACGATCGATGCGGCCGAATGGGTCGGCCCGTATGACGACGAGAAGCTCGGTTTTTACAAAGTGGCCAAGAATTACTACACGCCGGGCTGGTGGGAGCCGAACTCTGCCTATTCGTTCTACGTGAGCCTCAAGGAGTGGGAGAAGCTGCCCAAGGAATACCAGGCCGCATTTGAAGCCGCGGCTTACGCGGTCAACGCCGACATGATGGCCGAGTACGACGCCAAAAACCCGACGGCACTAAAGCGCCTGATCGCCAACGGCGTCAAGCTGCATTCGTTTACCAACGAGATCATGAAGGCCGCGCAAGACGCAGCCTACGGCATGTACGACGATGAAGCGGCCAAGAACCCGGCCTTCAAGAAGATCTACCTGTCGTGGCTCAAGTTTCGTGATGACCAGTTGCAATGGCACCGCGTCGCCGAGCACACCATGGCGACCTTCTCGTTTGCCAACCGTCCCAAGATCAGGACCACGGCCTGAGCGTACCGCGTTCAGTCTTCTTCGGAACAATATGCCCCGCCGCGTGCGGGGCATTTTTTTGGCCCGACGTTAACGGCCGGATGAAATGCGAACGAAAAAAAACCGGGCGAATTGCCCGGTTTTTCATGAAGCCAGAATTACTTCTTGGCTTCGGCTTTCGGAGCGTCGGCTTTCTTGGCTTCGGCTTTCGGTGCAGCCTTGGCAGCTTTGGCAGCAGCGGCTTTGTCAGCCTTTTCTTTCTTGGCAGCAGCAGCTTTGTCAGCCTTTTCTTTCTTGGCGGCGGCGGCTTTGTCAGCCTTTTCTTTCTTGGCAGCGGCGGCGGCGGCTTTCTTGTCTTCGCCTTTTGCAGCAGCTTTCGGGGCTTCTTTGGCGGCTTCGGCTTTCGGCGCGTCTTTTTTGGCTTCAGCCTTGGGGGCTTCGGCTTTCTTGTCTTGCGCGATTGCAGTGGTGCCGACGGTGGCGAAAACGCCAGCGATCAAAACGGACAGGAGCTTGTTCATGGTATTTCCTCAAAAATTAAAATGTGATCAATTTGCGAATTGATGACCTCCTCGGTCAGGGAGAATAACGTCACCCCGCCGCAAAGGTTGACAGAAATGTTGGGTTTTTCCGCAGATTCCCCCGCCAAGCCTGTTTTTGACCCGAATCCGGGTGTCAATTCGACTGACGCGCGGCCATCCTGAGGCTCGCGCCGCGCACCTCAAAAATCACCTTGTCAAGAACTTCTCCCTTATCATTCAATAGCTTAAGAGAATGCGACCCGGGCAGCGGGAACCACGAAAGGGGCCGCTCTGCTCCCCCAAGGGTTTTGCCGTCCAGCTCCCAACGGCCCTTGCGATACGCCGTCGCGCTGAACTGCAGGCGCTGGTTCACGGGCGGAATATCCGGGTCGAGGGCAATAATCGAACCCGGAACCGGCGATGCAATGCGCACCGGCAGGCCCCCAGGGCCGCCTGCGCCAGCGAGCCGGACGAGCTCGCGCTCGCTGCCGGCAAGAAACACCTCGCGGCGCGACGGCTCGATGGACGGCTCGTAGCGCAACGGCTGTGCGACCACGCCTGGCGGCATGGCCGGCGGCTCACTGCGCCCCCCCCCACGCCGGTGCAAATGCAGCATCACATCGCGCCAGACCGGGGCGGCCCCGGAGATCCCCGAGACATCGTGCATCGGGCTGCCGCCGGCATTACCCACCCATACGCCGACGGTGTAACGCGACGAAAACCCGATGGCCCAGTTGTCGCGCATGTCCTTGCTGGTGCCGGTCTTGACCGCGCTCCAGAACGGCGTGTCGAGCGGATTGTCGAGCCCAAAGGCGACAGCGCGGGCAGCACGATCCGACAGGATGTCGGCAATCACGTGGCTGGCGCCGGCATGCATCGCACGGCGCGGCGCCGGGGCGCTGCCCGCCGCATGCTTGACCAGCGTCGGCTCGGACCGGACACCACCATTGGCCAACGTGCGATACGCATTCGTGAGTGAGAGCAGCGTCACATCGGCGCTACCCAGCGCCAGGCTGTAGCCGTAGTAGTCGCCCGACTCCTTTACGGTGTCGAGCCCGACCGCGCGCAGGCGCTCCACAAAACGGTCGGGGCCGACCATCACGAGGGTCCGCACAGCGGGAATGTTGAGCGAACCGGCGAGGCTGGCGCGCACCGACACCGGGCCGCGATGGACCTTGGCATAGTCGCGCGGGATGTAGAGGCCGGTATCGGTCTTCAATTGAACGGTGGAGTCGTCAAGGATCGACGCCGCCGTGAGGCGTCCTTCTTCAATCGCCAATCCATAGAGAAACGGCTTCAGCGTGGAGCCGGCCTGGCGCAGCGCAGTGGCGCCGTCGACATGGGCGGCTTGCGACAAGTCACCGCTGGAGCCCACATAGGCAAGCACCTCGCCGCTGGCATTGTCGAGAACGACTACCGCGCCGTCTTCGACGTTGCGGCCGTTGAGTTCGGCGAGGCGCGCACGCAACGCGTTGCGTGCGGCCGCCTGCACGTTCGCATCGAGCGTACTCGCCACGCGTGCGCCGGGTACGGCATTCGCCTGGGCGAGGAGGCGGCGCGCGGCGTGGGGTGCGGCGACCTGCTTCGGAAATGCCTCGTAGCCGCGCGCGAGCGTATTTTTCACCTCGGTGGCAAGGCCGTCGCACCCGTCAGCGGCAACCGGACGCGTGATGCGGCGTTCGCCCGCCTGAAAATTGAGTAGCCAGCAGGCGCGGTCAGCGACCCGTTTGGCGTCGGCATTGGGGGCGCGAATCAGTGCGGCGGCGATCGCCGCTTCACGCCGGTCGAGCCCGTGCGGTGCCTTGCCGAACAGGCCGTGCGACATCGCCGAGACACCCTGCAACTCGCCACGATAGGTAACCAGGTTGAGATATGCCTCGAGGACCTCACTCTTCTTCCAGGTTTTCTCCAGGGTCATGGCGGCGCGCGCCTGACGCACTTTTTGCACAAAGCTACGCCCGCCTTCGCCGCGCTTGAGGTCCGCATCGAGAAGCCCCGCCAGCTGCATGGTCAGCGTGCTTGCGCCGCGCATGCCGCCGCTTTTGACGCTTTGGCCGCTTTGGCCACTTTGGCTATTGAGGCCCCCGGCGTTGCCTGCCGCAGCGCTCATGACGGCCGTCCAGTCGACGCCCTCGTGCTCGTAGAAGCGTTGGTCTTCGGAGGCGAGCAGCGCCGCCTTGAGCGTGGGAGAAATCTCGTTGACACCAGTCCACGCAAAGCGCCGCACCGTATTGTCAAGGCGCACGCGCTGCAGCTCGCGGCCGTTGCGGTCAAGCAGCCAGGCGTCCGACGGGCGCCACTCCTGCCGGACCTGCGTGAATGATGGCAGGTCCGCCGCGCGCGCCGAACCGGCATAGAACGTCACGCCAAGAACCCCTCCCACCAAGGCGATCAGGCCTGCACGCCGCGGAGAACGCCGATTCATGCGCCTCTTCTGGCGATTCACATGCGGGATTCTCACGGCAACACCTTCATTTTCGCGTTCGGCGTGACGCCGAACATCTCGGGCGCATACATCGCCTCGACGCGCGTCGGCGGCAGCGAGAATTCGCCATCCTGGTTCAGGCGCACGGTGTACTCGACCATCCACTTGCCCTTGGGCGCGTATTCGTAGTACGCGCGGAACGCCTCGAAGCTGCGCTCCTCGTAGGCCGGCCAGGCATCACCGGCCTTGCGTTCGCCGGCTTGCGCCACTTCCGAATCACGCGCCAGGCCAGCGCCGAGGATAGTGGCCCCGGCGGGGATCGGATCGGCCACCACTACCCAGGTCATGTCGGCCGACGAATCGACTTCAAGTCGGATGCGCAGCACGTCGCCGCGTGTGAACGCGCCTTTGCTCTTTTGCTCGATCGGCGTGACCGTCTTGTTGATGCGATAGCCCGCCGCAAATGGCGCTTTCAGGGGAATCGCCGCAAGGCTCTGGATCGTCAGCCAAGGCTTGCCGGCGCCCTCGTGGATCGCCTTGAGGCTGCCTTCGGCCCGGGGCCAGGGCAGATTGAGCGCACCACCTTGCAGTTGGCTCGCCCAGGCAAGCGACTGCGTCGCCTTGGCTTCGCCTTTTTCTTCCGTCACGGCGCGCGTCGTGCCGCCGACTTTTTCACTTTCGAATTTTGCGGCAAATTTATCCAGCGCCAGGCCACCCCACAGGTTGGCCGTGGTGGTGTGCCATGCACCCTTGTGCTGCCGGGCGACGAGGCCACTGACCAGCCGCGGCATGTCGTCACGCCAGCCCGGGCGATCGACCACCGCCGCAATCAGCCGCGCCGCGTTGACGTCGCCGCCAACCATCAGCCACCACCAGTAATCCTCGCGCTCAGTCGAGAACACCATTTTCGTGCCTTGCATTGACAGACGCGCGCGCAACACCTGCTCGGCCGTGGCGAGGTGCTCGTCGCGCTTCGGGATGCCTTGCACGCGCTGCAGGATCGACAGCCAGTCGATCACCGCGTGGGTCGGCCACAGGTTCGGCTGCAGCGTGATCGATTCGGTCAACTTTGCTGTCGCCCTGCCGGTGCGCGAGAGGGCTTCGATCGCGCTGATCTTGCGTACGTCGAGGTCCTTGGTCGGCGACCAGAAGTTGCGCTGGATGCGGCCTTCGACAAACGCCACCAGGGCGCCCTCCATGCGCTCGCGCGCGTTGTCGGGGATCGCGTAGCCCGCCTCGTGCGTGACCGCGAGTACATAGGCGGTCAGCGTGTCACTGCCGCGCGAGCCCGGGAAATACGCGGCCAGGCCGTCCTCATCCAGATAATTGGGAATCGAGTCGGCGACCGTCTGCCACAAGGCCTTGTCACGCAGGCCGATCGACTTGGAAGTCTTTTGTTCGAGACAGATAAACGGGTAGGTTTCGAAGTAGCGGCGTACGCCGTCGAGCGAACCGGAGAGCTTGGGTTGCAGCGCCACGCGCAGGCTGCCGCGTACCGTTGCGCCGTCCCTGATGGCGTCGGCAGGCGGTGCCACCGGCATTGCGAAGCTCTTGTCGAGCTGCAGCAGGGTGGCTTGCTGCACCGTGATCGGGATCGCCGGCACCACTTTTTGCGAAGTCTTCATCGCATCACGCGCCGGTTTGCCCGAGGCTTTCTCGATTGCCTCGATGGTCCATGCAAGTCCGGTTGCATTGGCCGGCACCGTGACCGGCCAGAACACTTCCTGCGCCGCGCCCGGGGCCAGACTCGCCTCCTGCACCTGCGGCTGAGATTCGAGCCCCTCGACCTTCGCATTGACCGCAACCTTCATCGGCCGATTGGTGGTATTGCGCACTGTCACGCCGGCGCGAAACTGGTCGCCCTCGCGCACCAGCGGCGGCAGGCCGGGGAGGATCTGCAGATCCTTGGTCGCGCGCACGGTCACATTGCCGGTGCCGAAGAAGCCCTGCTCGCTGTCGGCCACGGCAACGATCTTGAAACTGGTCAGCGCGTCATTGAGCGGCACGTCGATGATGGCTTCACCCTTGTCGTCGAGCGTGACATCGGGTTTCCACACCAGCAACGTGTCGAACAGCTCGCGGTTCGATGCGCGTCCGCCACCACCACCGGGCGGCAGGGCCTTCTTGCCGAAATGGCGCCGGCCGATCACCTGCATCTGCGCGGTCGCGGTCTCGACAAAATAGCTGCGCCGCTTGACCATCGCATCAAGAATGTTCCAGCTGGTGTTGGGCGTCAGTTCGAGCAAGGCCTGGTCGACAGCCGCCAGCGCCACTTCGGTCCCTTTGGGCGCAGCCTTGCCGTCCGGCCCTTTGACGCTGATCTTCACCCTCGCTGTTTCGCGCGTCTGGTACACCGGCTTGTCGGCGCTGACGTTCACTTTCAGCTCATACGCTGCCGTGCCCACCTGCACTTCGGCGATGCCGAACTTGAACGCCGGTTTGGCCAGGTCCACCAGTGCGGTCGCCTCGCCCTTGTTGTAGAGGTCGACCCACTCCTTGCGCTCGTTCCACCAGTCAAGCGGCGCACGCCAGCCCCATTGCAGGAACGAATACCAGGGCACATCGCGCACCCGGCCGCGCACCGCCAGCACCGAAATGAAGGCGTTGGGCGCATAACCGGCTTTGATCGGCACGGAGATGACCGGGTCCTTTCCCGACACCGGCACCACCAGGGTCTCGATCACGCCCTCGCGTTCAACCGCGACCCAGGCCGTGGCGCTGCGGAACGGCATGCGCACCTGGAACTTGGCCGTATCACCCGGGTTGTAGCGCTTTTTCTCGGGCAGGACATCCATGCGGTCGGCGTTCTCGCCGCCAAACCACCACTCGCCGCCCGACACCCAGATCGAGCTCGATGCGCGCGACACGTTGCCGCCGGCGTCTTCCGCCTGCGCCGTGAGCAGCACGTTGCCTGATTCACCCAGAGTGGCTTCACACAACATCAGGCCGCGCGCATCGCTTTTGCCGCTGCAGACGGTGCCGAGGTCCTTTTCGGAGGTGGTGTTGTCGTAACTGTAAAAACCGCCGACGGTGCGCTTGCGCGTCGACACCGTGGTCTTGAGCGCGCCGGTCACCTTGACCGGCGCATCCGCCCGGGGCTTGCCGGCAAGATCGAGCACCAGCACCTGCAGGTGCGCAACCTTCCTGACCTGCACCCAGCTCTCGGACTTGATGCCGGCGATCACGGCAGCCGGCCACAAGGTGGTCGACCCGCGCAAGGTTTGCTCCTCGCCGTTCGGGTCGCGATAGGTCATCTCGGTGAGCAGCTCGCGTGGGCGATCTGCCTTCGGCAGATTCTTGACGACATAGCGGGCGGTGCCGTCGTTGCCCAGCCTGAGCTGATTTTTGTCGGCAACCAGTTTGTCCGCGTCCGCCGCGGCGTCGCCGTGGTCGTTGGCGAGCCCGAAAGAAAATTCCTCATAGTCCGCAAAGCTGACGTATCGATTGCGCAACACCGCCGTCATCTTCACCGCGTGTCCAGGTGCCGGGCCGCCTGACAGATAGGAAAGCGCCAGGTTGAACGGCACCTCGGTCGCCTTGACCTGCGGCTCCTTCGGCGGCGTAACGGCGCCCTGCATGACCGGCAGGCGAAATTCGGCCACCCGAAAGCTGCCGGTCTGCATGGTCCAGGTATAGCCGTTGTTGCGCCGGCCACTGGCGCCGCCGGCGCGATACGCCAGGGTAACGCTGTACTCGCCAAGCTTGGCATCGGACGGGATTTTCCAGGCATTGGCCGCCGAGCCGCGTGCGCCGAAACCAAGCGGCACCTGATAGTCGGTGCCGCTGCCCAGATGGGTGATGGTCAGGGCGTTGGGCATCTGCTCCGGCGACACCGGCGCAAAACCCTGCAGGGTTTCGTTGCGTACGTAATGCTTCATCGAGACGGTTTCGCCGGCGCGAAACAGCGGGCGGTCGAACACCGTATGCGCCGCCACGGTCGATTCGCCGCCGTATCCCTGATTGACGTTGAAGCGCCACGGCTCGATGCCGTTCTGCCAATCGGACAGGGTGAACGACAGGTCGCCTCCCTTGCGTGCCGAAACAAAATAGGCCGGGGCGCCGTTGCCGCAGGTGCTCTCGCGACGCAGGGTCTGTTTGACCAGCACTTCGCCGTTGGCGTCTGTTTTGCCTGCCCACACCTGGTTCGCGGCGCAATCGGAGATGCGCACGACGGCATCTGCCACCGGCTTTGCCGCGTCCAGCGAGGTTACCCACACGGCGCTGACATCGCGCCCCATCTTGAAATGCACCGCCATGTTGGTCACCAGGGCGCCGGCACGCACATACATCGGTTTGGGCTTGGCCAGGAGCGCTGCGCCGAGGCGTTCGCTTTCAAGTTCTACGATGTGCAAGCCGGGCTCCGGCAGGGGAATGCCGACCACCTCGAAGGCCTTGCCGCCGCCGGGAACCGGCAAGGTCGCACTCTTCGCGTTTTTCTCGCCTTTCAGAAAGGGCAGCTCGCGCGTCTTGAACTCATCGCTGGTTGACTGGCGCAGGCGCGCCAGCCAGGCCATGATCTGGGTGTCGTCGGTGATGCGCACCGTGCTCATGGGCGCGCCACGTTGAGACACTTGCGGCGCTGCCGCTCCGGGTATTGTCGCTCGCGGCGCTGCCGCTCCCGCAGCCGCGTTCGCGATGCCATCGCTGGCCTTGACCGTTACGGTCGATTGTTTTAACTGCGGCTCGACATTGCGGATCGTTACCGGCAGCACCGGCTGGGCCAGTTCGATGATGCCGAAGTTGGCGGCAAACTTGGCCAGCGGCGTGCCCTCGCCGGTGCGGCTTTTAAGCGGGAAGCTTGAGGCGTTGACCGGGATGCGCCCGGTGTCGTCAACGAATTTTGCCGGCAGGGCAATGGTCAGTTCCGCACTTTCGGGAAACGGGCCGCTGAACGTGACGCGGCTCACCGCCGCATCCTGGTCGTCCTGGGTCCACGCCGGCTTTTTCTCTCCCTCCGGCGTCCTGATGCGAATCGCGTCGGCGACGCCGCGCGACACCGTGCTCGAAAACTCGAGGCTCATGGCCTGGTACGGCGAGCACGGCGCATTGGCATTGTCGCGCGCACAGGTGAAGCTCACCTTGAACTCGGGGCGCACCTTGAACTTGAGCGGCTGGTCGAGGCTGGTGGCGACGCGCTGCTTCACATCAGCCGCGTTGGTCATGATGCCGCGCCCCCAGATGAGGGTGACATTGGCGCCGGCCGGCAGGCGCTGTTTGCACTTGAGCAGAAGCAGCTTGTCGTCGGCCGCATCGGCATCGCGCTTGAGCGCCTTGAAAAAATCTGTGCGCTCCCAGGCGCCGACGATGGCGACGGGAATGCGCTCGCCGATACCTTCGGCGACGCACCAGGCTTTCTCGATGACGCTCGCCTCGTTGGCGGGGCCGTTGAGTCGCAGGATGAAGGTTTGCTCTTCATCAATCGACTCGCTGCCCTGGTAGGGCTGCGACGATAGCACTGCCGGCCCGCCCGTGGAAAACGCGAACTGCAGGGTGCCTGCCATGGCGGCGCCCGACAGGGCCTTGACCTCGGGCTTGAGCTTGAAACCGCAGCGGATGCCGGGCGGCAGGTCGCGCTTGAAATCGAACACCCAGGCGCGACTGTCGAGCCAGCGGCCCTGGCCGGTTTCACTGCAGTCGATCGCGAAGGGCGTGGGCGCCTTGGGGTCGCCAAACTTGACCATGTCTTCCGAGAAGCGCACCGCCACCTGGCGCACCGAGCGGATATCACCCTGTGGCGAGAATTTCTCGATCGTCGCCGCGTGCGCTCCCGTTTGCACCGCCAACCCCAGCACCACCCCCATCAACACATCGCGCCACATATTCGATCACCCCAATTGAGCCGGTCCGTCACCCGCTGCATCTGTGATGCTGTGCGCACAAGCTGTGCAACCCCTGCTCATACACTGACTTTGCGGTGCCCGATTATGGCCAAATTCGGTGACGAGCCTCATTGCGCCGAAAAATCTTCACCGCGCCAGTCTTGAACCATGCACCGGCCTAAAACCATTGGTACACAAGGCTTCCGGGCCGCATGGCTCCAAGATGCTCATGGATAGGGCCTCTTCGGGCAGGTGGCTTCAAGACTATCTGTCGAACCCGGTAATCAGATGGGCTCGTGCAATAGATAAATTGGGCTTTACTGGGAGATAAAAACCGCATAATGTCGCAAAACCTTCCCAGAGGAAAGCATGGCAACCGTCCTTCATACCCAAGATCCGGCCGCTGTCGAGGCGCTGCATAACTACCTCGCGCGCAAGCGCTTCACCCAGGCCCAAATCGCCGAATACCTGAAGGTTGATTCGCGCACCGTGCAGCGCTGGAACGCACGACAAAGCGAACCTCCGGTTTATCTCGCGGCGGCATTGAGGCAAATGCTTTTCCCGATTGCGCCGGACACGCGCGACGCCGAATTCACCTTCATCGATTTGTTCGCCGGCATCGGCGGCATTCGTCTGGGCTTCGAGGCGTCAGGCGGCAAATGCGTGTTCACCAGCGAGTGGGACGCCAATGCGCAAAAAACCTACGCGGCCAATTTCCCCGACGGCCACGCGATTCAGGGCGACATCACCCAGATCGATGCGCACACCGTGCCGGATCATGACGTGCTGCTGGCAGGCTTTCCCTGCCAGCCGTTTTCGATTGCCGGTGTGTCGAAGAAGAATTCACTCGGTCGCGATCACGGATTCCCCGGTGACACTTACTCACCGGCACGCTGCCGCGCGTCGTTGATCACCACATCACTCAAAAAATAGCCGGCTGCGGACAACTCGGCAAGCACCGGCAACACGGCTTTGAGATAGCCGAGTTCTTTGGCCGCGCACAAGACGCCTGCAGTCCCCATGTATTGAATACCCAAACGCTGTGCCTCCCGGCGGCCCAACCGTTCGTCCATCAGCAACAGCGTACCGGGTACCTTGGCCGATGCAGCCAGACAACTGGCTTCACCGGCATCGAGAATCCGATTCTCCGGCGCTTTTGTCGCGTCCGGCGGCAGGCGCACCAGCCAGCCCGATGTAATCGCAGCGTCAAGCGCCGCTGCGCCTGGCGCAGCCGTGCCGAGCCGGAGTTCACCGGCCACCACAGAGGTAAACCCGACCCGGCCAAACACACGTTTCAATAGTCCAAGGCGCTTGACCTTCGCCAACGCAATCAGCGGGCCGGCATCGGCTATGACCGGGGGCAGCGCTACTTGCGCTTTTTGACGCGGTCTTTGGTGCGCTTGAGCCATGCGTGAATCACATCGGTATCGTGCGCCACATCGCTGGCATTGCCGTCGAGCGGAATGCCAAGCCGGGAAAGCGTTTCAAACATGTCTGCGCGGGATACACCGGCGATGCGCGCAGCGGTGCCGGTGGTGATCACGCCGTCGCGAAACAGCGACGCGGCCAGCGCAATGCGCAAGCGATTCACATCGGGCACGCGCAAATGCGCCAACCCCACCAGCAACGCTTCGGGCGCATCACGGTTGGTGACAACCACGAACTCACCTTCGCGCGCGTGCTTGAGCGCACCGGACGGATTGTTCTTCAATTCACGGACAGAAACGCTTTCCATGATGGGGGCTCAATATGCAGGAACAAGATGCAGGAACTATAGCAGATGATTGGCTTGCCGGCTTTTCAGGCCGCAGCAGGTTTCGTAATACGAAACCATGCTGCATAGGCCGCCGGCAAAAACAGCAACGTCAGCGCCGTCGCCACAGTCAAGCCGCCCATGATCGCAACCGCCATCGGGCCGAAGAACACCGAGCGGGTCAGCGGAATCATGGCGAGGATCGCCGCAAGCGCGGTGAGCACGATCGGGCGAAAGCGCCGCACCGTGGCATCGCAGATTGCGTCCCAGGGGTTGTGCCCGGCCTTGATGTCCTGCTCGATCTGGTCGATCAGGATCACGCTGTTGCGCATGATCATGCCCGACAGCGCAATCGTGCCGAGCATCGCGACAAACCCGAACGGCTTGTTGAACAGCAGCAAGGCCGAGGTGACCCCGATCAGCCCGAGCGGCGCCGTCAACACCACCAGGATCATGCGCTGTATGCTTTGCAGCTGGATCATCAGCAGCGTGAGCATCACCAGCAGCATCAGCGGGAAACCCGCCGCCACCGACGCGCCGCCCTTGGCGCTCTCCTCAACCGCACCGCCGACCTCGATGCGGTAGCCGGGCGGCAAATCCCTCGACAGCTCGGCCAGTTTGGGCGCAAGCCGCGCCGTCACGGTGCCGGGTTGGATCTGGCCGTTGTAAATGTCGGCACGCACCGTGATGGTCGGCAGGCGGTCGCGGCGCCAGATGATGCCTTCCTCGAAATCGTAGGACACGCGCGCGATCTGGGTGATCGGAATGCTCTTGCCGGAACGCGTCGGCACCGACAGGTTCTGCAGTTGCGAAAGTTGGGTACGCTCGGCATCAGCGCCGCGCAGCAGCACTTCAACGAGGCGGTCGCGGTCACGCAGGAAGGTCACCGAGACGCCGTTGATCGAGGTTTGCAGGAAGTTGGCCAGGTCCTGGGTACTCACGTTGAGCGCGCGCGCCTTGTCCTGGTCGATCTCGAACTTGATGACCTTGGAACGCTCGTTCCAGTCAAAGTTGACGTTGGACAGCGCAGTGTCGGCGCGCATCAGCGCGGCGACCTCCTCGGCCAGGGCGCGCACCCGCACCAGGTCTTCGCCGGCCACGCGAAACTGCACCGGGTAGCCGACCGGCGGGCCGTTCTCAAGCCGCAACACGCGACCGCGCAGGCCGGTGAACTCGGTGCCGTCGAGCATCTTGATCAGTTTGTCGCGCAACTGCTCGCGCGCAGCAAGGGTCTTCGCGGTAATCACGAACTGCGCAAAGCTGGGCGCCGGCAACTGCTGGTCCAGCGACAGGAAAAAGCGTGAACTGCCGGTGCCGACGTAGCTCACGTAGTTAACGTACAGGTCCTTCTCCTTGTTGAGCAGCACTTCCATTTTCTTGACTTCGTGCTCGGTCGCCCAGTAGGACGAGCCTTCGGGCAGTTTCAGGTCCACCAGCACTTCAAGCCGGGTCGACGAGGGGAAGAACTGCTGCTGGACAAACTTGAAACCGAATACAGAGAGTGCAAACAGGGCCAGCGTGAGCACGATCACGGTCTTGCGCCAGGTAATGCACCATTCGACGACATCGCGAAAATGCGCATAAAAATTGCCGCCCCAGGTGGCCAGGTTGCGCACACCTGGCAGGCGCGTGAACCAGTTCGGCGCGGCCGCTGGCCTGCCATGGCCAGCCGGCGCATGCGCCGGCAGCAGGTGGTAGCCCAGATAGGGAATCACGATCACCGCCGCGACCCACGAGATCAGCAGTGCCAGCACCACCACCTGGAAGATCGACAGCGTGTATTCGCCGGTACCGGACTTCGCCGTGGCGATCGGCAGGAAGCCGGCTGCGGTAACCAGGGTGCCGGTGAGCATGGGGAACGCGGTGGAGGTATAGGCAAAGCTCGCTGCCTTGAAGCGATCCATGCCTTCTTCCATTTTGACCGCCATCATTTCCACGGCAATGATGGCGTCGTCAACCAAGAGGCCCAGCGCCAGGATCAGGGCGCCGAGCGAAATCTTGTGCAGGCCGACGTTGAACACCTGCATGAACATGAAGGTCAGCGCCAGCACCAGCGGAATCGACAGCGCCACCACCAGCCCGGTGCGCATGCCAAGCGAGAGAAAACTCACCGCCAGCACGATCACCACCGCCTCGGCCACCGAACGCACGAAGTCGCTCACCGAATCACGCACCGCGCGCGGCTGGTCGTTGACGCGGTCAAGGTCGAGCCCGACCGGCAGGGTCTTTTCGATGCGGTCGAGCTCACGGTCAAGGTTTTTACCCAGCGCGATGATGTCGCCGCCCTTGCGCATCGACACGCCGATGCCGAGTGCTTCACGGCCCTGGAAGCGCATCTTCGGCTGCGGCGGGTCGGTAAAGCCGCGCCGCACCACCGAAATGTCGCCAAGGCGGAAGGTACGGCCGTTGGCCCGTATCGGAATGTTCCTGACGTTTTCGGCAGACTCGAAATCACCCGATACGCGCAGGAAAATGCGCTCCGCCTGGGTGTCGAAGTTGCCCGCCGGCGTCATGATGTTCTGGGATTGCAGCGTCGCCAGGATCGTATTGATGTCGAGGCCCAGGTTGGCGATCTTGGTGTTGGCCAGCTCCACGAACAGTTTTTCGTCCTGCTCGCCGATCAACTCGACCTTGGCCACGTCGGGCAGGCGCAGCAACTCCTTCTTGATGCGCTCCGCCGCGTCCTTGACCTCGGCATAGCTGAAACCGTCGCCGGTAATCGCGTAGATGTTGCCGAAGGTGTCGCCGAATTCATCGTTGAAGGTCGGCCCGACAACACTTTGCGGCAGCTGGCCGCGGACATCGCCGATCTTCTTGCGGATCTGGTAAAAAATTTCCGGCATGCGGGCTGCCGGCTCGGAATCCTTGATCGCCACAAACACCAGCGATTCACCCGGGCGCGAAAAGCTGCGCACGAAATTGAGCTCGGGCATCTCCTGCAGTTTTTTCTCGACGCGCTCGGTCACCTGCTGTTCGACCTCGCGCGCGGTGGCGCCCGGCCATCCAGTGCGCACCGTCATGATCTTGAAGGTAAACGGCGGATCTTCCGACTGACCCAGATTGCCGTAGGAAAAAACGCCGATGAAACCGAGCACCACGATGCAATAGAGCACGAAGGACTGGTGCTTGAGCGCCCACTCGGAGAGATTGAAATTTTTCATGCGTCAGGGGTTCGGGGGGATTTTTCGGTTGATCGATCTGGTCGGTTACGCAGCAGCGGCGGCGCGTACAAACCGGTGTCGCGCCGGCCCGGCCTATACGGTCTCGTTGCGCGCGCCCGCCGCGCCGGCCGTGCGCGCCTAATTGTTCGACTTGGGCGCATCAGCCTGGGCCACCGGTGCAGCGCCGGCACCACTCGTACCGGGCGCTGCGGATGGCGCCTCGGCGCCCAGCGGTTTCACCTGCTGCCCGGGCTGCAGCTTGTTCACGCCGGCCGTGACCACGGTCTCCCCGCCGGCCAGGCCGCCCACCACCGTGACGCCCTGCTCGGCGTATTTGCCCACCGCCACCGGCGTAAGCCTGACCCTGCCGTCGGCGCCGACCACCCATACCGCAGGCTTGGCGCCGGATTTGTCGTCGGTCTGGGTCAGGGCGGTCATGGGCAACAGAATTACCCGTTGCCCGAGAGCTGCTGCGTTCGGTTCGCCCGTTGCGGCGCCGGCAAAGCCGACGGTGGCCGACATGCCCCAGCGCAACGCGTCGTCGGCATCTTCGATCTTGACCTTGACCGTATAAGTTCGCGTCACCGGGTCGGCGGCGGCGGCGATTTCACGCACTCTGCCGGCATAACGTTTGTCCGGGTTGGCCCACAGGGCGATCAGGGCCTGCGGATTGGCTTTTACCGTCGCCAGCTGGTTTTCCGCAATGTTGATAACCGCGTCTTTCTCACCCAGTCGGGCAATGCGCACCACCGCCTGGCCGGCATTGACCACCTGGCCGGGTTCGGCGTTGACCGCCGTAACAACGCCGTCGGCATCGGCCAGAAGCGTGGTGTAAGCGGCCTGGTTGCCCGAGACGCCGGCCTGGGCGCGGGCCGAATCGCGCTTCGCCACGGCTGCCTTGTGCGCGTTGAGCTTCTGGTCGTACACCCCCTGGCTGACAAATTTCCTGGCGAGCAGGTCGTCATAACGGGTCAGTTCGGCCTTGGCGTAATCGAGCTCGCTTTCGGCTGCCACCAGGGTGGCACGCGCCGACACCGCATTGAGGTTTGCATCCTGCGCGTCGAGGCGTGCCAGCACCTGGCCTTTTTTGACGGTGGCGCCAGCATCCACGGCGCGGCTCAGTATCTTGCCAGCAACGCGAAACGACATGTCGGTTTCATAGCGCGCGCGGATCTCGCCGGCGAAGGTGTTGACGCCCTGTGCATCCACAAGCGTCGCGCGAGTCACGCGCACCGGGCGCACGTCGGGTGCCACAGCAGTCTTTTCACCACAGGCCTGCAGCAGCATCAGCGCCGCCAGCAACACGACGATCGGATAGGTGGATTTCATGACGACGTTCCTTTGGACGATGCGGGTGCAATGGGTTGCGGCAAGGCAGAGGGTTCCGGCAACGCATAGCCGCGCCACAATGCCATCAGACCGCGGCGCATCACCGTCTGCACGTCTTTGCGCAGCACGTTGAGGCCGGGCCGCGCCAGGCCTTCGGGGTCGTGGCTCGGGTCGCACAACTGCCAGGTGCCGATGCCGAAGGCGTAGGTGTGGTTCAGCAGTTCCACACCCTGCCCGGCCTGCAACAGGGGAAATACCGCTTCGATCTGCGGGCCGAGCTGCGCCAGGCGCGTCGCCACGCCCAAGCGGAACTGGTACATGAACTCGGGGTCGATATTGCGCTCGAAACTTGAGTGGCATTTGCCGGCCAGTTGCAGGAACAGAGGGTTGCCGCGCACAAACCCGCAAAATGCATCGACGCACTGCTCCACAGTCAGCCCCGGGCCCTGGGCGGCGATCAGGGCCTCGACCACATCGAACAGGCGCGTGGCCTGCTCTGCGTGAATCGCCATGAGCATTTCTTCCTTGGTCTTGAAGTACAGATAAACCGTGCCCTTGGCCAACCCGGCTTCCTCGGCGACCTGCGCCACGGAGGCGAAATTCTCCGGGTCCCGCGCCAGCAGGCTCTGCGCCGCGTGCAGGATGGTCGAGCGGCGTGCGGCTTTGTCTTCGGCCTGAACGGCCCGGTGAAGCACTACCATGATGGCGTGAATTCCTTTAAATGACTTTCGGTCATTGTAAAATGACCATTGGTCAGTTGTCAACGCGTTGCCGGGCTCCACGCGTCCTCTAATGCCCTTCTGGCAGTGGGGCGAGCCAGGCCGCGTAACCTTTATGCAACAGTGTGTTGCGCCACTCTATTCACTACCGGGTTGAGGGCGTAAACTCCCGCGCTGCCAGCCAGCGGATTCTGGGGCGCCTCGCAGCATCGAGCCACGTCAAGCAACCAATAAAATCCGCACGCCACCAAGAGGAGCGCTTTCGTTTGAAGCCGACCGACATCGGCAATCCGGCCTACTTCCACAAGGTCGTTGATTGCCAGTGGGCATGTCCTGCCCACACGCCCGTACCCGAATACATCCGTCTCATCGCCCAAGGGCGTTATTCCGACGCCTATATGATCAACTGGGAGTCGAACGTATTCCCCGGCGTGCTCGGCCGCACCTGCGACCGCCCGTGCGAACCAGCCTGCCGGCGCGGCCGCGTTGAAGAAGAAAATGCCGAAAAGCCCGAACCGGTGGCGATCTGCCGCCTGAAGCGCGTCGCCGCCGATTACAAGGACGACGTATCGGCGCGCATGCCCAAGGTGCCGTCGAAGAAAAACGGCAAGCGCATCGCCTGCGTCGGTGCCGGCCCCGCATCGCTCACCGTGGCGCGCGATCTGGCGCCACTCGGCTATGACATCACCGTGTTCGACGGCGAGAAAAAGGCCGGCGGCTTCATCCGCAGCCAGATCCCCAAATTCCGCCTGCCGGAAAGCGTGATCGACGAGGAGTGCGGCTACATCCTCGACCTCGGCGTCAACTTTGTTGCGGGCCAGCATATCGACAGCCTCAAGGACCTGCTGACCCAGGGGTTCGACGCCATCTTCGTGGGCAGCGGTGCGCCGCGCGGCCGCGACCTCGACATCCCGGGCCGCAAGGAAGCCGCCAAGAACATCCACATCGGCATCGACTGGCTGTCCAGTGTTTCCTTCGGCCACATTGACAAGATCGGCAAGCGCGTCATCGTCCTCGGCGGCGGCAACACGGCGATGGACTGCTGCCGCTCCTCGCGGCGCCTCGGCGGCGACGACGTCAAAGTGGTGGTGCGCTCCGGCTTCGACGAGATGAAGGCCTCGCCGTGGGAGAAGGAAGACGCGATGCACGAAGGCATCCCGATCCTCAATTTCCACGTACCGAAGGCGTTCCTGCACACGGACGGCAAACTCAGCGGCATGACATTCGAAGTGGTCAAGGCCGAATACGACTCCAAGGGACGCCGCTCGCTGGTGCCCTCGGGCCAGCCAGACGTCACCCTTGAATGCGATGATGTGTTGGTCGCCGTCGGCCAGGAAAATTCATTCCCCTGGATCGAGCGCGACGTCGGCCTCGAATTCGACAAATGGGGCCTGCCGGTGGTCGACCAGGTGACGATGCAGTCGACTGTGAAGAATGTTTTCTTCGGCGGCGACGCCGCCTTCGGCCCGAAGAACATCATCTGGGCGGTGGCCCACGGCCACGAGGCCGCCGTGTCGATCGACAAGTTCTGCCAGAGCGAAGACGTGGCCGTGCGCCCGCCGCCGATGGTGCGCATGCTCAGCCAGAAAATGGGCATCCACGAATGGAGCTACGACAACGGCGTGGCCAACGATTCGCGCTACAAGGTACCCTTGAAGGACATCAACCTGGCGTTGAAAAACATCAAGGTGGAAGTCGAGCTCGGCTTCGACCCGCAGTTGGCCTGGAAAGAGGCGCAACGCTGCCTCAACTGCGATGCCCAGACCGTATTTGCTGATGCCAAGTGCATCGAATGCGATGCCTGCGTCGACATCTGCCCGATGGACTGCATCACCTTCACGCTCAACGGCGAAGAAGACGAACTGCGCAAGCGCCTGAGCGCACCGGCCACCAACAAGTCGCAGGATTTATACGTGTCCGGCACCCTCAAGACCAGCCGCGTGATGGTGAAGGACGAAGACATGTGCCTGCATTGCGGCCTGTGCGCCGAGCGTTGCCCGACCGGCGCCTGGGACATGCAGAAATACTTCATGCAAACCGCCAAGGCCGGCCCTGCTTGCCGCCCGAAGAATCCGACACCGGCCAGGAGAGCCGCATGAATACCAATACCAGCCCCAAGAAGATCAGCGCGGTCAACGACTTCGTCGTCAAGTTCGCCAACGTCAACGGCTCGGGCTCTGCCTCGGCCAACGAAATGTTCGCCAAGTCGATCCTGCGCATGGGCGTGCCGGTCAGCCCGCGCAATATCTTCCCGTCGAACATCCAGGGGCTGCCGACCTGGTATGAAGTGCGCGTCACTGAAAAAGGCTACCTCGGACGCCGCGGCGGCGTCGACATGATGGTGGCGATGAACCCGCAGACCTGGGACAAGGATATCGCCGAGATCGCTCCCGGCGGCTACCTGCTGTACGACTCGACCAAGGCCCTGCCGGCGTCAAAATTCCGCGACGACATCAACGTCATCGGCGTGCCGCTCACCGAAATCTGCAACGACACCTACAGCGACCCGCGCGAGCGCCAGCTGTTCAAGAACATCATCTATGTCGGCGTGCTCTCTGCGCTATTAGGCATGGACGCGGAAGCGATTGCAGAGCTGATCGGCGAGCAGTACAAGAGCAAGGAAAAGCTGCTCAAGCACAATGTGCACGCACTGCAGCTCGGCCGCGATTACGCCATGGCCAAGCTCACCTGCCCGCTGCCGATTCGCGTCGAAAAGCGCGACAACATCGGCGACATGATCCTGGTGGAGGGCAATGCTGCCGCCGCCCTCGGCATGGTCTACGGCGGCGCCACGGTGTGCGCCTGGTATCCGATCACGCCGTCGTCGTCGGTGGCCGAGGCTTTCATCAACTATTGCCAGAAGCTGCGCCTCGACACCACCAACAAATCCAAATACGCGATCGTTCAGGCCGAAGACGAAATCGCCTCGATCGGCATCGTCACCGGCGCCGGATGGAACGGCGCGCGCGCCTTCACCGCCACCTCCGGCCCGGGCGTCTCGCTGATGACCGAGTTCATCGGCCTGGCCTACTTTGCGGAGATTCCGGTCACCATCATCAACGTGCAGCGCGGCGGCCCTTCCACCGGCATGCCGACCCGCACCCAGCAGGCCGACCTGATTTCCTCCGCCTATGCCGGCCACGGCGATACCAAGCACGTGCTGCTGTTCCCGGAAGACCCGAACGAGTGCTTTGAATTCGGCGCCGCCTGCCTGGACCTCGCCGACCGCCTGCAAACGCCGGTGTTCCTGATGACCGACCTTGACATCGGCATGAACCAGCGCCTGTGCAAGCCGTTCAAGTGGGACGACGCGCGCGAGTACGACCGCGGCAAGGTCATGACCTATGAACTGCTCGAATCGGGCAAGGAATTCGGCCGTTACCTGGATGTCGATGGCGACGGCGTGCCGTTCCGCACCTATCCGGGCACGCACCCGACCAAGGGCGGCTACTTCACGCGCGGCACCACCAAGGATGCCTACGCGCGATATTCGGAGGCCGGTCCCGACTACCTGTACAACGTGCAGCGCCTGTTGAAGAAGTTCAACACTGCGAAAAAACTGGTGCCGCAACCGATCGAGCGCAAGGCCACGCAAAAAACCAGACTGGGCGCACTGTATTTCGGCTCGACCAGCCCGGCCATGAACGAAGCCTACGACGCACTCGAAGAACAAGGGACGCATGTCGACCTGATGCGCCTGCGCGCGTTTCCGTTTCCGGATTCGGTGCAGGCGTTCGTCAATGCGCACGACACCGTGTTCGTGGTCGAGCAGAACCGCGACGCGCAAATGCGCTCGATGCTGGTCAACGAGCTCGGCATCAATCCGGCAAAGCTGGTGCCGGTGCTCAACTACGACGGCACGCCGATCACGGCGCGCTTCATCATCAAGGAAGTGGCCGAACGCGCCGCAGGGCTCAACGTAGTGCCGCTTCGCAAAGGCAAGGAAGCCGTATGACCTATCTCACCAAACCGACGCTGCACCACCCGACCCTGGTCAAGAACAAGGCCGGCTACACGCGGCGCGACTACGAAGGCAAGGTCAGCACCTTGTGCGCCGGCTGCGGCCACGACTCGATTTCGGCGGCCTTCATCCAGGCCTGCTGGGAACTCGACATCCAGCCGCACCGCGTCGCCAAGCTGTCGGGCATCGGCTGCTCGTCCAAGACCCCCGACTATTTCCTCGGCAACTCGCACGGTTTCAACACCGTGCACGGGCGCATGCCCTCGGTGCTGACCGGCGCCAACCTCGCGAACCGCGAGCTGATCTATCTGGGCGTGTCCGGCGACGGCGACTCTGCCTCGATCGGCATCGGCCAGTTCGCCCACGTGATGCGCCGCGGCGTCAACATGACCTACATCGTCGAGAACAACGGCGTGTACGGCTTGACCAAAGGCCAGTTCTCGGCCACCGCAGACCAGGGTTCGAAGTCGAAAAAAGGCGTCGCCAATACCGATTCCCCGGTCGACATGGTGGCACTGGCGCTGCAACTGGGCGCAACCTACGTGGGCCGCAGCTTCTCGGGCGACAAGCGCCAGCTGGTGCCGCTGATCAAGGGCGCGCTGGCCCACCAGGGCGCGGCCTTCCTCGATGTGGTGAGCCCTTGCGTGGCGTTCAACAACCACGCCGGCAGCACCAAGAGCTACGACTACGTGCGCGAGCACAACGAGGCGGTGAGCCGCATCGACTTCATCACCACGCGCTCCGAAATCACGGTCGATTATCCGGAAGGCGAAGTGGTCGAAGTGGCGCAGCACGACGGCTCGACCCTGCGTTTGCGCAAGTTGCACCCGGAGTACGATCCGACGAATCGCATTTCTGCGATGAACTACATCCAGGAGCACCACGCCAAGGGTGAAGTCGTCACCGGCCTGCTATACGTCGATCCGCAACCCGAAGACCTGCACACGCACCTCAACACCGCCGAGATGCCGTTCAACCGCATGGGCAAGAAGGAACTGTGCCCTGGCAGCGCGATGCTGGAGCGGATCAACGCGTCGCTGCGTTAAAGCATGTCGGATCATTTTGCCGGCGCCGGCAGAATGATCCGGTAAAAGCCAGGAGCGGCGGCCGGCAATAATTGATCCATGTGCCAGCCCGAAACCCTTGGTGGACGCAGGTTTTCAGAGCATCACCCATAAAACCATTGGCGCGGGCAAACCATTGGTGCGAGCGGCTCTCAGGCCACCTCTACACTGAAAAATCCGTTACCTAAGCGTAACTGCGCAGGCGCCGCGAAAACGCCGCGAGGGCGGCGACGCCGCTGGCTTCGGCGCGCTCGCACCATGCCTGCAACTGCCGGACGATCTGCTCCTGGGGCGCGGAGGAACGCCCCCACAGGGCAGCCAGTTCGCCACGCATCGCCTGCACCCGGTCGTGCTCGCCCGGGCCGACCGACCGGGTGTCGCTGGCGAACCGGGCCAATACGTCATAGCGATTCACCAGCACCGCCTGCAGGGTCGCTAGATCAGCCAGCACCTTCGGCTCGACGAAACGCGGCACCGGCGCCACCCGCTTCACATGCGCGAGCCCGAGCAGCTCCATGATGCGGATATACAGCCAGCCGATGTCGAACTCGTACCACTTGTAGGACAGCCGGGCCGAGCTCGGAAACGCGTGGTGATTGTTGTGCAACTCTTCGCCGCCGATCAGGATGCCCCAGGGAAACATGTTGGTGCTGGCATCCGCCACCGGCCAACTGCGATAACCGAAGAAGTGGCCGACGCCGTTGATCACGCCAGCCGCCCAGAACGGGATCCAGGCGATCTGCGTGACCAGGATCAGCACGCCGGGGACGATGCCGAACAGAACCACGTCGATCACCCCGGTGAGGGTCAGGCCAAGCAGCACATACCTGGAATACAGGTGGTGTTCGAGCCAATCGTCGGGGGTGCCGTAGCCGTAGCGCTCCATGGTCTCGGGCTTGTGCGATTCCTTCACATACAGGAACACGCCGCCCCACAACACCCGGTTGATGCCGAGCACCTGCGGGCTGTGCGGGTCATCCGGTGTTTCACACTTGGCGTGGTGCTTGCGGTGGATCGCGACCCACTCGCGGGTTGCCATGCCGGTGGTCATCCAGAGCCAGAAGCGGAAGAAATGGCTCATTACCGGGTGCAAGTCGAGGGCGCGATGCGTCTGGCAGCGGTGCAAAAACACCGTGACGCCGACGATGGTGACATGGGTCAGCCCGAGGGCCACCAGAATCAGCTGCCACCACGACAAATCGAATACGCCCGAAAACAACACCGTGCCCATGGACATCATCGTAACTCCTGTACTGGTGCGGCAGACCAGCAGCTTACTGCAGGAGGCCCGGCAGCAGTTGCGCCAGGTCAAGGAGGCGGCTTTGGGCTCTCCTGCCCGCCCCTCCCGGCGGACTCAAGTTTTTTCGCGCGCGGCCGTTAACTGCGTGGCGGGAACACGCATCGCGTTTCCCTGACCCGGGCAGGGGAGCGTTCGGTAACGGACAACTGGGAAGTGGGCGGCAATCATGTGGAATGTGCTGGTAGTGGACGATTCGGCAACCTCACGCGCGCTGCTGGAGCACATCGTGGTGCGCCTGGGGCACCGGCCGCTGCTGGCCGATTGCGGCGCGCGCGCGCTGGCGCTGTGCGAAGTCGAGCGCCCCGACATCATGCTGCTCGACGTGATGATGCCGGACATCGACGGCTGGGAGCTGGCCGTCCAGTTGCGCGCCATCGAGCGCCTGCGCTGCGTGCCGATCGTGTTTCAGTCGTCGATCGAAAAACAGGCGGAGATCGACCGCTGCCTCGCTTGCGGCGCGGCGGCGATCCTGAACAAACCGGTGCGCATGGCGCGCGTGGCGGCGATCCTCGAATCGCTGCTGGGCGCTGCCACGCAACCCGCGCCTCGGTGCGACGCACCTGCGCCGCTGATGCAAACCCTGCGCCCGAACGGCTTTTCCGTGCCGGCCTTCGCGGCCTGAGGCGCGCGGCGGACGCGCGGCGCTAGCCGGCGTCGACCTGCTCCTCGGCAGGCTCGACGCGGCGCCCGGCAAACTGCGCGTAGGCGACCCCGGCCATGACGATCACGGCGCCGCCGATCTTGACCCAGCCAAATTGCTCGCCGAGCCACAACCACGACACCAGCGCGGCAATCGGCGGCATCAGGTATTGCAGCGGCGCGCTGCGGGCCACGCCGCGCACCTGGTTGACCCAGGCCCACACCAGCCAGCCGAGAAACGCTGACACCGTGGTGGCCCACGCCACCAGCAGCCAGACCCGTGCCGACACCGCGCCGAACTCGAATGACAGCACCGCCGACAGGTTCAACAGCAGCAGCCAGGGAGCGCCGAATGCCAACGTCCAGGCCAGCAGCATCAAGGGCCCGTAGCGCGCCGTCAGCGGACGCGCGATCACGGTGTAGGCCGAGAACAAAAAGGCGGCAAACAACAGCACCAGGTCGCCGGCGCCGGCGCGCGCCAGGCCGGCGGCAAACTTGTCGGACAGGAAGATCAGGATGCCGCCGAACGCCGTGATCGTGCCGATCACCTGCGGCCGATGCAGTTTTTCGACCCCCAGCGCGGCGAGGATCAGCAGGGTGAAGATCGGCCCGCTGGTCAGCACCAGCGCACTCGAGAAAGCGGTGGAGAGGTTGATGCCCCAGGTGACGATGCCGACATGCACGGTGTGGCCGATCAGGCCGCAGGCGATGAAGCGCGGCCAGTCGCCGCGCGCCGGCAGCGCCTCGCGCCAGCGACCCCGATACACCCAGGCGAGCAGGCCGAAGCCGAGCACCGGCATCCAGGCAAAGCGCACAAACAAAAACACCGACACCCCGAGCTGGTCAAGCACCACCTTGGTCACGGCGAAGTTGGTGCCCCACACCACCATGATGGCGATGGCGGCGAGCAGCGACCATTTCACGGCCGCCGCAGATTGCGACGCTGCGGGCACCGGAGTCACTTCGCCGTCAACATCCTCTCGACATAGCGTGCGATCAGGTCGATTTCAAGATTGACGCGGCGCCCTGCGGCCAGGTGCCGCAAGGTGGTGACCGCAATCGTGTGCGGAATCAAATTGATGCTGATCTCGGTGCCGGCAAGCGCCCCGGCTTCAGGACCTGCGGGCAGGTCCGTCACGCGATTGACCGTGAGGCTCACCCCGTTGACGGTAATCGAGCCCTTGTAGGCCAGAAATTTGGCCAGCTCCTGCGGCGCGCGAATCACCAGCTGCCAGGATTCGCCGACCGCTGCAAACGACACTACCTCGCCCTGGCCGTCGACGTGGCCGGACACCATGTGGCCGCCGAGGCGGTCGGTCGGGCGCATCGCTTTTTCGAGGTTGACCTCGCCGGCGCCGGTCAGGCCCGCCGTTTTCGAAAGGCTCTCGCGCGACACCTCGACATCGAAGCTGCCGGCGCTCTTGGCGATCACCGTCATGCAGGCGCCTTCGATGGCGATCGAATCGCCGATGGCGACGTCATCGAGGCCGAGCGTGCCGGCCTTGATGGTGAGTCGCACACCGGCATCGGCGCCGCCCAGCGGGGTGACTTGTGCAATGCGGCCGACTGCCGCGACGATGCCGGTAAACATGCGCGTCAGTCCAGTCTGGCGATCAGGCGCAGGTCGGCGCCGCCGAGCTGGCTGACGCGGTGGATGCGCACCTTGAGGCGTTCGTCAAGGTCGGTCAGCTCCGGCAGGTTGAACATGCCCTGCCCGGTGTGGCCGATGATGCTCGCGGCAAAATAAATCAGCAGCTCGTCGACACAACGTTCGCGCAGCATCGAGCCGTTGAGCTTGAAACCGGACTCGACGTGAATCTCGTTGAGGTTGCGCCGCGCCAGCTCGCGCATGAGAACAGGAAGGTCCACCTTGCCACTCGAATTGGGCAGGGCCATGACCTCGAAACCCTTGTCTACCAAGGGTTTCAGAAGGGTCTCATTGTCCGTGGCACAGACAATCAGGACCCTGCCTTCGTTCAATATCTTGGCATCGAGCGCAATTTGCAGATTGCTGTCGACGATGATCTTCAACGGCTGGCGCGAGGTCGCCACTTCGCGCACGTTCAGTTGCGGATTGTCTTGCTGAACCGTGCCGATGCCGGTGAGGATCGCGCAGGAGCGGGCGCGGTAGGCATGGCCGTCCTTGCGCGCTTCGGGCCCGGTGATCCACTGGCTCTTGCCGTTGGCCAGCGCGGTCTTGCCGTCGAGGCTGGCCGCCACCTTGAGGCGCACCCACGGCAGGCCGCGCGTCATGCGCGAAATGAAGCCGATGTTGAGCTCGCGCGCATCCGATTCGAGCAGGCCGACGCGCACGTCGATGTCGGCCGCGCGCAGCTTCGCAAAGCCCTGCCCGGCCACCTTGGGGTTCGGGTCTTCCATGGCGGCAACCACCTTGGTCACGCCTTCGGCCACGATCAGGTCGGCACAGGGCGGCGTGCGCCCGTGGTGGCTGCATGGTTCGAGCGTCACATACAGCGCCGCACCCTTGACCGCCGCGTCGCCCAGCTTCGCCTTGGCGTCGCGCATCGCCAGCACCTCGGCATGCGGTTCGCCGGCAACCTGGTGCCAGCCCTCGCCGATGATGCGGTTGTCCTTGACCACCACCGCGCCGACATGCGGATTGGGCGTGGTGGTGTACAGGCCGCGCTCGGCAAGTTCGAGCGCGCGGCGCATGTAGGTCTGGTCAAGTGGAGTGAACATGAGACTCGTGAATGTGTGCGCTCGAACCTACCCTGTGCGCGCCGCCAGGCGGGCACGGCCCAAACGCGAGCGCACGGCGCATGCAAGTTTGGTCAAGTGGCGTGAACATGACGCGATCCGGCAAAGCCTACTTGCGGGCCTTGCGTTGCGGATTGAGCTCGGCCACCACGTCGCCGAACTCTTCCGGGTCGGCAAAATTGCGGTACACCGAGGCAAAGCGGATGTAGGCGATCTTGTCGAGCTTGCGCAGCTCGCGCATCACGATCTCGCCAAGCTTGTGGGTCGCCACTTCGCGCTCGGCCATGGCAATCAGTTTTTCCTCGACGCGCAGGATCGCATCGTCGACCTTGTCGGACGACACATCGCGCTTGCGCAGCGCCAGCTTGAAACTGGAGCGCAATTTTTCGCGGTCGTAATCGACCCGTGCGCCGTTTTTCTTGACCAGCACCGGCATGCGCAATTCGACCCGCTCGTAGGTGGTGAAGCGCTTGTCGCACGACAGGCAGCGCCGGCGCCGGCGAATCACCGCGCCTTCGTCGGCCTCGCGGCTATCGACCACGGCGGTATCCGAATTCGGGCAGAACGGGCATTTCATGGCGTCGCGCCTAGTTGCCGTACACCGGAAAACGGGTGCACAGCACCGCCACCTTTTCGCGCACCCGCGAAAGGTTGGCTTCGTCTTCTGGCGCTTCTAGCACATCGACCACCAGGTTCGCGACCTGCACGGCTTCGGCTTCGCGGAAGCCGCGCGTGGTCATCGCCGGGCTGCCCAGGCGAATCCCCGAGGTCACCATCGGCTTTTCCGGGTCGTTCGGGATGGCGTTCTTGTTCACCGTGATGTGCGCCTTGTCGAGTGCCGCTTCGGCCAGCTTGCCGGTCACCTTTTTGGCGCGCAGGTCGACCAGCATCAGGTGCGATTCGGTACGGCCGGACACAATGCGCATGCCACGCGCCTGCAACGCGGCTGCCATGGCATCGGCGTTCTTGCGCACCTGCTGCTGGTAGGTTTTGAATTCGGGTTTGAGGGCCTCGCCGAACGCCACCGCCTTGGCGGCGATCACGTGCATCAGCGGCCCGCCCTGCAGGCCCGGGAACACCGCCGAGTTGATCGCCTTTTCGTGCTCCGCCTTGCACAGGATGATGCCGCCGCGCGGGCCGCGCAAGGTCTTGTGGGTGGTCGACGTGACGACGTCGGCATGCGCTATCGGACTCGGATATTCACCAGCCGCCACGAGGCCGGCGTAATGCGCCATGTCGACCATGAAGATTGCGCCGACCTCCTTGGCCACCCTGGCGAAACGCGCGAAATCGATGCACAGCGCATACGCCGAGGCCCCGGCGATGATCAGCTTGGGTTTGGACTCGCGCGCCTTGCGCTCCATCGCGTCGTAATCGATTGCTTCTTGCGCGTCGAGCCCGTAGGACACCACGTTGAACCACTTGCCGCTCATGTTGAGCGCCATGCCGTGGGTCAGGTGACCGCCTTCGGCGAGGCTCATGCCCATGATGGTGTCGCCGGGCTTGAGAAAAGCCAAAAACACCGCCTGGTTGGCCTGGGCGCCCGAATGCGATTGCACGTTGGCGGCCTCGGCACCGAACAGTTTTTTGACCCGGTCGATGGCAAGCTGCTCGGCAATGTCGACAAACTCGCAGCCGCCGTAATAGCGCCTGCCGGGGTAGCCCTCGGCGTACTTGTTGGTCAGTTGCGAGCCCTGCGCGGCGAGCACTGCGGGCGAGGTGTAGTTCTCCGAGGCAATCAGCTCGATGTGCTGTTCCTGGCGGCGCGTTTCGGCGACCACGGCGGCATTGACTTCGGGGTCGGCAAGGGCAAGGGTGGTGGCGTAGCTGAACATGGCGAAAGGATCGAAAAAGAGGGAATCGGGCGTGTTGTGCAATTACCACATATTGTATCAGCCTCGCCCTTTGCGAGGCACGGAATGGCCACAAGCACACCATAGGTTGTAGCAGGCAAGCTATGATGGCGCTCTAGTAGAATGCCCTCATAAATTCCAAAAACAAGCGAAACGACTCGATGCACGCCGGCTCCACCCTGTTGGCCGCACTGATTGCGGCGGGTACCGCGCCTGTTGCCCTGGCGCAGGCCCCGGTGTCAGCGCCGCCGCCGCCCGCACAGTCGGCGCCGCAGGACGAAACTTTCAGCATCAAGAGCTATGTGGTCACCGGCAACACGATCCTGGCGCAAGACGAAGTGCTGCGGCTGGTCGCCCCCTTCACCGGCGACAAGCGCGTCTACGGCGACATCCAGAAGGCGCTTGAGGCGCTCGAGGGCGCCTACCGCTCGCGCGGTTTTTCGGCGGTGCAGGTATTCGTGCCCGAGCAGACGCTCGACACCGGCAGCGTCAAGCTCGGGGTGATCGAGGCCAAAATCGCTGCGATCAAGATCGAAGGCCACGCTTTTTTTGACGAGGCCAACATCCGCGCCGCCCTGCCCTCGCTGCAGACCGGCAAGACGCCGAACGCGCGCGACATCGCCGCCAACGTGCGCGTCGCCAACGAAAACCCGGCGCGCCAGGTCGATGTGGTGCTCGGCGTGGGCGACAAGGAAGACGAAGTCAACGCCAGCGTCACGGTGTCCGATTCGGCGCCGGGCAAGTTCATTTCGAGCCTCGACAACACCGGCAGCAACGCCACCGGCATGCACCGCCTGTCGCTCGGCTACCAGCACGCCAACCTGTTCAACGCCGACCATGTATTCACGGCCCAGTACACCACCTCGGTCGAGAAACCCGACCTGGTGTCGATCTACAGCTTGAGCTACCGCGTGCCGCTGTACCGCTTTGACGGCTCGGTCGACGCGTTTTATGCCAAGTCGTCGGTGAGCTCGGGCACCACCGCCACCGTGGCCGGCCCCCTGTCCTTCACTGGCAAGGGCGACATTTTCGGCCTGCGCTTCAACCAGTATCTGGCGCGCCGCGGCGAATTTACCCACCAGCTCACCTACGCCTTCGACTACAAGGCCTTCGAGAACGCCTGCACCCTCGGCACCTTCGGCGCGGCCGGTTGCGGGCCGGCGGCCTTCCCCATCACCTCGCACCCGGTGTCGCTCACCTACAGCGGCGGCTGGGCCGGCGTCGGGCGGCAAACCGGCTTCTCGGTCAGCGCTGCGGCCAACTGGGGCTGGGGCCAGAACGGCTCGATGCAGAATTTCCAGGCGGTGCGCCCGGCGGCGGCCGGCGCGGCACAGGGCGGCGCCAGTTCCACCTTCAGCGTCTTGAAGGCTTCGCTGTCGCACGCCGAGGTGCTGCCGGCGGATTTCCAGTTTCGCGGCGGTTTGTCAGGCCAGTGGACGCCACAGGCATTGATCGCGCAAGAGCAATTCGGCCTCGCCGGCGCCACCTCGGTGCGCGGCTTCCAGGAGCGCGAATTCGCACGCGACCGCGGCATCTACGGCAACTTCGAGCTCTACGGGCCCGACTGGGGCGACAAATTCATCGCCGGTTCGAACCTGCGCATGCTGGTGTTTTACGACGTGGCGCGCGGGTACAACTTCAAGCTGCCCGGCGACGCCGACCAGCGCCTCGCGATTGCCAGCGTCGGCCTGGGCCTGCGCTTCAACCTCGGCAAGAATCTGACCTTCAAGGCCGACTACGCGCGCGTCACCGACGTGCGTGTGATGAACGCCACCTCCAGCCAGGTCAAGGGCGACGCGCGCGGACATTTTTCGCTGGCTCTCAGTTTTTAGGCGCCAGCCAAGGCGCGCTGCCACCAAGGCCTGCAGGCCGGAACCGGCCAGAAAGCCGCTTCCACCAAGGGTTTTGAAGATTTCGCAAATGCGAAATTCACGCAAAAACATCTTTATGCACGCCTGAAAATCAGGTTATTGCTAAATGTGTGACTTTATTCACGAATTTTCATATCGGCGCGCTAGCCAAACTGCCCCTGGTTGGCAATAATCCCTTATTCGGTAAGTTTTTTATTTTTCTTTGGTGTGTATGCTATTAGCATATTGCGGTAGGTGCACTTCCGGCGCAATGCGCCGGGCGTGAGTTTCAGGAGTTTTGGGAATGACCAAGCGGCCCCCGACCAAACCCTTGCCCGCAGCGTGGCGCACGCCGACGTTTGCGACGCGCCTGAAGCGCCACGCCATCGCCGTGGCGGGTGCCTTCGGCGGCATTGCCAGCACCGTCATGGCCAACCCGGTAGCCCCGGTGGTGGTCAACGGCCAGGCCACCTTCAATGCCGCCGGCAACACCCTCACAATCACCAACAGCCCCGGCGCTGTCATCAACTGGCAAAGCTTTTCGATCGGCGCCAGCGAGATCACCAATTTCCAGCAGCAGTCGGCGTCGAGCGCCGTGCTCAACCGCGTGGTCGGTGCGGACCCCTCCTCGATCCTCGGGCAACTGCAGTCGAACGGCAAAGTCTTTTTGATCAACCCGAACGGCATCGTTTTCGGCCAGGGCGCACGCATCGACGTCGGCGGCCTCGTCGCCTCCACGGCACACATCAACACTGCCGACTTTTTGGCGGGCAAACTCAAGTTCGAAGCCGGCGCGATCCAGGGCAACGTAACCAACCAGGGCAGCATCACTGCTGCATCGGGCGGCACCATCCTGCTGGTGGGCAAGGACGTTTCGAACTCTGGGCTAATCCAGGCGCCAAACGGGCAGATCGTGCTGGCAGCGGGCCAATCGATCGAAGTGATCGACACCGCCACGCCGGGCGTGAAAGTGGTGTTCACGGCCACCGCCGGCAAGGCCGAGAACCTCGGCACGCTGGTGGCGCAGAACATCAACATTGCCGGCGCGCTGTTGCGTAACAAGGGCATCATCAACGCCAACCAGGTGAGCCGCGATGCGCAGGGCCGCATCGTGCTCTCGGCGAGCAAATCGGTCTCACTCGAGTCCGGCAGCACCATCACCGCCAACGGGCCCCAGGGGGGTTCCGTTACCGTCTCCGCCGGCAACGACATCAAGGTCGAAGGCAATACGCTCACGCAAGCGAACGGCAGCGCCGGGCCCGGCGGCACCATCAGCCTGAAATCGACCGAAGGCAACATCAGCATCGACGCGGGCGCATTGGTGCAAGCCAATGGCGCTTCCGCCCTCACCGGCGCGGCGCTATCGCTACCCAATCCGGGCCAAGCCGGCGGCTTCATCGCGATTCAGGCAGCCAAGGGCACGACTGCCGTGGCCGGCAACCTGGAAGCGCGCGGCATTGCACCGACAACCATGCCAGGATCGGCTCCTGGAGCCACTCTTGAGCCCAATGCCTCGGCCGTAGGTAGCAATGTGGGCGGCACGGTGCAGGTGCTGGGTCAGAACGTCGCGCTCACTGGAAATGCGGTAATTGACGCCTCCGGCACTGACGGCGGCGGCACCATCCTCGTCGGCGGAGACTATCAGGGCAAGAACCCGGACATCCAGAACGCGCTGACGACGTTCGTCGACCGCAATGTCGTCCTCAAGGCCGATGCCGACCTCAAGGGTGACGGCGGCAAGGTCGTGGTATGGGCGGACAACGCCACCCATTTCGTCGGCAGCATCACCGGGCGCGGCGGGCGGCAGAGTGGCAACGGCGGCTTTGCCGAGGTGTCGGGCAAGGAATACCTGTTCTTCCGCGGCCGCGTTGATCTGGGTTCCGACAAGGGCCAGGGCGGCCAACTCCTGCTCGACCCGAGCGACATCATCATTACGCGAGTCACCACCAGCACGGGTGACGAGAGTTCACCCAGTTTCACGACGCCGATCTACAACCCCAACGCGGCCAGCGCAACGGCTGACATCGACGCCATTGAAACAGCGCTCAACGGCGGCACCAGCGTCGAGATCCGCACCAATGCGGGCTCCAGTGGCAACGGCGACATCACGATTGCCGCCAATCAAACCATCAGCAAGACAACCGGCACTGCAGCGACCTTCCGCCTCAACGCCGAGCGCCATATCATCGTCAATGCGGGCGTGACCATCCAGTCGTCGTCAAACGCGCTCAATCTCGTTTTCAACGCTGACAGCGATGCCAACAATACCGGCTACATCGCGCTCAATGGCGTCAACGGCACCGGCATTGCCTTCACCACCAACGGCGGCAACATTACCCTCGGTGGGCGCGATACCACGCTAACCGGAACCGTGACTGGTGTGGCCACGGGCGATGCCGCTAGCGCCGGCGTGGGCATTACGCTCAACTCTGCGACGCTCAACTCGGGCACTGGCAACATTTCACTGATCGGCAAGGGCGCCAGCAGCAGTGGCAGCGACAACATGGGTGTCAGCCTGCACGGCAGCGGCACCAGTGTGCAGGCCAGCGGCAGCGGCGCCATTTCGATCACCGGCATCGGTGGCGGCAGCGCTGGCAGCACAGCAGACTTCAATGATGGCGTGCGCATCTGGGGCAGCGGGGTTTCCGTCACCACCGTGAACGGCACCCTGAGCATCAACGGCACCGGCGGCAACGCCAGCGGCCAGAACAACCATGGCGTCAGCTTCGCGGGTGTCGATGCTGTCAGCAACCGCGTGGTCGAGAGCACCGGCAACGGCAGCGTCTCCATCGTCGGCACCGGCGGCAGCGGCACCAGCAACAATGCCGGCGTGGCGATTGCGTTTTCCACCGTACGCATCAACGGCAGCGGCAGCATCGGCATGACCGGCGTTGGCGCCGGCTCGCTCGGCGGCACCGGCGGCAATGGCGTCAACCTGGCTTTCAATCTGGTTGAATCGCTCAACGTCGGTGGTGCTGCGATCACGATTTCCGGCACCAGCGTGGTCGACACCTCCAACAACGGCGTGGTGCTCGACACCACCACCATCAATAACTCCGGTGGTGCGCTCAACGTCAGCAGTCTGGTTGGCCACAACTATTACAAAGGCACGCTCCATACCGCCGGCGCGGTCACGTTTGCGGCCAGCGGTGGCTCAGTCAATATCGCATCAGGCAGCAACCTGACCGTCAATGGCGACATCAACCTCAGTGCCACCGGCATCGGCAGCACCGGCGGCACTTTCGGCAATGTGGCACTGGCCGGCAACGTCACCGGCACCGGCGGCGTGGCGCGCACCCTCACCTTGCGTGGCGATAACAACGTGGTGATCTACAACGGCACCGGCACGCAAACCATCACCAGCACTACCGCCGCGCTCAACATTGAACTCAACTCGAATCGCGACAACATCGGCGCCGGCGCCGTGTGGCTGGGCGCACAAGATCCCGGCGGGTCGCTGACCATCACCACCAACGGCGGCAGCCTGACGGCGCACGGCGGCACCACCGCCACCACGCTCGCCATCGGCGATGCATCGGACATCTCGCTCGGTGTCGTTGTCGATGCGAACGTCGCCGTCAGCACCGGTGCGGGCAGCATCAACTTGTACGGCCAGGGAGCGAGCAGCAACGGTGCCAACGGCAATGCCGGCGTCTACAACGGCGGCTCACTGATCACCAACGGCGGTAACGTCAACATCACCGGCCAGGGCGGTAGCGGCACGACCGAAGCCATGGTGATCGGCATCGCGATGGCGGCAGACAACCCAAGTAACCTGACCGTGATCGACACCTCGGCAGGTGGCGGCAGCATTACGCTCAAGGGGACCGGCGGCACCAGCGGCGCGACCGGTGCACTCCGAAATGGTATATCGCTCGGCGGCATCAATCCAGCTGCTGCCTACAAGATCAAGACCGGCAGCGGCAACTTCAACGCCACCGGCATTGGCGGGCTCAATACCGGTGAGACCACCGGCGCCCAGTCGAACGGCATCACCATCAGCGCCGGCCTGACGCTGCAATCGCTGGGTGGCGGCAACATCAACCTGACCGGCACCGGCACCGGCAATGCCACCGGCACCACCGCAGTGACCGGCAACGGCATCATGATCGGCTCCAACACCACCGCCACCGCCGGCTTCATTGCCTCGAACGGCGGCGCGATCAACCTCACCGGTGTGGGCGCATTGGGCCTGGGCTCATTGGCCGCGCACGGTGTGTTTATGCAGAACGGCTCGAGCATCACCGGCTCGACGCTCAACGCCAGCGGCAACGGCAACGTTGCCATCAACATCAGCGGTACTGCGCTAACCATTGGTGCAAGCGGCTCTCGCGGCATCATCTTCAATAATGCCACGGCCGAGAACAGCATCGGCGGCGCGTCCGAGACCGGCGTCATCACACTGGCGTCATTGAATGGGGCAGGCCTGAGCCTCAACAAGGTCGAGATTCGCACCGCCGGCAATGTGGTGCTGGACACGCAAGGCGGCAGCCCGTCTGATCGCGCCACCGGCCAGGGCTCGGGCGGCAGCGAAGGACGCATCATTGCCGGGGGCCTGATTGTCAAATCGAACGCGGCGGGCGTGTTCAACCTCACTGCGGTCAACAACAACTTTGGCAACCTCGCTGCCAATGTGGTCGGTGATCTCAACATCAGCACCAGCGGCAACGTGAACGTCGCTTCCTTGCTTGATGCGAGTGCCGCGACCACCAGCGGCGTTACCACTGCGGGCAACGTCTCGCTTGTCTCGACTGTCGGCAATGTCAATTTTTCAGGCGCCAACAGCATCAGCGCGAACGCCGTGAACATCACCGCTGCAGGCGGCGTGACAAGCGGCACCGCCACCAACGACATTATCAGCACCGCCGGCAGCGGCACCAGCATCAACGTTACGGCGCAGGGCGCCTCGATTGGCACGTCTGCCAACCCGCTCGCGATCAGCAATGGCGCGGGCTCGTCGTTCCTGCTCCAGACCATCAACACCGGCAGCAACGGCGCGATTTCGATTGCGCAGAACAGCGCAGTTGCGCTGGACAACAACAACGCCATCATCACCAACGGCGCCACGCAAGAAGCGGTCAACATCACCTCGCTCGGCGGCAGCAATGACATTGTGATCACGGCCGGCGCCAATCTCGGTACTGACCTGGTCACGCTCAATTCGGGCAGAGATATCGTTTTTGGCACGGGCGGGGTGGCGATCACCGCTGGCGCGCTCAACCTCTCGGGCACGGGCGCGGCCAAGTTCACCCACGCCTCCGGCACCATCGACCTCAACGCACCGGTCAGCGCGAACATCACTGCGCAGTTCACCGGCGTCGGCACCACCAATTTCAACGGCGGCACCATCAGTACTCTATCGGGCGGCACCAGCTTTACCAACGGCACCATCGGTGGCACTGGTAACCTAACCATCAGCAACAGCTTCATCTGGACCGCTGGCAACATCTACGGCACCGACGCTTCTACACTGACCACCACGGGCGCGGTGACGATGGCCAATGCGGCCAACAACACCACGCGCCTGCAACAGCGCGACTGGACCAACACCGGCACCATCAGCATGACCGGCGCTTCCACCGAGATATCGCTGGTCGGCGGCACTGGCACCACCACCTTTACCAACAACGGCACGATCAACTACTCCGGCACCAACCCCGTCTGGATCGTGGCCTTGCGCGACGCCAGCGCCGGCACCACGTTTATCAACAACGGCACTCTCACCAAAACGGTGGCCAGCACGGCGGCGATCTCGGCGATCGAAGCCGAGTCGTTCACCAACGGTGCCACCGGTGTGCTCAACGTCAGCGCCAATGCGCTGAGGGTGACGGGCGGCACCTTTACCCAGTCCGGCACCATCAACGTGGCGAGCGGTGCAGAGTTCAACCGGCCTGGTGGATTCACCAATGCAGCCGGCGGTGTACTCAACAGCAGTGGCACCATCAATGTGAGCGGCAGTGCCATCACCAACTACGGCACCTTCAACAAGGAAGCCGGATCACCTGTGACGAGCACCTTCGCTGGCGCGTTCATCAACCAGTCCGGCGGCACGGTCAACGTCAATTCCGGCACGCTGGTCTTGAGCGGCAGCGGCAGCAGCTATAACGCCAGCAGCGTCATCAACCTCGCCAGCGGCACCACACTGGAGTTTTCGGGCGGTAGCCATACGTTCAGCGGCTCTGCCCTCAACAACACCGGCGGCTCGCTGGTGTTCTCGGGCGGCACCAACACCTTCAACAGCGGCGCCGCTCTCAACAACACCGGCGGCTCGCTGCTGTTCTCGGGCGGCACCAACACGTTCAGCAGCGGCAGCGCGATCAACCTCACCAGCGGCACCGCCCTGCAGTTTTCGGGCGGTAGCCATACCTTCAACAGCGGTGCAACCATCGACTTTGATGGGCCGGTCACGTTCTCCGGCGGCGCCACCACCACCACCTTCAACACTGGCAGCACTAAAACCAACACCGGTACAGTTACCATGACCGGCGGCACCCTCACCGGTTCGGACAACTTCGCCTTCAACAACCTGGCCTGGACCACCGGCAACATCTACGGCACCGACGCTTCTACGCTAACCACCACGGGCGCGGTCACGATGGCCAATGCGGCCAACAACACCACGCGCCTGCAACAGCGCGACTGGACCAACACCGGCACCATCAGCATGACCGGCGCTTCCACCGAGATATCACTGGTCGGCGGCACCGGCACCACCACCTTCACCAACAACGGTACGATCAACTACTCCGGCACCAACCCCGTCTGGATCGTGGCCTTGCGCGACGCCAGCGCCGGCACCACGTTTATCAACAACGGCAATCTCACCAAGACGGTGGCCAGCACGGCGGCAACCTCGCACATCGAAGTCGAGTCGTTCACCAACGGTGCCACCGGTGTGCTCAACGTCAGTGCCAATGCGCTGAAGGTGGCGGGCGGCACCTTTACCCAGTCCGGCACCATCAACCTGGCCAGCGGCACCGAGTTCAACCGGCCTGGTGGATTCACCAATGCGACCGGCGGTGTGCTCACCGGCAATGGCCTGATCAATGTAAGTGCGAGCACACTCACTAACAATGGCTTCATTCGCCCCGGGACTGCAGGCACAGCCGGCACGCTCAACGTCAGCGGCAATCTGGTGCTCGGCGGCACCTCGTCGGTCGAGGTGGACCTCGGCGGCACCACGGCCGGCACGCAGTACGACCAGATCAACGTTACTGGCAACCTCACGCTTGGCGGCGACATCAAGTACCAGGCCATCAGTGGCTTCACCGGCGCCAGTGGCAACAGCTTCTCGGTCCTTGCGCCCACCGGCAGCACCAGCGGCACGGCCACGGTATCGTCTCTGTCCGGCCTGCAACCCTTCAGCTTCGCCTCGCCCACCAGCAGCGGCACGTTGACCATTGCGGGCCTGACAAACTACTGGACGTTCGCGGGCAACGGCAACTGGAGCTTGGGCTCGAACTGGAGCCGCGGCACGGCGCCAGGCGCCAGCGATGACGCCGTGATTGACCAAGCCAGCGGCACCTACACCATCACCGTGAACAGCGGGCAGCTCGCCAGAAGCGTGAAGATGACCGGCAACGAGACGCTGGCAATCACGGCGGGTAGTCTCGATCTCGCGCTGACGTCCGATATCGGCCCGGCTTCGGTGCTGTCGATTAGCGGCGGCACACTAACCGGCAGCGGAAACATCAATGTGTCGGGCGCATTCAGCTGGACCGGCACTTCCGCCATCAGCGGCACCGGCACGCTGGCCACGCTGGCCGGCAGCACGACAACGCTCGCACCCAACTTCAACCAGACTTCCTTCCTGACCGGCAACCGCGTCTGGGACAACTACGGTACGGTAACCCTCACCACCAACGCCACCGGCCTCTCACACTTCCAGATTGACAGCTCTGCCGTGCTCAACAACAAGAGCACTGGCGTATTCAATCTCAACGGCACGCTTAACACCAATCATGTCAGCGGGACCGGCATCTTCAACAACGCTGGTGTTCTGAACAAAAACCTGAACGGCACGGCAAGCAGTTTCGACCCGGCCTTCAACAACCTGGCCACTGGCATCGTCAACGTCAGCGGCGGCACACTCTCCCTGAACGGCATTGGCACCGACATCGCCGGCAGCACCTATAACATCGACAGTGGCACCACCCTCCAGTTCGGCGCCTCGCGTACGATCCCCAGCACCATCGCCGGTGCCGGCACCATGTCATTTGCCGGGGGCACTTCGACGATATCCGGCAGCTACAACGTCAGCGGATCGACGCAGATCAGCGGCACGACGACGGCCAACTTCACCGGCGCCGTCACCAATGTCGGCACCAGCCTGGTCGCCAACAGCGGCACGACAACGCTCAATTTCGGCGGCATCAGCAGCGGCGAAGGCACAGCGTTTGCCAACCTGACCAGCATCGACAGCACCAGCAACCTGACGTTCAAAACCGGCACCGTGTTCTCGGGCCTGACAACGCTGACGCTTGGTGGCGGCACGCTGGGCCTCGCAAACAGCAACTTGTCGCTAACCACCCTGAACGTGTCGGGTGGCACCCTCACCGGCGGCGGCGATGTCAGTGTTTCAGGGACATTTAATTGGTCCGGCACTTCCGCCATCAGCGGCACCGGCACGCTGACAACATTGGCCGGCAGCACGACGGCGCTATCACCCAGCTTCAACCAGACCACCTACCTGGTCGGCAGCCGCGTCTGGGACAACTACGGCACGGTGACCCTCACCACCAACGCCACCGGCCTTTCACACTTCCGGATTGATGACGTTACCGGCGACGGTACGGCGGTATTCAACAACAAGAGCACTGGCGTATTCAATCTCAATGTGCCGGTCAATGACAATCACATCATTGGCGTCGGCACCTTCAACAACGCCGGTCAGCTCAACAAGAATCTGAATGGCACGGCAATCACCACCAGCGGTTTCCTGCCGGCCTTCAACAACCAGTCTGGCGGCGTGGTCAACGTCAACAGTGGCGCACTGCGCTTCGATGCGGGTGGTACCGATGCCGGCAACTACGCCGTGGCTTCCGGCGCGACGCTGCAATTCAATGGCGGCCCGCGCACCTTCACCGGCAACATCACCGGTGCTGGCAATGTCATCTTCTCAAAGCCCCTTACTGCGACTGCGGTCTACACGGTCTCTGGTGACTACAACATCAGCGGCAGCACGCAAGCCAACCTGGATTCACTGGGCGTCGGCACGCTGACTTTCAACGGTACTGTCAGCAATCTCGGCACCAGCTATTCCCAATCAGGCGGGGTCACCACTGTTTCATTCGCCGGCATCACCGGCGGGGCAGCCACCGGCTTCCAGAACCTGACCACCGTCACCCTCAACGAAGGCCACCTGACTCTGGCCAACGGCACGAGCCTGACAGCGCTGAACACACTCACCCGGGATGGCGGCTATGGTTCCACGCTCGACATGGGCAGCAACAATTTGACGGTGCCCAACCTGAACGTGCTCGGCGGCACCATCACCGGCAGCGGCAACCTCACGGCGTCGAGCGCATTCAGTTTCAACAAGGGCCTCATCAGCGGCACCGGCACGCTTACCACGCCGGGCGGCACGATTACGACGATCTCGCCGGCATTCAACCAAACTGCCTCGCTGCGCGGCAGCCGCACCTGGAACAATTCGGGCACGGTGAATTTCTCGGTCACTGCGGGCGCGCTGGCCTACTTTGAGGTCGACGACACCCTCACCGGCGGCACGGCAACGTTCAACAACCAGGCCACCGGCATATTCAACATCAATGCCTCGTACAACGACACCCACACCACCGGCCTGGGCACATTCAACAACTACGGCCAGATCAACAAGAATCTGAACGGCACTGCAGCCAACAGCGGCTTCAATCCGGTATTGATCAACCAGTCCGGTGGCAGTATCAACGTCAACTCCGGCCTGCTCTCGCTCAACAACAACAACACCTACAGCGCCAGCAGCACCATCAGCGCTGCCAGCGGCAGCACCCTACAGTTTGGCGGCGGCACCCAAATCTTCAACGGCAATGCCGCCGTCACCGGCAGCGGGGCCACCGTCGTATTTGCCGGCGGCAGCACCATCAACACCGCCGCCACCAACGACTTCTCCATCCTCAACAACAGTACGTGGAGCGTGACGAACGCCACGGTCAACCTGTCGGCGAGCAATGTCACCAATTTCGCCAACCCGGTAGCGGTTACCGGCGGCGCGCTCAATCTCAACACCGGTAACGCACACGTCTTTAACGCCGGCTTGACCGTCGGCGTCAGCAACACCGTCACCCTCAATAGCGCCGATAACATCACCATCCCGAGCGGACAGACCCTGACCGCCAACCTGTTCAGCACCATCACCGGGGCGGGAACGCTCAATACCAGCGGCAATACCACCACCGCCGGCAACAACGGCTTCAACCTAAACGCGAAGACCTGGAACAACGCCGGCGTGTTCGACATTGGTGCCGGCAATGGGTACGTCAATCTGTTCGGTGGCGCCATCCTCAACAACAACGCCAGCGGCACCATCAACATTTTGAGTGGCTCCAATGCCACCCCGCTGGCCAGCTCAGGCACGATCAACAACTTCGGCACGATCAATAAAAGCGTTGGCTCCCCCGCCACGAGCACCATCGACCCAACGTTTGTCAACCAGTCCGGCGGCGTGGTGAACGTTAGCGCTGGCACGCTGGTAGTGAGTGGCACGTTCACACAGAGTGGCACCATCAACACCGCCAGCACCACCGTATTCCAGAAGACCGGTGGATTTACCAACACCACCACGGGCGTGTTGACCGGTAGCGGCATGATCAATGTGGGCGGCGGCGCCAACACCATCACAAACAGCGGCACCCTGCGCCCCGGCGGCGTCGGCACCCCGGGCATCCTGAACATTTCTGGCAATCTGGCGATGGGCGGCACTGGCACCATCGACATCGACCTTTCGGGCAGTTCGGCAGGCACGGGTTACGACCAAGTCAACGTGACAGGCACAGCCGCACTTGCTGGCACGATGAATGTGACTGAGCAAGGCGCGTTCAAGGGCAAATTCACGGACAGCTTCCTGCCGGTGGTGTCGACCGGCGCGCGCAGCGGCACGTTTGCCGCAGTCAACACCACGGCCAGCGGCGCCTCGTACGGCACGACGTACAACGCCAACGACGTTACGCTGAACCTGACCGCGGGCACGACCAACTACACCGGCGTGAGCGGTAACTGGAACATCAGCAGTAATTGGGATCGCGGCACGCCGAATTCCAGTGCCGACGCGGTGATCGCAACCGGCGGCACCACCAACACCATCACAGTCAACACGGCTGAATCGGCCAAGAGCCTCACAGTCACCAGCGCAGGGGGCGGAAATGTCAACGCGGTTTCCCTGAGCGGCGGTGGCTCGCTGACGCTGGCGCAGCTTTCGTCGATTGACGCGAATTCGGCCTTGAGTGTAGGCAACGGCACAATTTCCGCGGCGGGCAACTTGAACGTCGGCGGTGCATTCAACTGGAGCGGCGGCGCCATCAGCGGACTGGGTGCGCTGAACACCTCAGGGACCACCACCCACAGCGGCGGCAACCTGGTCACCAAGACCTGGAACAACAGCGGCATTGTCGATGTCGGCGGTGCCCACATCAACCTCGAGTCGACCAGCACCTTCAACAACCTCACTTTGGGCACGGTCAACCTCACCGGTAGCGGCAGCTTCAACAGGATCAACGG